>NZ_JBEZJI010000076.1:0-41286 GCF_040649435.1 Actinomadura sp. NPDC048955
AACCCCTCGGGGGCGCCCCCCCGCCCCCCGCCCCCCCCCCCCCGACGGGCGCTACACCTCGACGACCACCGGGATGATCATCGGTCGGCGGCGGTAGTTCTCGCTGACCCACTTGCCGACGGTGCGCCGGATCAGCTGGCTGAGCTGGTGCACGTCGTTCACGCCGTCGCCGGCGGCGTCCCGCAGCACGCCCTCGATCCGGGCGATGACCTCGTCGAAGTCCTCGTTGACGATGCCGGCGCCGCGGGCGTGCACCTCGGGCCCGGCGACGAGCTTGCCCGAGGTGGAGTCGAGGCCGATGACGATGGAGACGAACCCCTCCTCGCCGAGGATGCGCCGGTCCTTCAGGGAGGTCTCGGTGACCTCGCCGACCGACAGGCCGTCCACGTACACGTACCCGGCGGGCACCGCACCGACGATCTTGGCCTGGCCGTCCACGAGGTCGACGACGACGCCGTCCTCGGCGATGACGATGCCGTCCTCGGGCACGCCGGTGAGCGCGGCGAGCTTCGCGTGCGCGCGCAGGTGCCGCCACTCGCCGTGGATGGGCATGAAGTTCGCCGGCTTGGTCACGTTGAGCACGTACAGCAGCTCGCCGGCCGAGGCGTGCCCGGACACGTGCACGAGCGCGTTGCCCTTGTGGACGATGCGGGCGCCCCACCGGGTGAGGCCGTTGATGACGCGGTTGACCGCGTTCTCGTTGCCCGGGATCAGCGACGACGCCAGCATCACGGTGTCGCGGTCGGTGATGCGGATCGAGTGGTCGCGGTTGGCCATCCGCGACAGCGCCGACATCGGCTCGCCCTGCGACCCGGTGCACACCAGCACGAGCCGGTCGCCGGGGATGTCGTCGATGACCTTCTGCTCGACCATGATGTCGTCGGGGACGTTCAGGTACCCGAGCTCGCGCGCGACGCCCATGTTGCGGACCATGGAGCGCCCGACGAAGCAGACCTTGCGGCCGTTGGCGACGGCGGCGTCCAGGACCTGCTGGACGCGGTGGATGTGCGAGGCGAAGCAGGCGACGATGAGCCGCCCCTGCGCGGTGCGGAACACCTCGTCCACGACCGGCCCGATGTTGCGCTCGCTGGTGACGAAGCCGGGCACCTCGGCGTTCGTCGAGTCCGACATCAGCAGGTCGATGCCCTCGGCGCCGAGCCGCGCGAACCCGGGCAGGTCGGTGAGCCGGCCGTCCAGCGGGAGCTGGTCCATCTTGAAGTCGCCGGTGTGCAGGACGAGCCCGGCGGGCGTGCGGACGGCGACGGCGAGCGCGTCGGGGATCGAGTGGTTGACGGCGAGGAACTCGCAGTCGAACGGCCCGAAGGTGCGGCGCTCCCCCTCCACGACCACGTCGGTCACCGGTTTGATGCGGTGCTCGGTGAGCTTGGCCTCCAGCAGCGCCAGCGACAGCCGCGAGCCGACCAGCGGGATGTCGCGGCGCTCGCGCAGCAGGTACGGGACGGCGCCGATGTGGTCCTCGTGGCCGTGCGTGACGATCACGGCCTCGATGTCGTCCAGCCGTTCCCTGATGTACTCGAAGTCGGGCAGTATCAGGTCGACGCCGGGCTGCTCGGTCTCGGGGAAGAGCACGCCGCAGTCGACGATGAGCAGGCGTCCGCCGTACTCGAACACCGTCATGTTGCGGCCGATCTCCCCCAGCCCGCCGAGCGCGACGATCCGCAGTCCCCCCTTGGGCGGCGCGGGCGGTTCCGAAAGCTCCGGGTGAGGATGGCTCACCGGGCGACCTCCGGGATGACGACCTCAGGCACTTTGACTCCCCCTATCGTGAGGTCTTCGCGCAGGCGCGCCGCGAACTCCGGCGAGGCCTCCACCAGCGGCGCGCGGAGCGGGCCGCCTCCGGGGAGGCCGAGCAGGTTCAGCGCTGCCTTGACGGCGATGGCGCCCTGCGTACGGGTCATGATGGCGGCGACCACGGGCAGCAGGCGCCGGTGGATCTCCAGCGCCCGCCCGTGCTCGCCGGCGCGGTATGCGTCGATCATCTCATGGAGCTCGACTCCGACCACATGGCCGACCACGCTGACGAACCCCGCCGCCCCGACCGACAGCCAAGGGAGGTTGAGGTTGTCGTCGCCGGAGTACCAGACGAGGTCGGTCTCGGCCATCACGATGGACGCGCCGAAAAGGTCGGCCTTGGCGTCCTTGACGGCGACGATCCGCGGGTGCTCGGCGAGCTTCAGGAGCGTGTCGTTCTGGATCGGCACCCCGGCGCGCCCCGGGATGTCGTACAGCATGTTGGGCAGCGCCGTCGCGTCGGCCACCGCCGTGAAGTGGCGGACGAGGCCCTCCTGCGGAGGCTTGTTGTAGTACGGCGTGACCACGAGCAGGCCGTGCGCGCCCGCGGCCTCGGCCTGCCGCGCGAGTTTCAGGCTGTGCTCGGTGTGGTTCGTACCGGCACCGGCGACGATCACGGCGCGGTCGCCGACCGCCTCGATGACCGCCCGCAGGAGTTTGCTCTTCTCTTCGTCGCTCGTCGTGGGCGACTCGCCTGTCGTCCCGTTGACGACCAGGCCGTCGTGGCGCCGCTCGTCGACCAGATGGGTCGCGAGGCGCGCGGCGCCGTCGTAGTCGACGCCGCCGTCCGGCAGGAACGGGGTGACCATGGCGGTCAGCATCCGTCCGAACGGAGCGCCAGTGGATGTGCTGGGTGCCATGCAACGAACGGTACCGTTCCGGCCGTTCCACTTGGACCCGCAGGTCGAAGCGGAACGGGATAAATCGGGAGGAAGCCGCCGCCACACGCTCGGGGGTACGCGTGGCGGCGGCTCCCACAACCGTCATCGTGGCACGCAAATGCCGCGTTACGGGGTCAGTCCGGCCACGTCCCGGACTCGGTTGGATAACGTGACCCTGCGGTCATCTCCTGGAGGCGGACGCGGAGCTCCTCGACGTCGTGCGTGCGCACGAGGTCGTTCCCCCGGACGGCCCACCATTGCCCGGAACCGCCCCGGCCGATCCGCCAGTCGGCGAACTCGGCCGCCAGTTCGCCGATACGGTCGGCGTCGTGCCGCGCGGACTGCTGAGTGCCCATCGGCCGTCCCCACTTCCCTTGCCATCCGCCTGTAGAGGCTTGACCTTCCGCACCCTCCACTACCCCCAGGATTGTGCGGGTATCCACCCCTTTTTACCTGGGGAAACGCGAGTTTCGGAACGTCGCGGCAGGGGTTTCTCAGCCGCCAAAACTTCCTGTCGCTCGGGGTAGCCAGGTGGCGCGATAACGTGACCATTCGGCCGGGCTCGTCGTCCAGTCCGCGTACACGCCGACGCCGTACGGCCGCCTGGGCGGCCGCTTGAGATCCTCGACTCCGCGCCGGACGCCGCGCAGTGCGCCGGGCAGGTCCTCCGCCCAGTCCATGAGGGGCCGGTAGGTGGGGACGCCCATGAAGACCGTCGTGCGGTCGCCGATGAGCTCCAGCGTCGTGCGGGTGTGCCGGGCGAAGTGCCAGCCGGCGAGGGAGCGCGTGGGCAGCGACACGTCGTAGGTCATGATCGCGACCTGGTCGGCGCGGTCGGCGACGGCGCGCAGGAAGTCCTGGGTGGGGCGCGGCGGATAGTGGAACCTCCCCGTGCGCGGCAGGAGCGCCTTGTAGACCGGCTGGCCCGCGTCCAGGAGGGTCTGCTGCTCCAGCGCCACCGACACCAGTTTCCCCTTCGACCGGGTCAGCTCGCGGGTGGCGTCCATGAGCGCGAGGAAGGCGCGGTCGTCGGGGTAGATCGGCTCGAAGTCGTAGTGGATGCCGTCGAACCCCAGGTCGAGGAAGGCCGCGTCCGTCCTGAGCACCCTCGCCCGCACGGCCGGGTCGTCCAGGTCGATGACGCCCTTGCCGTCCACCACCCGGATCTGCCCCAGGTACGCCTGAGCGCGGACGCCGGGCGCGTACTCGTGCACGGCGGCGAGGAGCTGCCGCGCGTAGCGGTACTTGGCCTCGGGCACGGTGCCGTCCGCCTCGAACGGCCCCGCGTGGAAGAAGACGTCGGTGATGCGGTTCTCTTTCAGCAGCTCTCCGAGCGCCCGGTACTCGGCGTCGCTGTGGGGCTCCCCCACCCACTGGTGGCGCGCCCAGAGCGCGTTGGCCTCGGTTCCGCGCGCCTGAGGTTCGGGTTGCCACCACACCCAGGCCCCGGCGAGCACCAGCGCGGCGAGGCCGAGCACGTACGCCGCCGCCCATCCCAGAATCCGACCGAACCGCCCCAGAACGCGCATCACGCAATCATGTCGGAAGAGCCGGACGCCAGGCGCGTGCCGTTCAGGGGCGCCCCAGCCGCGTCCCACGATCCGTCCATAAAACGATCATGGTTGGGACGTGATCGCGCGCCGCGCGCGGCGGCGGTTGACAAGCGGGGAACCTTGTATGCACGAGGCGGCTCGTGGTGTCGGCCCGTTGGTCTCGATGGGGAGCCGCCCGGTCCTTACCGTCCACACGGATGGAGGTCAACCGGCATGCGAGTCCCACCGAGGCAGGGTGAGCCCCGCCCCCTGATCAGCACGCGGGCCCTCGTGATCGTCCTCGTGGCGATCGGCGCCGCCGCGCTCGCCGCCGCCGCACCGGATCTGGCGATCCCGATCGGGGTCGGAGTGGCGGTCATCACGCTCCTGGCCCAGATCGTCAAGGACTGATCCCACCGCGTCGCGCACGCCCGGCGGGCACGCCGACCGCCCGGACCTGCGCGACGTCGGGCAGGGTGCGCCGGATGCGGGCGCGCTGGGTGACGGCCACACAGACCAGCACGGCCACGGCGGCCAGCGCGGTCGTGGCGTCGATCCGTTCGCCGAGGAGGACGCCCGACCAGAGCAGCGTGAGCATGGGCTGGGTGAGCTGGACCTGGCTGGCGCGGGCGATCCCGGCCCGCGCCAGGCCCTCGTACCAGGCGAAGAAGCCGAGGTAGGCGGAGAAGACGGACACGTAGCCGAAGCCGAGCACGGCGTGGGTCGTCCAGACGGGGTGGGTCGTGGCCAGCAGCCACCCGGTGACCGGGACCGTGACGGGGGCCGCCAGGACGAGCGCCCAGGAGATGACGCGCCAGCCCGGCATGTCGCGGGCCAGGCGCGCACCCTCGGCATAGCCGGCCGCGCAGGTGAGCAGGGCGGTGAACAGCAGCAGGTCGGCGGGCGTCACGTGGCCCGCACCGCGGACGAGGGCGAAGGCGGTGACGCAGGCCGCACCGGCCGCGCTCGCGAGCCAGAAGGCGCGGGAGGGCCGCTCCCCCGCGCGCAGGACCCCGAGGACGGCGGTGGCGGCGGGCAGCAGCCCGACGACGACGGCCGAATGGGCGGAGGAGGCGCCGTGGTCGAGCGCGAGCGTGGAGAACAGCGGGAAGCCGAAGACCACTCCGGCGACGACGACCGCGAGGCTCGCCCACTGCCCGCGGCGCGGCGGGCGCGCTCGCACCGATAGCAGTGCGACGGCGGCGAGAATGCTCGCCGCGGCGGAGCGGCCGATGCCGATCACGTACGGGTCGAGCCCTTCGAGCCCGAAGACCGTGGTCGGGATGGTGAACGAGAAGGTCAGGACACCGAGTGCCGCGAGCCCCAGGCCCGCCCGGGAGGTGGTGGCCGCTATCCGCCGGGGGGCAGTAGCGCTATCTTTTGTCCTCATGAAAGACGATAGCAGTGTGGCGACGCTGGCCGGCAGGCTGCGCGCGGAGGTCCGCCGGATGAGCCCCGGCGAGCGCCTCCCGTCGAGCCGCGCGCTGGTCGAGCGGCACCGGGTCAGCCCGGTCACCGTGTCGCGGGCGCTCGGACTGCTGGCCGCCGAGGGCCTGGTGGTGACGCGCCCGGGCAGCGGGGCGTTCGCCGCGCCGCGGGCCCGGGCCGCCGCGGAACCCGCCGACTTCGGCTGGCAGGCGGTGACGCTCGGCGACCGGTCGGTGGACCCGTCAGGGATCTCGTGGCTGCTCACCCCGGCGCCGGACGGCGTGGTCCCGCTCAGCGGCGGCTACCTGCACCCGTCGCTCCAGCCGGTTCGGTCGCTCGCGACGGCGGCGGCGCGGGCGGCCCGGCGCCCGGACGCGTGGGAGATGCCGCGGCTCGGCGGCGTGCCCGAACTGCGCGCCTGGTTCGCCCGCACGATCGGCGGCGGCGTCTCCCCCGCCGACGTGCTGATCACGAACGGCGGCCAGCAGGCGCTGACGACCGTGCTGCGGGCCCTGCTCCCACCCGGCGCCCCGGTGCTGGTCGAGTCGCCGACGTACCTGGGCGCCCTGGCGGTGGCGCGGGCGAGCGGGCTGCATCCGGTGCCCGTCCCGGTGGACGCGGACGGCGTCCGTCCCGACCTGCTCGCCGAGGCGTTCGCGATCAGCGGGGCGCGCGTGTTCTACACCCAGCCCGCCTTCCACAACCCGACCGGCACGGTGCTGGGGCCCGAGCGGCGCGAGCGGGTGCTGGACGTCGCGCGCGCGGCGGGCGCGTTCGTCGTGGAGGACGACGTCGCCCGGCACCTCGGCATCGACGCGCCCCCGCCGCCGCTGATCGCGCAGGACGCCGACGGCCGGGTCGTGCACGTCGCCTCCATCACCAAGGCGACCGCGCCCAGCATGCGGGTGGCCGCGGTGGTCGCCCGGGGGCCGGTCGCCGAGCGGATCCGCGCGACGCAGCTCGTCGAGGAGTTCTTCCCCGCCAGGCCGCTGCAGGAGACGCTGCTGGAAATGGTCAGCTCGCCGGGGTGGCCCCGCCACCTGCGGACCGTCCGGGCCGCCCTGCGCTCGCGCCGGGACGCGCTCCTCACGGCGCTCGCCTGCGACCTGCCGGAGCTGCGGCCGAACCGTCCGGCGGGCGGTTTCCACCTGTGGGTCCGGCTGCCGGACGGCGTGGACGACTCCGCGCTGGCCGAGGCCGCGCTGCGCGCGGGCGTCCTGGTCAGCGCGGGACGGCCGTTCTTCCCCGCCGAGGCCCCCGCCCCCCACCTGCGGATCAGCTACGGGACGGCGGCGTCGGAGGCGGAGCTGGCCGAGGGCGTGCGCCGCCTCGCCTCGGTTCTGCGGTCTTAGGGCTCGGTTCTGCGGTCTCAGGGCCGTCCCGCGGTCATGGGGCGGTGCAGAAGCAGAACTCGTTGCCCTCGGGGTCGCGCCAGACCTGGAACGGATGCGCCGGGTTCCCCATGGGCCCGGCGGCCGGGGTCGCGCCGAGGCGCTCCGCCCGCTCGCCGGCGGGGCGGATGTCCGGGACGTCCAGGTCCAGGTGCAGCCGGTTCTTGATCTTCTTGCCCTCGGGGACGCGCTGGAACGACAGGATCGGCCCGCCCGCCCCGAGCGGCTCCAGGTCGAGCCAGTCGTCGCTGCGCGCCGTCGTCTTCATGCCGAGCAGGCCGCCCCAGAAGGCCGCCATGGCACCCAGGTCGGCACAGTCGATGACGAGGTTGCCCACCTTGGGGTTCATCGCACGACCCCCGCCGGGCGGGCGGGGCGCGCCGCGGCGCGGGCGCAGTACGGGGCGGGAGGCGTGGGCCGCACCAGCCCGCCGACCCGGTCGCGGACCCAGGCCCGTTTCCGGGCGGAGCGCTCCTGGGCCCGCGCACGAGCGGTGAGCCTCGCCTCGACGATGTCGGCGTGCAGGCGGGCGTACTCGCGTTCGGCCCAGGCATGGCGCTGCGCGAGCACCGCGAAGTACGGCAGCTCGTTCATGGTCGTCCTCCCGATCGTTGACACCACCTAAACCGTAATGCCGGTGTCATGGGTCACGCAACCAGTGAACGCTTTATGCCGGTGTTGACACTTGGTAGAGTTCCCCATGGACGAGCAGGAGGGCGCGATGACCGGCACCGGCACGGGCGAGGACCCGGCGGCCGCGGTCGACCCGGCCCTGCTCCTGGCGGACTTCGTCAACACGCTCGACGTCGAGTCCGCGAGCGACGAGATCGCCACGCCCGCCGGACTCGCCGGATGGCTCGCCGGTCGCGGGCTCGTCCCCTCCGGGGCCGCGGCCGTCGACGCCGACGTCCGCACCGCCGTCGCCCTGCGCGAAGGGCTCCGCGAGGCCATGGAAGCCCACCACGGGTCCCAGGAGGCCGACATCCCAGACGATCTGGAGGACGTGCTGGCCGCCCTGCCGCTGCGCGTCACCCTGACCGGTCCGCGTCCCGCGCTCGTCCCGCTCGACCCGCCGGGCGCCACCGCCGCCGGCCTGGCCCGGATCGCCGCCGCCGTCATGGACTCGGTCGCCGCCGGCACCTGGCCGCGCCTGAAGACCTGCCAGGTCGACACCTGCCGCTGGGCGTTCCTGGACACCTCCAAGAACCGCTCGCGCTCCTGGTGCTCGATGAAGGTCTGCGGCAACCGCGCCAAGACCCGCGCCTACCGGGCACGGCGGCGCGCCCCCGCGTAGCCGGCCCTCGCTAGGGTGGGCCGGTATCCCGGCGAGAGGACGTGAGCACGGCATGGCGGATGTGGGGGTGCGGCCCGCGCGGCGCGCGGACGCGGCCGCCGTCGCCGGCATCCAGGTGCGGGCCTGGCGGCACGGGTACCGCGACCTGCTGCCGGCGGACGTCCTGAGCCAGGTGACCGGTGACGCCGCGGTGGAGGTGTGGCGCGACAAGTGGGCGGAGGCGGCGACCGCGCCGCCGAGCCCGCGGCACCGGCTGCTGGTCGCGGTGGCGTCCGACCTCGTCGTGGGCTTCGCCGCGCACGCCCCGGCCGAGGACCCCGACCTCGACCCGTCCGGCACCGCCGAACTGATCACCCTGCTGGTCGACCCCCTGCACACGCGCGCCGGGCACGGCAGCCGGCTGCTCGCCGCCACCGTGGACCTGCTCCGCGACGACGGCTTCACCACCCTGGTCTCCTGGGTGTTCGAAGGCGACGAGGTGACGCGGTCGTTCCTCGGCTCGGCCGGGTGGGCGCCCGACGGGACGGCCCGGACGCTCGACATGGGCGAGCCCGTCCGGCAGGTCCGGCTGCACACCGACATCAGCGCCGCGCCGGACGAGACCGGCTCCTAGCGAGGGGTCGGTGAGGCGCACGGGCGATCCGGCCATATCTTGGAGGTCGTGCCCGAGTCCGCTTTCCTGACGCCGCCCCGTGCCTCCGCACCGGCGCCCTCCGGCCGGCATCGCCGGCTGGGCCTGGTCGTGATGAGCCTCGGCGTCTCGCTGGTCGTGGTGGACGCCACCATCGTGGGCGTGCTGCTGCCCCGGATCGTCTCCGACCTGGGCCTGTCGACATCGGGCGCGGAGTGGGCGACCTCGGTGTACTCGCTGGTGTTCGCCGCGCTGCTCATCCCGTTCGGGCGGGCGGGCGACCTGGTCGGGCGCCGCCGGATGTTCGTGCTCGGGGTCTCGGTGTTCGCGGCGGCGAGCCTCGCCGCCGCGCTGGCCCCCGGCGGCGCGGCCCTGATCGGCGCGCGGGCGCTGCAGGGCGTCGGCGCCTCGATGCTCATGCCGGCGACGCTGTCCACGGTGAACGCGGTGTTCACCGGGCGGGACCGCGCCGTCGCCTTCGGCGTCTGGGGCTCGATGATCAGCGGCATGGCGGCGCTCGGGCCGCTCGCGGGCGGAGCCCTGGCCACCGGCGGCGGCTGGCGGTGGGCGTTCGGGGTCAACCTGCCGCTCGGCGCCGTCCTGATCGCCGGAGCCCTGCGGTACATGCCCGAGACGCGCGCCCCCGCACCGGGCGGCGTGCGGCGCGAGATCGACTGGGCGGGCGGCGCGCTGGCCGCCCTCGGCCTCGGCGCGCTCGTCTGGGGGATCATCGAGGGGCAGACGTACGGCTGGTGGGCCGCGACGCGCCCGTTCACCGCCGGCGCGTTCCGCTGGCCGGAGACCGCCCTGTCCCCCGTCCCCGCGGTCCTGGCGCTCGGCGCCGTGCTGATCGCGGCGCTGGTCGTGGTCGAGCGGTCCCGGGCGGCGGCGGGACGGCCCGTGATGCTCGACCTCGCGCTGTTCCGCGTCCCCAACTTCCGGCGCGGCAACCTGACCTCCGCGCTGATCAACGTCGGCGAGCTCGGGCTGCTGTTCGTCCTGCCGCTGTTCCTGCTGGGCGTGCACGGCACGAACCCGCTGCAGATCAGCCTGGCGATCCTGCCGCTGGCCGTCGGAGCGTTCGTGTCCGGCGGATGCGCGGGCAGGCTCGCCGACAGGCGCGGCCCCCACCGGATCGTGCAGATCGGCCTGGTGCTGGAGGTCGCCGCGGTCCTTGGGCTGGCGCTCACCGTCTCGGCGACCACAGGCGGGCTCGGTCTCGCGCCGTGGATGCTGCTGTACGGGCTGGGCCTCGGGCTGACGTCGGCGCAGTTGGCGAACGTCTCGCTCGCGGACGTCCCGCCCGAGCAGTCGGGCCAGGCGTCCGGAACCCAGTCGACGGCCCGGCAGGTCGGCGCGGCCCTCGGCATCGCCGCGATCGGGACGGTGTTCGCGACGAGCCTCGGGCACGCGATGACCGACCGGCTGGCGGGCTCGGCGCTGAGCCCGGAGCGCCGGGCGGCCCTCGCCCACGACCTGCGGCACAGCGCCGGGACCTCCGGACGTGATCTGCACGACACGCCCGGGCTGGCCGCCGAGGCGCACGCCGCGGACGCCAGCCTCGCCGTCGCGACCAGGAACGCGGCCCTGACCACCGCGGCGATCCTCGCCCTCGGACTCGGGCCCGCGCTGCGCCTGCGCCCGAGCACTGATCTTCATCGGGAAGAATCGAAGCGCTAGTCCCCCTGTCGTCCCACGAGAACAAGCGGTAACTGTGGCCACGCTCTCCCAATGGGTCGCCGGATCCCGGCCCCGCACCCTGCCCGCGTCCCTCGTTCCCGTCGTCGTCGGCACCGGCGTCGCCGTGGGCGAGGGCGACCCCGTCTGGTGGCGCGGCGTCCTCGCCGCCGTCGTCGCCCTCGTGCTGCAGATCGGGGTGAACTACTCCAACGACTACAGCGACGGCATCCGCGGCACCGACGAGGACCGCGTCGGCCCGCTGCGGCTCGTCGGATCGAAGGCCGCCCCGCCCAAGCAGGTGCTGGCCGCCGCGCTCGGCTGCTTCCTCGTCGCCGCCGTGGCCGGGCTCGTCCTGGCCGCCGTGACGACGTGGTGGCTGCTGCTCGTCGGCGCGTTCGCGATCCTCGCCGCCTGGTTCTACACGGGCGGCAAGACGCCGTACGGGTACCGCGCGCTGGGCGAGGTCTCGGTGTTCGTCTTCTTCGGCCTCGTCGCCGTCGTCGGGACGACCTACGTCCAGATCGAGGCGCTGCCGTGGGAGGCGTGGGCGGCGGCGGTCCCGATCGGGCTGCTGGCGTGCGGGATGCTCGTCGCCAACAACCTGCGCGACATCCCCACCGACCGGGAGTCGGGCAAGCGGACCCTCGCCGTCCTGCTGGGCGACCGCTGGACCCGGATCCTGTACGCGGCGTGCACCGCGCTGCCGTTCATGTTCGCCCTGGCCCTGGCGGCCCCGCACCCGTGGGCGCTGCTCGCGCTGCTCGCGGCGCCGCTGTCGCTGCCGCCGACGCAGAAGGTGCTGAACGGCGCGACCGGCCCCGCCCTGATCCCGGTGCTCGGCGAGACCGGCCGGCTTCAGATCGCCTACGGCGTGCTGCTGGCCGTCGGCCTGGCGCTCTGACCCTCGGCCAGAGCGCTCCGGCTCTCGGCCAGCAGGACCGCGCCCGTCAGGCCGGTGACGAGCCCGGCGAGCACCCCGGCGAGGGCGACCAGGCCCGTGGCGGACGCGGCGTCCGGCGCCAGGAAGCCCGGCCGGCCGAGCACCACGAGCAGCCCGTAGAGGGACGCCGCGAACATGGTGCCGGACCCGGCCCAGGCGACGGCGAGCGGCACCGCGAACCTGCCCGGGCGCGCCGCGCGCCGGACGATCAGCACGAGCGCGGCCGCGGCGGCGACCGCCAGCAGGCCCTCCACACCGTCGGCCAGCTGCTGGGCCAGGTTCCGGTCGGCGGCCTCGCGGCCGTGGAGGCCCGCCGTCCCTCCGAACGCCCAGTAGAGCTGCGCGGCGGCGAACGCCGCGGCCGGGACCGCCGCACCGCGCGCCAGGAGCACCTGGAGCGCATGGGTCGGGCCCTTGGGGACGCTCCTGGTGCGGATCTCGAACGTCCGCGGCCACCGGTCGCGCGCGTACAGGACGAACGCCGTCAGCAGCCCGATGCCCTGCACGGTGAAGCCCGCGTAGACGACCCCGTACACCCAGCCCTGGAGCGCGTTGCCGTCGCCCGTGAGCGGCTCGGACGAGAAGAGCGTCTGCAGGAGCGTCCCGAGCGGGACGGCGAGGACGATGGGCGTGAGCAGGCCCACCGCGACCCAGATCGGCGCCAGCACCAGCCATGCCGGGATCCGGCGGCCCCAGCGGAAGGTGAACGCCGCCGCCACCAGCACGGCCGCCGCGTCCATGCCCAGGGTGATCGCGTTGCCCACGTACAGCGCGGAGCCCTCGGCCGCGGCGGGGTCGTTCCAGCCGACCGTGCTGCCCGCGAGCCACGCGATCTTGATGGTGAGGTAGGGGACGCACGCGGCGATCGTCGCCGCGCAGACGGCCAGGCGGGCGCGCCCGGGGCCGCCGCGGGCGGCGCGCGTCGTCACGGCGGGCCGGTGAACTGAAACGGTCATGGACCGACGATCCACCGGGCCGCCCGCCCCGCGCCTCCCGCCGCGGAGGGAGAGCGGCCCCACCGCTCCCCCGCGGGGGTGAGGCGACCGGCTGTGTTTCAAAGTCCCGGCCCACTTCGCTCGCCTTGCGGCTGTGTTTCAACAGTCCTGGCCCACTTCGCTCGCCTGGCGGCTCGCTACGTGACCGTGCCTGGGCGAACGCGGCATCGCTTCGCGATCTGCCCGGTTCCGCTCGCCTTCGGCTTCGCTGCACCGGGCAGGTCACGCGTTCGCGCGTGGCCGAGGGCTTTTTGAGACGGGGACTACTAGGCCCAGTCGATCTCGGCGCGGCCGGCGTCGACTAGGGCCTTGTTGACGGCGCTGAACGGGCGCGTCCCGAAGAACTTCTTCGCGCTGAGCGGGCTCGGGTGCGCCGACTCGATCACGGTGTGCTGGGGACCGGTGACCAGGCGGGCCTTCTTGCGGGCGTAGGCGCCCCAAAGAACGAACACGACGCGCTCGCTCTTGTCGTTCAGCGCGCGGATCGCGCCGTCGGTGAAGTCCTCCCAGCCCTTGCCCGCGTGCGAGCCCGCCTCGCCGCCCCGGACGGTCAGCACCGCGTTCAGCAGCAGGACGCCCTGGTCGGCCCAGCGGGTCAGGTCGCCGGACACCGGCGCGGGGACGTCGAGATCGGCCGCCAGCTCCTTGTAGATGTTGCGCAGCGACGGCGGAAGCCGGACGCCCTCGCGCACGCTGAAGCTCAACCCGTGCGCCTGGCCGGGGCCGTGGTAGGGGTCCTGGCCGAGGATCAGGACGCGGGCGCCGTCGAACGGGCAGTGCCGGAACGCGTTGAAAAGATCTTCGCGCGGCGGGTAGACGGTCTGCGCGTCGTACTCCCCCGCGACGAACGCGCCCAGCGCGGCGGTGCCGATCGGGTCGAGCAGCGGGTCGAGCCGCTCCCGCCAGTCGCCGGGCAGCAGTTCCATCAGGTCGAGGGACATCGTCGGGCCTCCGAGAAACGTGATCTCCAGTTGCCCGGAACACTAGTGCGAGCCTCTGACACGCCAGGGCCGAATCCAGGGACTCCGAACCCCCCAACCCTAGGATGAGACAAATGCCCGATTCCCCCCATCGGCGGCGCCTTCGCGCGTCCGCGCTGCTCGCGGCGCTCGTCCTGCCCGCTCTCGGCGCGGGCTGCGGCGCCCCCTCCGGGCCGGTGACGCTCACCGTCCTCGCGACCTCCTCGATGACGGAGGTGCTCGGCGAGATCGGTGAGGCCTACCACCAGCAGAACCCGGACGTCAGGCTGCGCTTCGCGTTCGGCGGGACGCCGGAGATCGCCGACCGCGTCGCCGAGCACGAACCCGCCGACGTCCTGGTGACGGCCGACGGCCCCAGCATGGACGAGGCCGCCGAGTACCTGGGCGGGCGCCGCCGCGTCATCGCCCGCGACACCCTCACGATCGCGGTCGGGCCGGGCAACCCCCGCCGGATCCGGGACCTGCGAGACCTGGCGCGGCCGGGCCTGCGGGTGGTCGTCGGCGCCGGCACGGTCCCGGTCGGCCGCTACACCCGCCAGGTCCTCGCCAAGGCGGGCGTGACCGTCCGGTGGAGCAGCGAGGAGATCGGCGCGCGGGCCGTCCTGGACCGGGTCCGCGCAGGCGAGGCCGACGCGGGCGTCGTCTTCGTCACCGACCTGAACTCGGCCGGGATCGCGGCGAGCAGCGTGCCCATCCCGGCGGCCCAGAACGTCACCGCGTCCTTCCCCGCCGCGGTTGTCCGCGACAGCGGCCACGAGGACGCCGCGAACGCGTTCGTGGCGTGGCTGGTCACACCCGACGCTCAGCGGCTGTTCAACAAGTACGGCTTCGTCACACCGTCCGCTCCCCAGTGACCCTCGGGGAACGGATGAGAGCCAAGTTCCGTTTACCTTCCCGGAGCCCCCCAGGGCTCGGGAACACCTGATCGCCCCGGCCTCCGGGGCGCGTTGTACGGGGAGATGCGACACGTGCCGGACCAGCGACCCGCGCCACAGCCCGACGGGACACCGAACGGGACGCCGCCGCACGCCGGCGCGCAGCGCTCCGGCACGGCCGAGCCGGGCCGGCGCCAGTCCGTGCCGCCCCGCAGCGACCCCGACCAGCCCTGGCGCGCCGAAGGCGTCCCCGACCGGCGGGAGAGGCGGCCGCGCGGCCTGCGCGCGGGCGGCTGGAAGCCGAACCGGAACAACGCGGTCTTCTGGGCGCTGCTGCTGGCCGTCTTCGGGCTGAGCTACGTCTCCATGCACCTCACCGGCCAGAAGGAGCGGGTGACGGTCCCCTACACGGCGTTCACCCAGCAGGTCGCCGCCGGGAACGTGAAGGACGTCTACACCAAGGGCTACCAGATCCAGGGCCAGCTGAAGAGCAAGCGGCCGGTCCCGGGGCACGCGGAGAAGACCTACTCCTCGTTCGAGACGCTGCGCCCCGCGTTCGCCGACGACAAGATCTACACCGAGATGGTGGCCAAGGGCGTCGAGGTCGAGGCCAAGCCGGTCAACGAGGACCGCGGCCTGCTCGCCAACCTGCTGCTGTCGCTGCTGCCGACCCTGCTGTTCGTCGGGCTGTGGATCGGCGTGATGGTGTGGCTGCAGCGCCGCATGTCCGGCGGGGGCGGCCTCATGGGCGGCTTCAACCGCTCCCCCAAGCCCGTGGCCGCGGACGACAAGCGCGCCACGTTCGCCGACGTCGCCGGCATCGACGAGGTCGAGGCGGAGCTCAGCGAGATCGTCGACTTCCTCAAGGACCCCGGCAAGTACCGCCGGATGGGCGCCCGCGTCCCCCGCGGCGTGCTGCTGACCGGCGCGCCCGGCACCGGCAAGACGCTGCTCGCCCGCGCCGTCGCGGGCGAGGCCGACGTCCCGTTCTACTCCGCGGCCGCGTCGGAGTTCATCGAGATGGTCGTCGGCGTCGGCGCCGCCCGCGTCCGCGAGCTGTTCACCGAGGCCCGCAAGACCGCCCCCTCGATCATCTTCATCGACGAGATCGACACCATCGGGCGGGCGCGCGGCGGCGGCGCCAGCATGGGCGGCCACGACGAGCGCGAGCAGACCCTCAACCAGATCCTCACCGAGATGGACGGCTTCTCCGGCTCGGAGGGCGTCGTCGTCATCGCCGCGACGAACCGTCCCGACATCCTGGACCCGGCCCTGATGCGCCCCGGCCGGTTCGACCGGCAGGTCGCGGTGTCCCCGCCCGACCTGGACGGGCGCGTCGCGATCCTCGGCGTCCACACCCGCGACGTCCCCCTCGCCGCCGACGCCGACATCCTCTCGGTCGCGAGGATGACGCCCGGCATGACCGGCGCCGAGCTCGCGAACCTGGTCAACGAGGCCGCCCTGCTCGCCGTCAAGCGCGAGAAGGACGCCGTGGACATGGACGACTTCCAGACCGCCCTGGAGAAGGTGCAGCTCGGCACCCGGCGGTCCCTGGTCATGCCGTTCGAGGAGCGCCGCCGCACGTCCTACCACGAGTCCGGGCACGGCCTGCTCGGCATGCTCCAGCCGGGCGCCGATCCCGTCCGCAAGATCACGATCGTGCCGCACGGCCGCGCGCTCGGCGTCACCGTCTCCACCCCCGACGACGACCGCTACGCCTACGACGAGCGCTACCTGCGCGGCCGCATCATCGGCGCGCTCGGCGGCATGGCCGCCGAGGAACTCGTCTTCGGCGTGATCACCACCGGCTCGGAGAGCGACCTGGAGCAGGTCACCAAGATCGCCCGCGGGATGGTGGGCCGCTGGGGCATGTCCCAGAAGATCGGCCCCATGTCGATCCTCCCGGCGGACGGATCGGACCCGATGGGCCAGTACGCCGCCCAGGGCACCCTGGACGCCGTCGACCTGGAGGCCCGCCGGATCGTCGACGAGTGCTACGCCGAGGCCCTGGAGACCCTCCGCACCCACCGCGACAAGCTGGACTCCCTCGCCGCCGCCCTCCTGGAGGCCGAGACCCTCGACGAGTCCGCCGCCTACGCCGCCGCCGGCGTGGACCGCACCATCCGCGAGGTGGACCTCTCCAAATCCCACCGCTGACCCGCCCCTTCACCCTGCCAGCGTGGACAGGGCTGAGGGGCGTCTGCTCGCTCTTAGGCGGGTCTGGGAAGGCCTATGGGGTTGGGGAACGGCATCTCGTTCGCCAGGGCCCTGGTGGCCGGTAGGAGCGACTCGTAGAGCGCGTGGGGGTCGGCCAGGACGGTGTAGGGGGCTGCCGCCAGTTCGTCGGTACGCTGCTCGATCCGCGCTTTCAGAGCGCGTCCGGCTTCTGTCGCCTCTGTCTCGGCGACAAGGCCGCGTCGGGCGAGGGCTTCGGCTGCCTCCGCCCACTCCCCGGGCGACCAACCGCGGCTTTCATGGAAACGCTCTGGGGGCACCACACCCAGGGCGGACACCAGGACGTTCGCTTCCAAGCCGCTCAGGCCCTCGGCGGCGAGAAGGGCGACGTGCCCGTCCCCGCGGTGCTCGCGCAAGGACGTGGTCGCCTGCCAGAGCGCTTCCACCGGGTCCTCTGGAACGGGCAGATCACGGTTGGCGGCGAACAAGGGGCGGCCGGAGCCGTCCGCCGCCGTCACGACCTCTTGCAGGAGCGGCGCCGCCTCTGCCGCAACGTCCTCGATGCCGGGGAAGACCCTGCGAAGGGCACGCGCTGCCGCGTCGCTCCGGGCGCCGAGGATGCTCTCGGGGGACGCGAAGTCCCACGCGTCCGGGATCGCCCGCCGTACGCGGGCCGGGTGGAAGCCGAAGAACGTCGCCTCGATCGCCCCTGCGGAGACCCGGCCGAGCGGGGCCCCGCGACTCCCGAAGTAGCCCATCCAGAAGCCCTTGAGACCGACGTCCTTGTTGGCCGTCCGGCATTCCTCGGCGAAATACGTCACCGCGTGCAGCGGCTCTATGACCTTCCACATGTCCCGCGCGAAAGTCGCATCCACCTGCCGAACGCTAGGCCTGCCCCAGTTCCCGCACAACCCCGGTCACATTCGGCTCGCGGCGTCCGTCAGTGTGGTGACTTAGGGGAACAGAGGGGGACGTGATGGACGAGCGCGAGTTCCTGGCCGAGCGGTTCGAGGGGCACCGCACGCATCTGAAGGCGGTCGCCTACCGGATGCTGGGCTCGCTCGCGGAGGCCGACGACGCCGTCCAGGAGGCCTGGCTCAAGCTCAGCCGCTCCAACGCGGGCGACATCGAGAACCTGGGCGGCTGGCTGACGACCGTCGTCGGACGGGTGTGCCTGGACATGCTGCGCTCGCGCACGTCCCGCCGCGAGGACCCGCTGGAGGAGCGCCTGCCCGACCCGGTCGTCAGCTCCTCCGCCTCCGACCCCGAGTACGAGGCGCTGGTGGCCGACTCGGTCGGGCTCGCGCTGCTGGTGGTCCTGCAGTCCCTCACCCCGGCCGAGCGGCTGGCGTTCGTCCTGCACGACACGTTCGGGGTGCCGTTCGAGGACATCGCGCCCATCGTGGGGCGGTCCCCGGCCGCCGCCCGCCAGCTGGCCAGCCGCGCCCGCCGCCGGGTGCGCGGGACGGCCCCGGACCCCGAACGCGACCCGGCCCGCCAGCGCGCGGTCGTCGAGGCCTTCAACGCCGCGGCCAACAGCGGCGACTTCGAGGCCCTCGTCGCCGTCCTCGACCCGGACGTGGTGCTGCGCGCCGACGTCGGCGCCGTCCCCGGCGGCTGGACGCAGGTCGTCGGCGCCGAGAACGTCGCCGGGCAGGCCATCAGTTTCCGCAGGACGACCCCGGGCCAGATCATGCACGCCCTGGTCAACGGGACCGCCGGCATCGTCTGGTTCGAGGGCGGGCGCCCGCAGTCCGTCCTGGCCTTCACGGTCGTGGGCGACAGGGTCACCGCGATCGACATCCTCGCCGACCCCGACCGCCTCGCCGCCCTCGACCTCGTCTACCCCGGCTGACCCAGGGCGGTGGGGAGGGCCGCGACGCTGAGGGCCGTCATGCCCTTCAGAGCGGTGAGGACCGTGGGGTGCGGGGCCGCGTGGACGGTCGGGAGGATCGGGTCGTCCGGATAGGCCAGGGCGTCGGCGGACGCCGAGAAGCGCACGCCGGGGTCGCGGGGGTCGAGGCGGACCCACAGGTCGTCGACGAGGGCGGCGGCCAGGCCGTGGACGAAGCCGGGGCGCTGCTGGTAGCACAGGCCCGCCTGGATTCCGCCCGCGCGCAGCAGCGCGACGTAGGCGTGGGACTGGGCGAAGCACAGGCCCGTGCGCTGTTCGAGGACGTCGGAGGCCCGCCACGGGACGCGGGTGTCGCCCGTGTCCATGGAGTGCGGGATCCGGTCGCGGACGTAGTCGAACGCCGCCTGAGCGTAGGCGATGTCGTCGCCGGTGCGCAGCTCCGAGGCGATCGCCTGGACGAGCGGGTGCTCGATGTCGATCGCCTCGGACGCGGCGAGGTAGTCCCAGGGTTCGGCGTCGAAGTCCATCACAGGCCGAGGAGCGCCTCGATGCCGACCGTGAGGCGGTCGAGCTCGGGGACCCTGCGGACGGCCAGCAGGACCCCGGGCATGAACGACTCGCGGTTCATCGAGTCGTGCCGGATGGTGAACAGCTCGCCGTGTCCGCCGAGGACCACCTCCTGGTGGGCGACGGCGCCGGACATGCGGACGGCGTGCACGCGGACGCCGTCCACGTCGGCGCCGCGGGCGCCCTCGACCCCGGAGGTGGTGGCGTCCGGGGACGGGGCGACGCCCGCCTCGGCGCGGGCGGCGGCGACCAGTTCGGCGGTGCGGTAGGCGGTGCCGGACGGGGCGTCCGCCTTGTTCGGGTGGTGCGTCTCGACGATCTCGACGGACTCGAAGAACGGTGCCGCCTTCTGCGCGAAGTGCATCATCAGCACGGCGCCGATCCCGAAGTTCGGGGCGATCACCACGTTCCCGGACGACTCCTCGGTCAGCCAGGAACGGACCGAGTCGAGCCGGGACGGGTCGAAGCCGGTGGTGCCGACGACGGCGTGCAGGCCGCGCTCGACGCACCACCGGAGGTTGTCCATGACGACGCCGGGGTGGGTGAAGTCGACGACGACTTCGGCGGCGGTCAGCGCGTCGAGCGGGTCGCCCTGGTCGACCGCGGCGACCAGCTCCATGTCGTCGGCACCCTCCACGGCGCGGCACACCTCGGCGCCCATCCGGCCCTGCGCGCCCAGCACCCCGACCTTTGTCACGTGTTCCTCCTGGTTGGCGTCGCCCCGAGCCTATCGTCAGAAGCGCTTGCCGAGCTCGCGCGCCTCGGCGTGCGCGGAGCGGCGCCCGGTCTCGGCGTCGGCGGTGGCGAGGTTCGGGCGGAACTCGGCGGTGCTGATGTCGGTGACCCCCGTCCAGCGCAGCCAGCCTTCGAGGAACGGGGCCTGGTGGTCGCGGCCGAACGCGGGCCCGCGGCCCTCCCCGTAGACGGCGCTGGTGTAGACGACGGCCGCCTTCTTGCCCTCCAGCAGGCCGCGGTAGCCCTTCTCGGGGTCGAAGCGGAACACCCAGCCGGGCTGCGAGACGACGTCGATGAACTGCTTGAGGATGTAGGGGACGCTGGAGTTCCACATCGGGACGCTGAACAGGTAGCGGTCGTAGGAGTCGTAGCGCTCGAAGACCTCCCGGGCGGCCCTCCACGCGGCGGCCTCCTCGCCGGACGGCGCGTCGCCCGCGAGCACGGTCATCTTGGCGTTGGCCCCGGCGGGACCGAACACGGGGAGGCCGGCCTCCCACAGGTCGAGGTGGTCGACGGCGTCGCCGTGGGTCTCGCGGTAGGCGTCCAGGAACGCTCCGGCCAGGGCCAGCGACTCGGACGCGGCGCCTCGCGGGGATGCGGAGATGTGCAGCAGACGGGACATGAGGGTCCTCTCACCCGAAAATACGGACCAAGGTCCGCTTACTCCTCCGGAGATTAGCGGACCCTGGTCCGTTTAACAAGTCAGTAGATCCTCAGGCTCCGAACTGGCGGTCCCCCACCGGGCCGATCACGGTGAGGGCCTGCGGGCCCGCCAGCACGTCGCGGGCGATGGCGCGGACGTCGTCGGGCGTGACGGCCTCGATGCGCGCCAGGACCTCGTCCACGGGCAGCAGCGACTCGTAGACCAGCTCGCTCTTGCCGATCCGGCTCATCCGGGAACCGGTGTCCTCCAGGCCGAGGACCATGGCGCCGCGCAGCTGGCCCTTGCCGCGTTCCAGTTCCTCGTCGTCCAGGCCCTCGGCGGCCTTGGCCAGCTCGTCCTGGCAGATCGACAGGACCTCCTCGGCCTTGGCCGGCTGGCAGCCCGCGTAGACGCCGAAGACGCCGGAGTCGGCGTACTGGGCCGTGTAGCTGTAGACGGAGTACGCCAGGCCGCGCTTCTCGCGGATCTCCTGGAAGAGGCGGGACGACATGCCGCCGCCGAGCGCCGCGTTCAGCACGCCGAGCGCGAACCGGCGCTCGTCGGTGCGGGACGTGCCGGCGCCGCCGAGGATGATGTGCGCCTGCTCGGTGTCCTTGTCGATCACCACGCTGCGCGGGTCCAGGGGGACGGGCACGCCGTCCAGCCGCGGCGCGGCGGGCGCGGCGTCGCCGTGCAGGTGCTCGGCGAACGCCTCCGACACCAGCCGGACCACCTCGTCGTGGTCGATGTTGCCCGCCACCGACACCACCAGGTTGGACGGGACGTAGTGCTCCCGGTAGTAGCCGTGGATCCGGTCCCGGGACAGCGCGTTGATCGACTCCTCGGTGCCGAGGATGGGACGCCCGAGCGGGGTGTCGCCGTACAGCGCCGTGGAGAACTCGTCGTGGATCAGGTCGCCCGGGTCGTCGTCGCGCATGTGGATCTCTTCGAGGATCACGCCGCGCTCGGCCTCGACGTCCTCGGGCCGGTTCACCGACCCCGCCACCATGTCGGAGACCACGTCCACCGCGAGGGGCAGGTCGGAGTCCAGGACCCGCGCGTAGTAGCAGGTGTACTCCTTGGCGGTGAACGCGTTGAGGTCGCCGCCGACCGCGTCGACCGCCGCGGAGATCTCCAGCGCCGACCGCCGCCGGGTGCCCTTGAACAGCACGTGCTCCAGGTAGTGGCTGGCGCCGGCGTCGGCGGGGGCCTCGTCACGGGAGCCGACCGCCGCCCAGATGCCGAACGCCGCGGAGCGCACGGTCGGCATCGTCTCGGTGATGATCCGCAGCCCGCCGGGCAGGACGGTGCGGCGGACCGCGCCGGCGCCGTCGGTGTGGATCGTGGTGGTGGTGCCGGGCTCCTGCGCCCTCGCCGGCAGGGTCACGTGTCGCTCACATTCGGTCGGGGGAAAGCGACCGGCCGGCCGGTCCGCAGCCTGGAGCGCTGCGGACCCGGCCGGCCGGTCATGGGCTTGATCAGGAGTTGCGCTGGCCTGAGTCGTCCGACCCGCGGCGGGTGCGGCGGCGCCGCGGACCACCGCGGCGGTCGCCGTCGTCGCGCCGCTCGCCGGAGTCGCCGTCGGCGTCCGCGGACGCGGACTCGGCCTCGCCGCCGCCGTCCCCCTCGGCCTTCGCGGCGGACTCGCGCTCGACCACCTCGACCGGCACCAGCGACAGCTTGCCGCGCTGGTCGATCTCGGTGACCTCGACCTGGATCTTCTCGCCGACGCCCATGACGTCCTCGACGTTCTCGATCCGGGCGCCGCCGTGCAGCTTGCGGATCTGCGAGACGTGCAGCAGGCCGTCCTTGCCGGGCAGCAGCGACACGAACGCGCCGAACGTCGTGGTCTTGACGACGGTGCCGAGGAACCGCTCGCCGACCTCCGGCATGTGCGGGTTGGCGATCGAGTTGATCGCCTGCCGCGCGGCCTCGGCGGACGGCCCGTCGGTGGCGCCGACGTAGATGGTGCCGTCGTCCTCGATCGTGATGTCGGCGCCGGTGTCGTCCTGGATCGAGTTGATCATCTTGCCCTTGGGGCCGATGACCTCGCCGATCTTGTCGACCGGGACCTTGATCGTGATGATCCGCGGCGCGTTCGGGCTCATCTCGGCGGGCGCCTCGATGGCCTCCTGCATGACGTCCAGGATCGCCAGGCGGGCGCCCTTGGCCTGCTTCAGCGCGGCGGCCAGCACCGAGGCCGGGATGCCGTCGAGCTTGGTGTCCAGTTGCAGGGCCGTGATCAGGTCACGGGTGCCGGCGACCTTGAAGTCCATGTCGCCGAAGGCGTCCTCGGCGCCGAGGATGTCGGTCAGCGTGACGTACTCGTCGCCCTCGTTGATCAGGCCCATCGCGATGCCCGCCACCATCTGCCGGAGCGGGACGCCCGCGTCCAGCAGCGACATGGTGGACGCGCACACCGAGCCCATCGACGTGGAGCCGTTGGAGCCGAGAGCCTCCGACACCTGCCGGATCGCGTACGGGAACTCCTCGCGCGAGGGCAGCACCGGGATCAGGGCGCGCTCGGCGAGGGCGCCGTGGCCGATCTCGCGGCGCTTCGGTGAGCCGACCCGGCCGGTCTCGCCGGTGGAGTACGGCGGGAAGTTGTAGTTGTGCATGTAGCGCTTGGTGCGCTCGGGGTTCAGCGTGTCGATCGTCTGCTCCATGCGGAGCATGTTCAGCGTCGTCACGCCGAGGATCTGCGTCTCGCCGCGCTCGAACAGCGCCGAGCCGTGCACGCGCGGGATGACGTGCGCCTCGGCGGTCAGCTGGCGGATGTCCTTCAGGCCGCGGCCGTCCATGCGCAGCCCGTCGCGGATCACGCGCTCGCGGACCAGCTTCTTGGTGAGGGCGCGGTAGGCGGCGGAGATCTCCTTCTCGCGCCCCTCGAACTGCTCGGCGAGCTTCTCGGCGGCGGCCGCCTTGATCTCGTCGAGCCGGGACTCGCGCTCCTGCTTGCCGGCGATGGTCAGCGCCTGCGCCAGGTCCTGGCCGACGGCGTCGGTGACGGCGGCGAGCACGTCGTCCTGGTAGTCCAGGAAGACGGGGTACTCGGCGGTCTCCTTCGCGGCGACGGCCGCGAGGTCGCTCTGCGCCTTGCACAGCACCTTGATGAAGGGCTTGGCGGCGTCGAGGCCCTCGGCGACGGTCTCCTCGGTCGGCGCGGTCGCGCCCTCGCCGACGAGCTTGATGGTGTCGCGGGTGGACTCCGCCTCCACCATCATGATCGCGACGTCGCCGTCGGGCAGCACCCGGCCGGCCACGACCATGTCGAACGTCGCGCGCTCCAGCTCGGGGTGGGTCGGGAAGCCGACCCACTGGCCGTCGATCAGCGCGACGCGGACGCCGCCGATCGGGCCGGAGAACGGCAGGCCCGCCAGCTGCGTGGACATCGAGGCGGCGTTGATCGCCACGACGTCGTACAGGTGGTCGGGGTGCAGCGCCATGATCGTCTCGACGATCTGGATCTCGTTGCGCAGGCCCTTGGTGAACGACGGGCGCAGCGGCCGGTCGATCAGCCGGCAGGTCAGGATGGCGTCCTCGGACGGACGCCCCTCGCGGCGGAAGAACGAGCCGGGGATGCGCCCGGCGGCGTACATCCGCTCCTCGACGTCCACGGTCAGCGGGAAGAAGTCCAGGTTGTCCTTGGGCTTCTTCGACGCGGTCGTCGCCGACAGCACCATCGTCTCGTCGTCGAGGTAGGCGACGGCGGAGCCGGCCGCCTGCCGGGCCAGCCGGCCGGTCTCGAAGCGGATGGTGCGGGTGCCGAACGTGCCATTGTCGATCACGGCTTCGGTGCTCTGCGCACCGTCGATGCGCACGGCTTCTGTCACGGGAAACCTCCTCATGGGTTCCATGTCGGTCCTCGCGGCCGTTTCCCGTTGGCTGTCACGCTGCCGGTCTTCGATCGAAGCACCCGGATCGAGAGCGCCGCCGATACGGCGGAACGGATCCGGAAGCCACTACCGAGGACCGGCCCGCACCAGCGGTGTCCGCGAGGCTTGTCTGAAATTGGGGCCGGGGCCGGATGGGCCCGCCGACCATAAAAGGAAGGGAGTGGCCCGGCGGACCACTCCCTCGCCCTGCTAGCGGCGCAGCCCGAGTCGCTCGATCAGCTGCCGGTAGCGGTTGATGTCCTTGTTCGAGAGGTACTTCAGGAGCCGGCGACGACGGCCGACCAGCAGCAGCAGACCGCGGCGGCTGTGGTGGTCGTGCTTGTGCTCCTTCAGGTGCTCGGTCAGATCGTTGATACGGCGCGTCAGCAGCGCGACCTGGACCTCCGGGGATCCGGTGTCACCCTCAGTGGTCGCGTACTCGGCGATGATCTGGTTCTTAGTGGCGGTGTCGAGCGACACGTGGCTCCTTCGATGGATTCGTCACCCGCAGATCCAGGCCCGGTGGGCGCTCGGGTCCGCATGGTGCGTGTTAAGAGGGTGGCCGCATGAGGGTGCAGCCAGCCGCGCCGGGGCCCTTCCCGGCGACTATTCACCGTACCACGGTGTGTTTACTGCAAGACCGGCCCGAGGGGCCCGCCTGGCGGCTCGCACCCCGGCCGTTCTTGGGCGAGCGCGACCTCGCTTCGCGAGCTTCCCGGTGGGGCTCGCCTTCGGCTTCGTTCCACCGGTCAGGTCGCGCGCTCGCGTGACGGTTCAGGTTTCCTTACGTCACCCGACGGCGGGCCTGGGACAGGCTCAGGAGATGATCTCACGGGCGCGGGCGACGTCCCGGTGCATCTCCTCGATCAGCGCGTCCACGGAGTCGAACTTCAGCGTGTCCCGGATGCGGGCCGTGAAGTCGACGGCCATGTGCTCGCCATAGAGGTCCAGGTCGTCGCGGTCCAGGGCGTAGGCCTCGACGGTCCGCTCCCCCGCGCCCTCGAAGGTCGGGTTCGTCCCGATGGAGATCGCCGCCGGCCAGCGGAACGCGGGGTAGCGGTCGGAGTCGCAGACCAGCCAGCCGCCGTAGACCCCGTCCGCCGGGATCTCCGTGTGCGGCAGCGTCTCCAGGTTGGCGGTGGGGAACCCGAGCGCGCGGCCCCGCTGGTGGCCGCGCACGACGACGCCCTCGACGCGGTGCGGGCGGCCGAGCGCGTGCGCGGCCGCCTCGACGTCGCCCGCGTCGAGCCGTCCCCTGATGTAGGTGGACGAGATCGTGTCGCCGTCGGCCACCAGCGGCATGCCCTCGGCCGTGAAGTCGTACTTCTCGCCGAGCTCCCGCAGCAGCGCCACGTCGCCCTTGGCCTTGTGCCCGAACCGGAAGTCCTCACCGACGATCACGTGGGCGGCGTGCAGCCGGTCGACCAGCACCGACTGGACGAACTCGTCCGGCGGCACCTTCGACAGCTCCAGCGTGAAGGGCACGACCACGACCGCGTCGGTGCCGAGGCCCTCCAGCAGCTCGACGCGGCGCCTGGTCGTGGCGAGCAGCGGCGGGTGCGTGCCGGGCCGGACGACCTCGTCCGGATGCGGGTCGAACGTGATGACCACCGAGCGCAGCCCGCGGCGCCGCGCCTCCTCGGCGGCGGCCCCCACGATCCGCTGGTGGCCGCGGTGCACGCCGTCGAACACCCCGATGGTGATCACCGAACGGCCCCAGTCTGCGGGAACCTCGTCGAGGCCATTCCAGCGCCGCACCATGCTCTCCCTGCGTAGGACGTTCCCGTCGGGTACTTCTTGCCGTCCTCAAGAGTGCCATGCGGGGACCGGGTTGGTCGCACCCAGGGGGCGTGGTGTGCGGCACCCGCCCCCTGGCGCGGGCCTGCGGACGCCCTCAGCCGGACTGGTAGACGACCAGGGACACCGCGATGTACTGCAGGACGTAGGCCGCCAGCGTGCAGGCGTGGAACACCTCGTGGAACCCGAACCATCTCGGGGACGGGTTGGGGCGGCGCAGCCCGTACACCACTCCCCCGACGCTGTAGCAGATCCCGCCGAGCGCGACCAGGAGGCAGGCGGCCAGGCCCGCTCCGGACAGGAACTGCGGAAGGAACAGCACCGCCACCCAGCCCAGGACGATGTACAGGGTGACGTAGAGGAAGCGGGGAGCGCCGATCCAGGTCGTCCGGAAGACGACCCCGGCGATGGCCCCGGTCCACACGATGGCGAGGACGGCCACGCGCACGCCGCCGTCCAGTGCCAGCACCGCGAACGGCGTGTACGTCCCGGCGATGATCAGATAGATGTTGGCGTGGTCGAAGCGGCGCAGCACCTCGATCAGCCGGTGCGACTGCTGCCGGTGGTACGTCCCCGAGATCCCGAACAGCATCCCCGAGGTCGCCACGTACAGGGCCGACGCCAGCCGCGCCTCCGGGCTCGGGCCCAGCGCCACCAGCACGAGCCCCGCGACGAGCACCGCGGGGAACGCACCGAGGTGCAGCCAGCCGCGCATGCGCGGCCGGGTGGGGGACGCCACCGGGGGATCGTCTTTCACCGTGGTCACGGACACCTCCTCACGAACCTACGCCTAAGTAGGTTACGCGACCGTAGGTTGGCGGCGCACCCGTGGTGCCGGGTGATGCTCGCCACGGACCGCGCCGCCCGCCCGGGTCAGGAGACGAACACCGGGTCAGGAGACGAACACCGCGAGGGACTTGGCGACCGGGCCCCGCTCCTCGACGAGCGCGAGCAGCGTCCCGTCCGGCGCGAAGACGCCCACCGGGCCCGGCCCGAGGCCGACGGCGGGCAGCCGCCCGCCGTGCGCGACCTTGCGGGCGTCGTCGTCGGAGACGTCCCGGCGCGGGAACACCGACGCGACGGCCTCGGCCATCGGCAGGATCTCCAGCTTCTCGCCCAGCTGGTCGAGCGTGCGCGCCATCGACAGGTCGTAGGGCCCGACGCGGGTGCGGCGCAGGGCGGTCAGATGGCCGCCGCAGCCGAGCGAGGCGCCGAGGTCGCGGGCCAGCGCCCGGATGTAGGTCCCCGACGAGCAGGACACCGAGGCGTCCACGTCGATCAGGCCGCCGTGCCGCCGGACGTCCAGGACCGCGAACTCGTCCACGGTCACCGGGCGGGCGGCCAGCTCCACGTCCTCGCCCTTGCGGGCCATCTTGTAGGCCCGCTCGCCGTTCACCTTGATGGCACTGACCTGCGGTGGGACCTGCTGGATCGTCCCGGTCAGCTCCGCGACGCCGGCCCGCAGCGCCTCCTCGGTGACGGCCTCGGCGGACGCGGTCGCGATGGTCTCGCCCTCGGCGTCGTCGGTGTTGGTCGACTCGCCCAGCCGGATCGTGGCGTCGTAGCCCTTGCGGGTCAGCGCGAGGTGCCCGAGCAGGCGGGTGGCCTTGCCGATCCCGAGGACGAGCACGCCCGTCGCCATCGGGTCCAGGGTGCCCGCGTGCCCGACCTTCCGGGTCTTCGCCAGCCGCCGCATCCTCCCCACGACGTCGTGCGACGTCCAGCCGGCGGGCTTGTCCACGATGACGAGTCCCGAATCCATGCTCTTGCTTCACCTCGAAGACGGCGGGCGGACGGAAGACGGCGATTCTAGCCGTCCCTCCGCCCCGGCGCGGTTCGGCCGGCGGCGCCCCGGCCGCCGTTCGTCAGTGGTCGGAGGGCAGCAGGGCGCGCAGGCGGTCGAGCGCCTCATCGACCGGCCCACCCCAGACGAAGCCCGCCATCTCCCGGTGACCCCCGCCGTCGAGGGCCGCGCACACCCTGCTCAGGTCGATGTGGCCCTTGGACCGGGCGGAGAAGTACCAGCGGCCGTCGTCGGTCTCCTTGCACACGACGGCGACCTCCGCCTCGTCGGTCCGGCGCAGCTGGTCGATGATGCCTTCGAGCTGGTCGTACGGCAGGCCGCGCCGGTCCTCGCGGGCGATCGCCGTCCAGACCAGGCCGCGGCCGCCGGCGGCGTCGCGCTCCAGCCGGGCCCGCGCCAGCGCACCGGCGAGAACCTGCAGGTAGTCGAACGGAGCCCGGTCCCACAGCTCCCGGCTGACCGTCTCCGGCCGGACGCCCGCCGTGAGCAGCCGGCCCGCCAGGTCGTGCACCTCGGGAGTGGTGGAGGGGTACTTGAACGAGCCGGTGTCGCTGGCGAGCCCCGCGTACAGGCCCTGAGCGATGTCGCGGTCGAGCGGCACGCCGAGCCTGCGGATCAGCTCCTCGACCAGCACCGCCGTGGCGGCGGCGTCCGGGTCGACCAGCCGCACGCCGCCGAACCCGGTGTTGGAGGCGTGGTGGTCGATGACGATCAGGACGCCGGCCCGGTCGGCGGCCCCGGCGAGCGAGCCGAGCCGCGCCCGGCCCGCCGCGTCCAGCGAGATCATCAGCTCCGGGGCGCGCGGCATCCGGGCCGGCTCGACCAGCATCTCCTGGCCCGGCAGGAACCGCAGGATCGCCGGGACGCCGAACGGCTCCCCGAACGAGGCCAGGCAGCGCTTGCCGCACGCGCGCAGCGCCTGCGCGAGCGCCAGCATCGAGCCGAGCGCGTCGCCGTCGGGGACCACGTGGCAGGCGAGGCAGATCTCGCGGGCCCCGCGGATCAGTTCGACCGCGCGGTCCCAGTCGAGCTCGGCGTGCGCGGCGCCGGACCCCGCCGGCAGCTCCGGCCGGGACGGTGGTGGACCGGACCCGGACGGTGGACCGACCCCGGACGGGACGCCCGCCTCGAACGGACCGCCGGGCTTGGACTCAGGCGGCACGCCGGACGCCGACATCGCACCGGCCTCGGCGTGCCCATCGGATCTGGGCGGCGGTTCCGGCTCGGAGAGCGCGCCCCGTCCGGACGGCGCGCCCGGCTCGCAGAGTGCGCTCGTCTCGGCGCGGATCGCAGTCTCGGCCGGACCGTTCACGACGACGGGCGTCCGGAGCGGCCGTCCTCACCGTCCCCCACGGCGTCGTGCGCGTCGAGGCCGTCCTCGTCGAGATCGTCGTCCTCGTCCTCACCGGAGTCGGGCTCGCGGTAGGGGTTGGCGTCGCCCGCCGGGGAGGCGCCCTGCGCGGCCCTCGCCACCTCGGCGTCCTTGGCGCGGGCCTGGGCCAGCAGGTCGTCGATGTGCGCCGCGTTCTCCATCAGGGAGTCCATCACGAAGGTGATGCTGGGCGTGTGGCGGACGCCCGTCTTCCGGCCCACCTCCGACCGGATGACGCCCTTGGCGCTCTCCAGCGCGGCGGCCGTCTCGGCGCGCTCGCCGTCCGACCCGTACACCGTGTAGTACACGGTGGCGTCGCGCAGGTCGTTGGTGATGCGGGTGTCCGTCACGGTCACGAAGCCGAGCCGCGGATCCTTGATCCGCCTCTCCAGCATCTCGGCGACGATCTGCTGGATGCGGTCGGCGAGCTTGCGCGCCCGAGCTGCGTCCACCATGATCGCACTCCCTTTCTATGGTCTGAGCGGGAAGGTCGGTTCCCGCTCCTTCATTGTGGGGCGGCGCCCGCCCGCGCGCCCGTCAGTCCTCGCTGCTGAACAGACGCTGCCGGGCGGACAGCAGTTCGATCTCCGGCCGTCCGGCCACGAGCCGCTCGCACTGGTCGAGGACCTCCGTGCAGTTGGCCGCCGTGCCCGACACCACCGCCACCCCGATCTCCGCCCTGCGGTGCAGGTCGTGGTCGCCGGTCTCGGCGACGGCCACCGCCGGGAAGCGCTTGTGCACCTCGGCGATGACGGGGCGCAGGACCGACCGCTTCTGCTTCAGCGAGCGGACGTCCCCCAGCAGCAGGTCGAGCGTCAACGCACCCACGTACACCTGGTCGATCACCTCGGAGTCATCAGAGTTGGAACGACGGAGGTCATCCGCCGTGTTCCCAGCCTTCCCGGCGAACCAGAATGAGCTGGACATGACAGACGCCAGGCTAGAAGATCCGCCTGGCGTTCCGTCACCCGATTAACGATCACAGCGTCGGCGTGCCCGCAGGGGCCGCCGGGCCGGCCGCCCGCGCGGCCCCTCGCGGGGCCGCGCGGACCTGCCGTCCGCCTCAGTCGCGGGGCTTCTCCCGCATCTCGAAGCACTCGATGACGTCACCGAGCTTGATGTCGTTGTAACCGACACCGATGCCGCACTCGAAGCCCTCGCGGACCTCGGTCGCGTCGTCCTTGAAGCGGCGCAGCGACGACACCGTGAGGTTGTCGGAGACCACGACGCCGTCGCGGACGAGGCGGGCCTTGGCGTTGCGCTGGATGATCCCCGAGGTGACCATCGAACCGGCGACGTTCCCGATCCGCGGCACCTTGAAGATCTCGCGGACCTCGGCGGTGCCGAGCTGGGCCTCTTCGAACTCCGGCTTGAGCATGCCCTTGAGGGCCGCCTCGATCTCCTCGATCGCCTGGTAGATGATCGAGTAGTACCGGATGTCGACGCCCTCGCGGTCGGCCAGCTCCTGCGCGTTGCGCTCCGGCCGCACGTTGAAGCCGATGATGACCGCGCCCTCGGACGCCAGCGACAGGTTGACGTCGTCCTGCGTGATCGCGCCGACGCCGCGGCGGATGATCCGCAGGTTGACCTCGTCGCCCACGTCGATCTTGAGGAGGGAGTCCTCCAGCGCCTCGACGGAACCGGACACGTCGCCCTTGAGGATGAGCAGCAGCTCCTGCCGCTCGCCCCGCTCCAGGTCCTTGAACAGCTCTTCCAGGGAGCTGCTCTTGCGGCTCTTGAGCAGTTCGGCGTTGCGCTTGCGCGCGACCCGCTTGTCGGCGATCTGCCGGGCGATCCGGTCGTCCTCGACGACCAGGAAGTTGTCGCCCGCGCCGGGCACGGCCGCGAGGCCGAGCACCATCACCGGACGGGACGGGCCCGCCTCCTCGACACTGTTGCCGTTCTCGTCGAGCATCGCCCGGACGCGGCCGTTGGCCACGCCGCAGACGATCGAGTCGCCGACCCGCAGCGTGCCGCGCTGGACCAGCACGGTCGCCACGGCGCCCCGGCCCTTGTCCAGGTGGGCCTCGATGGCCGAGCCCTGGGCGGGCATGTCGGGGTTGGCCTTCAGGTCGAGCGCGGCGTCGGCGGTCAGGACGATCGCCTCCAGCAGCCCGTCGATGTTGGTCCCCTGCTTGGCGGACACGTCGATGAACTGCGTGTCGCCGCCGAACTCCTCGGCGACCAGGCCGTACTCGGTGAGCTGCGCCCGGACCCGGTTCGGGTCCGCGCCCTCGACGTCGATCTTGTTGACCGCGACGACGATCGGGACCCCGGCCGCGGTGGCGTGGTCGATCGCCTCGGTGGTCTGCGGCTTGACGCCGTCGTCGGCGGCGACCACCAGCACCACCAGGTCGGTGGTGTCGGCACCGCGGGCACGCATGGCGGTGAACGCCTCGTGACCCGGGGTGTCGATGAAGGTGATCTTGCGGTCCTCGCCGTCGACCTCGGTCTCGACCTGGTAGGCGCCGATGTGCTGGGTGATGCCGCCGGCCTCGCCGGCCTGCACGTTGGCGTGCCGGACGGCGTCCAGCAGCTTGGTCTTACCGTGGTCGACGTGGCCCATGACGGTGACCACCGGCGGACGCGACTGGAGGTTCTCCTCGCCGCCCTCGTCCTCGCCGTACTCGATGTCGAAGGACTCGAGCAGCGCGCGGTCCTCGTCCTCGGGGCTGACGACCTGGACGTCGAAGTCCAGCTCGAGCCCGAGCGCCATCAGGTCGTCGGGGTCGACCGACTGGGTGGCCGTGACCATCTTGCCGAGGTGCATCATGATCGCGACGAGCGACGCCGGGTTGGCGCCGATCTTCTCGGCGAAGTCGGTCAGGGTCGCGCCCTGCGCCAGCCGGATGGTCTTGCCGTTGCCGCGCGGAGCCGAGACGCCGCCGGCGGCGGGCGCCTGCATGTTCTCGAACTCCTGGCGGCGCGCCCGCTTCGACTTGCGTCCGCGCGCCGGGCGCCCGCCGGGACGCCCGAAGGCTCCCTGCGTGCCACCACGACCACGACCGCCGCCACCGGGACGGGGACCGAAGCCACCGCCGCCACCGGGACGACCGCCCGCACCCGCGCGGGGGCCGCCGAAGCCGCCACCGCCGCCGGGACGGCCGCCGCCACCGGGACCGCGACCGCCGCCGCCACCACCGGGACCGCGGCCACCGCCGCCCGGACCGCGGCCACCGCCGCCGCCTCCACCGGGACCGCCGCGCCCGGGGGCGCCGGCCGGCCGCGAGGACGGCATGTTCATCGGGCTGGGACGCGGGCCGCCCGGCCTGGGCGGCATGCCGCCCGGGTTCGGGCGCGGTCCGCCGGCGCCGGGAGCGCCGCCCGGACGCGGGCCGCCGGGACGCGGACCGCCGGCGGGGCCACCGCCGCCACCCGGGCGGTCGCCGCCCGGACGGGGGCCGGGACGCGGCCCCGGCTTGGGCGCCTGGCCCATGCCGGTGTTGGTCGAGCTGAACGGGTTGTTGCCCGGACGCGGCCCACCTGGGCCACGACCACCACCACCGCCGCCGCCACCTTGGCGCGGGGCGGGGCGCGGGCCGGGCTTCGGCGAGCGGGGACCCGGCTTCGGGCCGCCGGGCGCGCGGTTGCCCGCCCCGTTACCGGGACCGGCCGCGGGCGGGGCACTCGGGCTCTGTGCCGCGGGCGGGGCGCTCGGGCCCTGCGCCGCGGGCGCGCTCACCGGCGTGCTCGGCGCCGGCGGGACGGGCGGACGCGGCGCCTGCTGCGGGCCGGGCCTGGGCGCGCCGCCCTGGCCGCCAGGTCCGCCCTGGCCGGGAACACCCTGGCCGGGAACACCCTGGCCGCCGGAGCCGCCAGGACCACCGGAACCACCGGGGCTCGGACGGGGCGCGGCAGGCCGCGGGCCCGGACGGGGCCCGGGACGCGCGCCGGCGCCCTGAGAATCGGAACCGCCGCCGGACTGACCCGGACGCGGCGGTGCCGACGGTCGCGGACCGGGCTTCTTGGCCGCGGCCCGTCGGTCGCCCTGCTTGGGGGCGGAAGAAGAATTTGAGAAGGCTTCTGTCAGCCTGCGAACGACCGGCGCCTCAATCGTGGAGGACGCCGATCGTACGAACTCGCCCATTTCCTGGAGCTTGGCCATGACGACCTTGCTCTCTACTCCGAACTCCTTGGCGAGTTCGTAAACCCGGACCTTCGCCACTGCACTCCCTACTCGGTCCGGGGGTGCGGCCTCCGGACCGTCGCTAACTTGCCGTACTCATCGCGGCGTGCTCATCGAGCGCTCATAGCAATCTCGACCTGCTTCCGACTAGACGTCGCTTACCATTCGGCCATCCTGCTGCTGCGCGGCTGGGGCCGCAAGTCGCTCCCGCAGCGGACCGGCGTCGAGCGGGCCCGGCAGGCGGAACGCCCGCGGGAACGCCCGACGCCGCTCTGCGAGTGCGAGACACTCCGGATCGGGATGCAGATGCGCACCCCGTCCCGGCAGCCGCCCACGGGGATCGGGGACGATGACGCCCTCGACCACCACCAGGCGCAGCAAGTCGGACTTGACCGTGCGAACCCGGCAACCCACGCACGTGCGAACAGGGGCCGCCCGGCCACGTCCCATGAGTCTACCGCGCCGAGGCGTCGGCGGGGCCTGTCGCATGTTCTCCTGACGCAGAAGATCCGGATTCGCCGGTTCCGGCCTCGTCCGTGGGCGTCTGTACCGGCTCGGTGTCGGACCGGATGTCGATCCGCCAACCGGTGAGCCGGGCGGCGAGCCGGGCGTTCTGCCCCTCCTTGCCGATGGCGAGGGACAGCTGGTAGTCGGGCACGACGACCCGGGCGACCCGGGCGTCGGCGTCGACCACCTCGACACTCGAAACACGCGCCGGGGACAGGGCATTCCCGACGAACTCCGCGGGGTCCTCCGACCAGTCCACGATGTCGATCTTCTCGCCGTGCAGCTCGCCCATCACGTTGCGGACGCGGCTGCCGAGCGGGCCGATGCAGGCCCCCTTGGCGTTCACCCCGGACTTGCGGGAGCGAACCGCGATCTTGGTGCGGTGGCCGGCCTCCCGGGCGATCGCCGCGATCTCCACGGTGCCGTCGGCGATCTCCGGGACCTCCAGCGCGAACAGCTTGCGGACGAGGTTCGGGTGGGTGCGCGACAGCTGCACCGACGGGCCGCGGTGGCCCTTGCGGACCTGCACCACGTAGGCGCGCAGCCGCTCGCCGTGCTCGTAGCGCTCGCCGGGCACCTGCTCCTGCGGCGGCAGGATCGCCTCGATCTTGCCGAGGTCGACCAGCACGCTGCGCGGGTCCTTGCCCTGCTGGATGATGCCGCTGACGATGTCGCCCTCGCGGCCCGCGTACTCGCCGAAGGTCAGCTCGTCCTCCGCGTCGCGCAGGCGCTGGAGGATCACCTGCTTGGCGGTGGTCGCGGCGATGCGGCCGAACCCCGTCGGGGTGTCGTCGTACTCGCCGACGGCGTTGCCCTCGTCGTCGGTCTCGGTCGCCCACACGGTCACGTGGCCGCTCTGCCGGTCCAGGTCGACACGCGCCTTCGGCGCCGCGCCCTCCGTCCGGTGGTAGGCGATCAAAAGGGCGTCTTCGATGGCCTTGACGGCCACGTCGAGCGAGATGTCCTTCTCGCTCTCCAGGCCCCGAAGGGCGGTCATGTCGATGTCCACGAGGTTCCCCCCTCTAGTCCGGCTGCGCCGGAGAACGCGATTCCTCGGCCGGCGACGAAGGCGCGAACTCCACCTGCACCCGGCCGCGCCCCAGCTCGCCGAGGCCGAACCGGCGCCGCACGGTCTCGGGCCCGGTGGTCTTCCCCTTCGATGAGGACGACCCCCCGGACCCTCCGGCGGAGGACCTGGGCCCGGCGGCCTTGCCGCCCCCGGCCCCGGCTCCCTTGCCCCGGCGCTTCTGGACGACCTCGATCTCGACGGCCTCGTCGTCGGCCGCGACCACGCGGCCCTCGATCTGGCCTCCCTCGGTCAGGGGCGCGACGATCAGCCTGCCGACGGCGCGGCGCCAGTGCCGCGGCTCGGTGAGGGGGCGGTCGACGCCCGGCGAGGTCACCTCCAGCACGTAGGGCGAGGTTCCCATGAGGTCGGATCCGTCGAGCAGCTCGGAGGTCGTCTCGCTCAGCCGGGCGATGTCGTCGAGGCCGATCCCGCCGTCGGCGTCGACGACGACCCTGACCAGCCGGCGGCGGCCGGCGGGCCGCACGTCGACCTCCTCCAGGTCGTAGCCCGCCTCGGCCACCGCCGGCGCGAGCAGCCTGCTGAGGGCCGCGGCGGCCTCGTCGCGGCTCGGCCGGGCGGTGTCGCGCGGCGGGCGCGCGGGGCCGCGCGGCGGGGCCGCCTCCTCCTGCCGGCCGCGCCTTCCCTGAGCGCGGCCGCCACGGGACTCGACGCTCATGGGCCCTCCTCCTGTTGTTGTGCACGTGCGATCTGTTCGTTCGCCTGCGATGGCGGGGTCGCCGCTCGTCCGCCGACACCTCAAGACTATCGACAGCCGGGGACCGCGGCGGTCTTTCCGGCGGCTCTCCGGCGCGGCGGATATGGAATGCTTGAGCAGGCCTGATGGGCGCGTCCGCGGACCGCGGCCCCAGCGGGCCGCCGCCACCTCCGCCACCGGGTGAGGAGACTTCCTTTGCCAGAGGCCGCACCACCGCCGGGGCAAGTGATGTCACGCTCGACGCAGGCTCTGTCACGCCGCGCGTTGCTGGGCCGGGCCGCGTTGCTGGGCGGCGGCGTGGTGCCGGTGCTGCCGTGGGTCGCCTCCTGCGCCGCGCAGGCCGCCCCGCGCGAGGACGTGCCGACGCTGGTGGGCGCGATCGCCGCCGAGCAGAACCTGATCGCCGCCTACGAGGCCGCGCGATCGGCGGACGCCTCGCGGGCCGGGCGCCTCGATCCCGTGCTCGCCCATCACCGCAGGCATCTGGCCGTGCTGAGGCGGCACTACGTCCCCGGCTCGGGAGACCGGGCGGACGAGGGCGGCGCCATCCCCTCGCCCGCCGCGGCGCAGGTCCCAGCGGGCTCCGCGGGGCTGGCGGCCCTGCGCGACATGGAGGACCGCGCGGCGCGGGGGCGCATGGCCGACGCCGCCAAGGCCGGTCCGGCGCTCGCGCAGCTGCTGGCCAGCATCGGTGCCTGCGAGGCCGGGCACGCCATGACCGTCAAGGGCGGGGCGCCGCCCGTCCGGTCGAGGTCGGACGCCGAGGCCCTGCAGGCCGCGCTGAGCGCCGAGCACGCGGCCGTCTACGGGTACGGGGTGCTCGGGGCCCGCCTGCGGGGCTCGCTCCGGCAGACCGCGAAGAACCTGTGGAACGTGCACCGCGCCCGGCGGGACCAGCTGATCTCGATCCTGTCGGTCGCGCCGGCCGCCGCGTCGTCCGCCTACCGGCTGCCCGTCCAGGTCACCTCCGCCCGCAGCGCCGCGCAGCTCGCGGCGGCCCTGGAGGGCGGCCTCGTGCCCGCCTACGTCGGTCTCGCGGGCGTCTCCTCCCCCGACCTGCGCGCCTTCGCCGCCGACAGCGCGCAGCGGGCCTGCGCGTGGGCGGCGCGCTGGCGGTCCAGGGCGGGCGCGGGGTCGCCGTCGGAGGCGTTCCCGGGGCTGCCGTCCGCGGCGCTGTCCCCCCGTCCCGAACCCGGTGAATGATCTTCGACACGATGGGAACGAAGCGTCCGATTGGCGACGTTAGTCCCATTACGGGATGACTTCGGGGGAGGGAGCCCACGTGACCACGAATCCGCAGCCGGGCAGGACGAGCGCCCTCGACGAACTGCGGGCCGTCTACCACGAGCAGCTGACGCGGCTGGCGGCCGAGCGCGACGCCGCGCGGCGCCAGGCCCGCAGGGCGCAGGCGCAGGCGGACGTGGCGCGGGCCGATCTCGCCAGCCTCAAGAGCCGCGTCGGGGAGCTGCTCAACGCCGCCGCGCGGCACCTTCCGGACCTTCCTCCGGTGGAGGGCCCGGACACGCCGGAGCTGCCCGCCGCCCAGGAGGGGCGGGCCCTGCCCGCCCCCGCCGATCCTGATCCGGAGCCGCCGTCCGAAACGGGCGGCAAGCCCGAGGACCGCCCCGCCCGAGCGGCCTGACCGGGGAGGAGCGGCCCGTGCAAGCGCCGCGCGGAGGCCGCCGGACGCATCCGTGAGGGCGGTCCGCGCTCCCGAGGTCCAGTAGGGTCCACCAAATGACCGCGTACGGCCTTCTCGTCTCCCCCTCGCACAACCGGGTCTATGCCCAGGCCGCCGCCGACCTGGTGAAGGCGGAACTGGCGGTGTTCAGCGAACGGGCTCTCGGCGGACGCGTCCGCGACATCGAGGAGACCTCGATCGGCGGCGTCCCCTACGTGACGTTCTCCGCCGACGAGTTGACGGAGCAGGACGTGCGTCTCCTGTCGAACCTGTCGTCGCTCTACGCGCTGTTCCAGATCGAGGGCGAACTGCTCCGCCCGGTCGGGCTCCAGCCTCTGGACCTGTTCGGCAGCGACCTGCTCACCATCCAGAAGTACTCGGGCAAGACGAACGAGTACTTCACCAAGCTGCTGCTGAACGTCACCGCGATGGCGACCGACTCCCCCATGGACCTGATAACCGGGCGCCCCCGCGTGTTCGACCCCATGTGCGGGCGCGGCACGACGCTCAACCAGGCCATGATGTACGGGCTGGACGCCGCGGGGATGGACATCGACGGCAAGGACTTCGACGCCTACACGGCCTTCATCAAGACCTGGCTGAAGAACAACCGCGTCAAGCACCAGGCCGAGGTCACCAACGTGCGCCGCGAGAAGGCCGTCCTCGGACGCCGCCTGCACGTGACGCTCGGCGCGTCCAAGGAGCGCTACAAGAGCGGCGAGACGATGGAGATCACCGTCGTGAACGCCGACTCGCTCGGCGCCGGCCGGTTCTTCCGCCCCGCCTCGTTCGACCTGATCGTGACGGACGCCCCCTACGGCGTCCAGCACGGCAGCCGCCCGAAGGGGGCGCAGCCCGGCCGCAAGGGCGGCCCGCAGCTGTCGCGCAGCCCGGTGGAGCTGCTCACGGCCGCCGTCCCCGAGTGGGCGCGGCTCCTGCGTCCGGGGGGCGCCGTCGGCATCTCCTGGAACACCTTCGTCGGCCGCCGCGAGCAGCTCGCGGAGATCCTGGCCTCCAGCGGCCTGGACGTCCGGGACTCCGACGCCTACCGCGGCTTCCGCCACCGCGTCGACCAGGCCATCTCCCGCGACCTCATCGTGGCGTCCAAGCCGTCAGGCTGAGTGCCACCGCTCCACGTGCGGGAGCAGCTCGTCCAGGTCGTGGATGAGGGCGTCGGGCGGCGTGAGGCCCGGACGGTCGAAGGCGTGGGTGGTCTGGTGCCAGATCTGGACGGCCCGCAGCCCGGCGGCCTTGGCTCCGTGGATGTCGTCGAACGGGCGGTCGCCGACGAAGACGCAGGAGCCGGGGTCGGTGGCGCCGACGGCGTCCATGGCGGCGCGGAACGCCTCGGCGTGCGGCTTCGTCCAGGGGATCTCGCTGGAGTAGACGGCTCCGTCGAGCATGCCGAGAACGTCGTCGCGGGCGAAGACGCGCTCGTGCCAGTCGCGGGTCCAGATGGTGTTGGACAGTACGCCGATCTTGATGCCGCGCTCGCGCAGGGCGGTGAACAGGCCGGGGACGGCTGGGTCGGTGTGGGTGTGCGGGGTCCACGTCTCGAAGTGGGTGTCGAGGAGGGCCTCGCTCGGCTCCACGCCGGCCATCGCGAACGCCTCGGCGAGCGTGGCGCTCCGGTGCTCCTCGGTGCCGCGGCGCCACAGCTCGTCCTCGGCGGCGACGAGGGCGGCGACGGTCTTCTCGACCGCGTCCGGTGGGAGGTGGGCGGCGCAGACGGTGCGCCAGATGTCGGCGAGTTCGAGGTCGTGCCAGGGGGTCAGCGTGCCGCCCCAGTCGAAGATCACAGCTTGTACGCCCATGCCCCGGATCGTAACCATCGGGGCGCGCCGGACGATCAACCTTTTACGCGGTGGTCGTCCCGGAGGGCGCGACCGGGGCCACCCATGTCCGGTCAAGGGAGCCCTCCATGCGCAGACCCCTGCTCGCCGCCCTCCTGTCCGCCGTCCTGGCGGGCACGGCGGTCCCGGCGGCGGCCGACCCGATCCCCGACGGCCCCGGCAAGGGGCTCGTCCCGGCCTACGTCGGAGCGCCGGCCACCCCTTCGCCGCTCGCGGGGCGGCCCGTCCCGGCCAACCCGCACCAGGGGCCGGTGGGGACGTCGTCCATGCACGCCGACAGCTACGCGTCCGACACCTATCCGTTCATGGGCCCGCTCGGACGCGTTCCGCAGGTGCTCGGCGAAGCCAAGGGCGGCGGCCTTCCAGGGCTGTGCTCGACGGTGACGTTCGCCCGCCGGACGGGTCTGATCGTCGCGCAGTGCACCCGCGGGCAGAACCTCATGCTGCGGCTGATCGATCCGAGGACGCTGAAGGACCTCGCGACCTACGAGCTGCCGCCCAGGCCGTCCACGGTCCAGGCGGTGTTCTCGCTGAGCCTCGACACGGTCTTCACCGACACTTCCGGCGGGGCCTACTACTACCTGGATCCGCAGGACCGCGCCGTGCTCGCGGACTCGGCCTTCCACCTGCGCCGTTTCGCGCACGAGAAGGGTCCGGGCGGCGCCTGGCGCTTCACGGTCACCGATGACTGGGACCTCGCCCCGTACCTCCCCCACGACTGCGCCACGTGGACGAACCCGTGGCCGAAGGGGGAATGCGACCCCGTGACCGCGGTCGGGCCCGACTGGACCGGCCTGATCTGGTGGATCACCAGGGGCGGCCGAGTCGGGACGGTGGATCCCGAGTCCGGGAACGTCCGGACGGCGCGGCTGGCCGGCGAGGGCATCCAGAACTCGTTCGCGGCGGCCGAGAACGGCGTCTCGGTCGTGTCCGACCACGCGCTCTACCGGATGCGGGCCGGGGCCGACGGGACCCCGGAGGTCGTCTGGCGGCAGCCCTACGACCGGGGCAGCGGGCGCAAGCCCGGGCAGATCGACCAGGGGTCCGGGACGACCCCCACGTTCTTCGGTGACGGCTACGTGGCCATCACCGACAACGCCGACGACCGCATGCACGTGATCGTCCGCCGCGCGGACGACGGCGGGCTCGTCTGCCAGGTCCCGGTGTTCGGGAGCGGGGCGAGCGCGACGGACAACTCGCTCATCGGCTACGGCCGAAGCCTGTTCGTCGAGAACAACTACGGCTACCGCAACTTCTTCGACCTGCCGCCGGGCGGGTCGAGCGTGGGCGGGGTGAGCCGCCTGGACGTGAGGCCGGACGGGACGGGCTGCGAGACGGTCTGGACGAGCAAGGAGCGCTCCCCGTCCACCGTCTCCAAGGTCTCCGTGCCCGCGGGGCTGCTGTACCTCTACACGAAGGAGCCGCGCAGGGACCTCATCGACGCCTGGTACCTGACCGCGGTGGACGTCCACACGGGCCGGACGGCCTACAAGGTGCTCACCGGGACGGGCAAATGGTTCGACAACAGCTGGGCGCCCGTCACCCTCGGGCCGGACGGGACCGCGTACGTGGGCGTCGTCGGCGGGCTCGTCGCCGTCCGCGACCGGGAGTAGGGCGCCGGTCATCGGGGATACCGGTCCGATCAGCGAACCCGATCCGGACCGGGAGGAGTCATGAGGGCACGCGAGCCCGGTGAGTCCCGCGACTTCCGCGAGGACATCGATGACATGGGAGACAACACCCAGGACGAGCAGATCGCCCTGACCGAGGAATATGTGAACGACCCGCCCGAGGAGCTGAGGATCGAGGAGCCCGAGGAGAGCCGCGACGGCGTCGGCATCACCGAGTACGAGCGGCAGACCGCGCGGGAGGGCGACGAGGAGCGCCCCACGCCGATCAGGCCGGCCGAGGAGGACGCGGTCAACCCCACCCGCAGGCCGTGACCGTGACGGCGGCGCCCGCACCGGCACCCGGTGCGGGTCGAGGCGTCGCAGGGCCTGGAGCGCACCTTCGCCGACGTCGAGGAGCTGGCCGCGCGGTGCCGGTTCGGTGACTGCGAGCACCGGTCCGAGC
>NZ_JBEZJI010000077.1:0-39028 GCF_040649435.1 Actinomadura sp. NPDC048955
CGATCGCCGAGCGCGTCCGCCGCTTCCTCGCCACCGCGTCCCCCGACGCCGCCGAACTCGCCGCCCACGTCACGGTGTCCGTCCCGTCGCTGCCGCGCGGCCACGGCGCGGCCGTGTACGGAAGGACACCGCATCCCGATGCGCACCATTGACGATCTCGACGTCGCCGGACGGCGCGTCCTGCTGCGCGCCGACCTGAACGTCCCGCTGCAGGAGGGGCGGATCACCGACGACGGGCGGATCCGGGCCAGCCTGCCGACGATCGAGGCGCTGCGGGCCCGCGGCGCCAAGGTCATCGTCTGCGCCCACCTCGGCCGTCCCAAGGGGCAGGTCAAGCCCGAGCTCTCGCTCGCGCCCGTCGCCGCCCGCCTGGGCGAGCTGCTGGGCGCGCCGGTGGCGTTCGCGACCGACGTCGTGGGCGACTCCGCCCGCGCCGCGGCCGGCGGCCTCGCCGACGGCGGCGTCGCGCTGCTGGAGAACCTGCGCTTCGAGCCGGGCGAGACCAGCAAGGACGACGCCGAGCGCGGCGCCTTCGCCGACCGGCTGGCCGCCCTCGCCGAGGTCTACGTCGGCGACGGGTTCGGAGCCGTGCACCGCAGGCACGCGTCGGTCTACGACGTGCCGAAGCGGCTGCCGCACGCCGCGGGCGGGCTGATCGCCGCCGAGGTCGAGGTGCTCAGGAAGCTCACCGAGGACGTCGAGCGCCCCTACGCGGTCGCGCTCGGCGGGTCCAAGGTGTCCGACAAGCTCGGGGTCATCGACAACCTGCTCGGCAAGGCCGACCGCATCCTCATCGGCGGCGGCATGGTGTTCACCTTCCTCAAGGCGCAGGGGCACGAGGTCGGTAAGAGCCTGCTGGAGGAGGACCAGCTCGGCACCGTCCGCGAGTACCTGCGGCGCGCCGAGGAGACCGGCGTCGAGTTCGTGCTGCCGGTCGACATCGTCGCGGCCACCGCCTTCGCCGCGGACGCCGACCACGACGTGGTCGCCGCCGACGCGATCCCGGCCGACCGCCTGGGCCTGGACATCGGGCCCGAGTCCGGCAAGCTGTTCGCCTCGCGCCTCGCCGACGCCAGGACGGTCTTCTGGAACGGCCCCATGGGCGTGTTCGAGATGGAGCCCTACTCGCACGGCACCCGCGCCGTCGCCCAGGGCCTCATCGACTCCGGCGCGTTCACCGTGGTCGGCGGCGGCGACTCGGCCGCGGCCGTCCGGCTGCTCGGCTTCGACGAGGCGGCCTTCTCCCACATCTCGACCGGCGGCGGCGCGAGCCTCGAATACCTCGAGGGCAAGACGCTGCCCGGCCTGCAAGCACTGGAGGACTGACCGATGGCCCGCGCGACCTCTTCCGGCGCCCCGAGCGGCCGCAAGCCGCTCATGGCCGGCAACTGGAAGATGAACAACAACCACCTCGAGGCGATCGCGCTCGTCCAGAAGATGGCGTTCGCCCTCAAGGACGCCGACTACGAGGCCGTCGACGTCGCGGTGATCCCGCCGTTCACCGCGCTCCGCTCGGTGCAGACCCTGATCGAGGCCGACAAGTACGGCATCCAGTACGGCGCGCAGGACGTGTCCCAGCACGCGTCCGGCGCCTACACGGGCGAGATCTCCGCCGCGATGCTGGCCAAGCTCGGGTGCACCTACGCCGTCGTCGGGCACTCCGAGCGGCGCCAGTACCACGCCGAGGACGACGCGGTCGTCAACGCCAAGGCCAAGGCCGCGCTCGCCGCCGACCTCACCCCGATCGTGTGCGTCGGCGAGGGGCTGGAGGTCCGCAAGGCCGGGGGGCACGTCCCGCACGTGCTCGCGCAGGTCGACGGCGGGCTGGAGAAGATCTCCGCCGAACAGGTGCGGCGCACCGTGATCGCCTACGAGCCGGTCTGGGCGATCGGCACCGGCGAGGTCGCCACCCCGGAGGACGCGCAGGAGGTCTGCTCGGCCATCCGCACGCGGCTCGCCGAGCTGTACGACGGCGGAACGGCCGACGAGGCGCGTATCCTGTACGGCGGTTCGGTGAAGGGCGGCAACGTCGCCGGGATCATGGCCAAGGCCGACGTGGACGGCGCCTTGGTCGGAGGTGCCAGCCTGGACCCGGGCGAGTTCGTCAAAATCTGCCGGTACCGGGATCTGCCGGTCTGATCACATCTGATCAATTCCGCGTGAACCGGGGGTTCTTGCCGAACCAGCGAAGACTTCGTCGTACCCTTCGTAGCTGACGGGTAAACGCCCGGTCCGGCTCGACCTCCGTCCTGAACTACAGACAAGGCGCTGAAGAAACGTGATCATCGCAACGTCCATCGTGCTCATCGTCACGAGCCTGCTGATGGTGGTCCTCGTCCTGATGCACAAGGGCAAGGGCGGCGGCCTGTCCGACATGTTCGGCGGCGGCGTCTCTTCGTCCCTCGGAGGGTCGTCGGTGGTCGAGCGCAACCTCGACCGGCTGACCATCGGCGTCGGGGTGGTCTGGTTCGCCTCGATCGTCGTGCTCGGGCTGCTGTTCAAGCACAAGGGCGTCGGCTGAGCCGTCCCGTCCAACACATGCGAGCGCCGCGCCGTCCTCGAAGGTCACGGGCGGCGGCGGCACACCAAGCGAGGAGTATTCCGTGGGTAGTGGCAACGCGATCCGGGGCAGCCGTGTCGGGGCCGGTCCGATGGGAGAGGCGGAGCGCGGCGACGCCGCCCCCCGCGTCTGGGTGACCTTCTACTGCGCCAACCGGCACGAGACCCGCCCCAGCTTCGCGACGGACGTCGCGGTCCCCGAGACGTGGGACTGCCCGCGCTGCGGGTTCCCCGCCGGCCAGGACTCCGAGAACCCCCCGGCCCCGCCGAAGACGGAGCCCTACAAGACCCACCTCGCGTACGTGAAGGAGCGGCGCAGCGACGAGGACGGCGAGGCCATCCTGGAGGAGGCGCTCGCCAAGCTCCGGCAGAAGCGCGCCGCCGTCAAGCAGGCCATGGAGGCCGCGGCCCGCTGACGCCCGCCGAAGCCTCACCGTGTGGCCCGTCCCCGACCGGGGGCGGGCCGCACGCATTTCTCGGGGCCGCCGGCCGCCGCGGGTGCCTCGGCGGCCCGTCTGGCCTGCTCCGATATGCACATGGGTATGGCGGCGCGCACGATATCCATATTGGACGTCACGAGTGCGGCTCTGGTCTGCTGGTCGGGGTCCGCCCCTCCGCCCCCGGGAAAGCAGGTTCTTCGCGCATGCCGTCCGAGCTGTCCGGCTCCTCCCGGCGGGCGCTGCTGGCCGCCGCGGCCCTCCTGCCGCTGGCGGGATGCGGCGAGAAGGAGCGCCCGTCCCCCGCGGCGGCGTCGCCGTCCGCCCGTCCCTCGGCCGCGTCGCCGGACGTGTCGCGGTTCGCGGCGCTCGAACGCAGGCACGGGGCCCGGCTCGGCGTGTACGCGCTGGCGACCCGGACCGGAGCCGAGGTGGCCTACCGCGCCGACGAGCGCTTCGCGTTCTGCTCCACCTTCAAGGCGCTCGCCGCGGCGGCGGTGCTGCACGGCGGTCCGCTCCGCCACCTCGACGACCGCGTCACCTTCACCCGGGCCGACGTGAACTCCATCTCCCCGATCACCAAGGACAGGATCGCCACCGGGATGACCATCCGGGAGCTGTGCGACGCCGCCATCCGCTACAGCGACGGCACGGCGGGCAACCTGCTGGTGCGCGACGTCGGCGGCCCGGCGCGGCTGACCGCCTACCTGCGGGGGCTCGGCGACACCGTCAGCCGCCTGGACGACTACGAGCCCGAGCTGAACAGGGTCCGCCCGGGCGACCCGCGGGACACCACCAGCCCCCGGGCGATCGCCGCCGACTACCGCGCGATCGTTCTCGGCGACGCGCTGGAGCCCGGCAAGCGCGCCCTGGTCCGCGGCTGGCTCGAACGCAGCGCCACCGCCGTCGGAGCCGAACGCATCAGGGCGGGGCTTCCCCGGGGGTGGAGGACGGCGAGCAAGACGGGGACCGGCGACTACGGCAGGGCCAACGACATCGCCGTCGTGTGGCCTCCCCGCGGCGCTCCGCTCATGGTGGCCGTCATGACCGACCGCCCGGGATACGACACCCCGCCCAAGAACGTCCTGATCGCGGAGGCCACGGCGCTGGTCGTCTCCGGCCTGTCCCGGGCAGGGCTGTGACCGTCTCCGTTCCCGCGCCCGCCGTCTCGCCGCCCGCGCCTCCAGCGGACCCGTCCGGCCGCCGGGTGATCGTGCCGGTGGTGGCGATCCAGCTCGCCGCCAGCCTCGGCTTCTTCGCGGTGATGGCGCACCTCGTCGCCCACCTCCGGCACGACCTCGGGCTGCTGGCCGGCACGGTCGGGCTGGTCCTCGGCGTGCGGGTGGGCCTGCAGTTCGCGCTGCTCCTGCCGGTGGGGGCGGTCACCGACCTGCTCGGCGCGCGGCGGACCGGCGTGATCTCCTGCGCCGTCCGCGCGGTGGGGTTCGTCATGCTCGGGTCCGCCGGGAGCGTGGGGGCGCTGCTCGGCGCCGCCGTCGTCCTCGCGGTCGGCGGCGCGCTCTACAATCCCGCCGGCCACAGCCTGCTGGCGTCCGTCGGCCCCGCCGCCAGGTCCGGGGGATTCGCCGCCTACGTCGCCGCCCAGCACCTGGCGACGGTCGCGGGCCCGCCGATGGGGCTTCTCCTGCTGGGCACGGGGTCCGGGTTCGCGCTCCTGACGGGGACGGCCGCGGCTCTGTGGGTGGTCGCCGGCTTCCTGTTCCTGTTCGTGCCCCGGTCCGGCGAGAAGAAGGCGCCCGCGCGCCCGCGCGACGTCCTCGCGGGCGTGCGCGCGGTCCTCGGCGACCGGGTGTTCCTGTACTTCGCGCTGCTGACCGCGCCCACGACGCTCCTCGCCACCCACATCATGACGGCGGTGCCCCTCCTCGGCTTCAGGCCCGCGGTGGCGACGCTGTGCTTCTCGCTGCTGGCCATGGTCGCGGCGGCGGTCCAGCCGTTCGTCGCCGTCCGGCGCCGCGGCGAGCGGCCGTGGGTGCTGCGGGCGGGGCTGCTGTGCGCCGCGGCGGGGTTCTTCGTCCTGGCGGCGCTGGACGGCACGCAGCAGGGCCCGCTGATGGTCGCGGCCGTCCTCAACGGGGTCGCCAACGGCCTCGTGCAGCCGTCGGTCTTCCAGCGCACCGCGCGGCGCGCCCCACAGGAGCGCTTCGGGTCGTACTACGGCGTCCTGGCGTTCTGCGCCGGCATGTTCTCCTTCGCGGGCGACCTGGTGATCGGCCGCCTCTTCGACCTCGGCCCGGCGGGCGCGGCGTGGGCCCTCACCGGGGTCGGCGCCTGCGCGCTCCTGGCCGCCGCGGGCACGGCCGGCAGGGGCCCGGGCTCGGTGGCGGGCTCGGTGGCGGGCACGGCCCGGGGCGAATAATCTTCGGGGGACGGGACGTCCGGGCGCGCTTCCCGCGCGGGAATTCGGCGTCCGCCGGGCAGTTCGGGAGGAACCACATGGACGCGGTCGACCAGGCGATCCTGCGGCGCCTGCAGCGGGACGGGCGGCAGACCAACCGCGAACTGGCGGAGGCGGTCGGGATCGCGCCGTCCACGGCCCTGGAGCGGACGCGGGCGCTGCGCTCGCGGGGCGTCATCACCGGGTTCCACGCGGCGGCCGACCTGGAGCGGCTGGGCCGCGGCGTACAGGCGCTGATCTCGATCAGGATCCGGCCGCAGTCGCGCGAGGCGATCGAGTCCGCCCGCGACAGCATGGCCTCGATGCCCGAGACGATCGGGGTCTTCGTGGTGACCGGGAACGAGGACCTCCTCGTCCACGTGGCCGTGCCGAGCACCGCCTACCTCCGCGACTTCGTGCTCGACCGGCTGGCGCGCCGCAAGGAGTACGTGGACGTCCGCACCATCGTCGTGTACGACTACGTGCAGCCGGTGGAGCAGTCCGAACTTCCGTCGGCCCACCGGTCCGGAGGCCGAACGCCCTACAGCTGACCGCTGGAGTTCCCTGCCTGTGTCGAAGGAATGACGGTGTCGACTGACCAGGGCGAACGAATGACGGCCCAGACCACCATGGGCCGTATGTTCGCCTAGCTTCGGCGGCATGGACCGATGGAACAACTCGTCCGGTGTGCTGCTGGTGCTCGCCGCCGGTGTGCTCTGGGGGACGGTCGGGCCGGCGCAGGTGCTGGCCGGGCCGTCCGCGAGCCCGGTCGCGGTCGGCGGCGCCCGGATCCTCTCGGGCGGGCTCGTCCTCGCCGTCGTCGTGCTCATGGCGGACCGCCGCGCGTTCCTGGCGCTGACCCGGCGGACCTGGCCGCCGCTCGTGGCGGCCTCGGCCGCGACCGGCACCTTCCAGGCGTCGTTCTTCAGCGCGGTCGACCGGACGGGCGCGGCCGTCGCGACCGCCGTCGTGTTCGGGCTCGCGCCCGTCTCGACCGGCCTTTGCGAGCGGCTCGTCCTGGGCGCCCGGCTCGGCCGCCGCTGGTGGGCCGGGACGGCCTGCGCGGTCGGCGGCGTGGCGCTGCTGATGGTGCCGGGCGAGGCCGTCCACGCCGATCCGGCCGGGATCGCGCTGAGCCTGGTCGGCGGCACGTGCTTCGGCGTCTACACGGTCTCGGCCAAGGTCCTGACGGGCCTCGGCTCCGGGGCGAGCGGGGCCGGAATGGCCGGGGCGGTGGCGGTGACGCTGCTGGCCGGGGGAGCGGCCCTGCTGCCCTGGACGCTGCCGGAGCTGCCGGCCCTCGCCGCGCCGCGCTCGGCGGCCCTGGTCGCCTGGCTGGGGATCGCCGCGACCGCCGCCGCCTACATGTTCTTCGTCACCGGCCTCGGCCGGGTGGCGGCCGCGACCGCCGGGACGCTCAGCCTCGCCGAGCCGCTCGTCGCCACCGGCCTGGCCGTGGCCGTCCTCGGCGAGCGGATGTCGGCGCCGGTCGCGGCGGGGTCGCTGCTGCTGATGGGCGGGCTCTTCCTGGTCTCGGTCCCGGCGCCCGCGCCGCGACGGCGCGGTGCGGCCCGGTATGATGGCGCCCACGCGACTGGCGCAGTCAAGGTGGAGACGACCACCGGGGAGCGAAAGTAGTCCGCACACCGCGCGCCTGGGTGTACGGGTCCCCTTCGCCGGGGCGCCCGAAGCCCTGGCGCGAGCAGCGCGGAGGCTCATGATGCACGAACCGGCAGTACCCCATCTGCGGGGCCGGGACCCCGAGATCGCCGCGCTGGTGGAGGCCGAGGCCCGCCGCCAGTACGAGAAGATCCGGTTGATCGCCTCGGAGAACTACGTCTCGGAGGCGGTGCTGGAGGCCGCCGGCACGGTTCTGACCAACAAGTACTCCGAGGGCTACGCGGGCAAGCGCTACTACGAGGGCCAGCAGAACGTCGACCCCATCGAGCTGCTCGCGATCGAGCGGGCGAAGGGCGTGTTCGGCGCCGAGCACGCCAACGTCCAGCCCTACTCCGGCTCTCCCGCCAACCTCGCCGTCTACATGGCCTTCCTGGAGCCCGGCGACCCGGTCATGGGCCTGTCGCTGCCGATGGGCGGCCACCTGACGCACGGCTGGTCGGTGTCGGCCACCGGCAAGTGGTTCCGGCCCGTCCGCTACGACGTGCGCGCCGACACCGGCCGGGTCGACATGGACCAGGTCCGCGACCTCGCCCTCAAGGAGCGGCCGAAGCTGATCTGGTGCGGCGGCACCGCGGTCCCCCGGACGATCGACTTCCCGGCCTTCGCCGAGATCGCGCGGGAGACCGGTGCCGTCCTGGCCGCCGACATCGCGCACATCGCGGGCCTGGTCGCCGGCGGCGCGCACCCGTCCCCGGTGGGGCACGCCGACGTCGTCACCACCACCACGCACAAGACGCTGCGGGGCCCCCGCGGCGCGATGATCCTGTCGACGGCCGAGCACGCGAAGGCGGTCGACAAGGCCGTCTTCCCCGGACTCCAGGGCGGGCCGCACAACCACACGACGGCCGCGATCGCCGTCGCGCTGAAGGAGGCGGCGGGGCCGGACTTCGCCGGGTACGCGCGGCAGGTCGTCGCGAACGCCAAGGTGCTGGCCGCCGCGCTGCTGGACCGCGGCTACGACCTGATCTCCGGCGGCACCGACAACCACCTCATCCTCATCGACCTGACCGCCAAGGGGGTCGCGGGCAAGCCCGCCGCGCAGGCCCTCGACCGCGCCGGCATCGAGCTGAACTACAACGCCGTCCCGTTCGACCCGCGCAAGCCGTTCGACCCGTCCGGGCTGCGGCTCGGCACCGCCGCGATCACCACCCGGGGGATCGGCGAGGAGCACATGCCGCGGCTCGCGGCGTGGATCGACGAGGTGGTGCAGGCCGCCGCCAAGCAGGACGAGGCGGTCCTGGACCGGGTCGCCGGGGAGGTCCGCGACCTGCTCGCCTCCTACCCGATGCCCGGCTGGCGTTCCGAGCCCTGAGGCTCGTCCCGGACGCTCGGCGGCCGGACGCTCAGCACGGGCGCAGCAGCGTGATCATGCGCCAGGCCCCGGGGTCGGCGAGGGACACCGCGTCCTCGCCGGCCCCGAAGTCGCCGTACTGCGCGACCGCCTCCAGCCCGCCCGCGAGGCGGACCGCGGCGTCCAGCTCGGTGGCCGTCCAGAACCGGTAGGGCACGACGTCGCGGACGACGCGCGGCTCCGTGCCCCCACCGGTGATGGTCATCGTGACGCGGTCGTCGGCGATCTGGGTGACCGGGTCGAGCCGGTCGGACGGCTCGCCCCAGCGCACGCTCGCGCGGACGCCGTCCCGCTCGACCGTCCAGCCGGTGCTGACGCTCGGGTCGTCGCCCAGCCGGTCCCGCGGATGCGACATCTCGATGACGCAGAGGCCACCGGGGGACAGGTGCGCGGCGGCGCACCGCAGGTGCGCGACGAACGCGTCCAGCGTCATGAGGTGGGACGTGGAGTCCAGCATGGTCGCGACGAGGTCGAACCGGCGGCCCAGCGCGAACCGCGTCATGTCGCCCTCGACGACCTCCAGGGCGACGCCGGCGCGTCCGGCCTCGCGGGCCGCGTAGGCGCACATGCGCGGGTTCAGGTCGAGGGCCGTCGCCGCTCGCCCGCGGCGGGCGAACTCGCGGGCGTGCTCGGCGGGCCCGGCGGCCAGCTCCAGCACCGTGCCGGGGGCGAGGCCCTGCTCGGCGCACCACGCGAGCAGCACGTCCACCTCGGCCGGCACATCGCGGAACGAGCACGCCAGCTCGTAGGCCCAGGGGTCGTCATATACGCCGCTCACCCGCCCATCCTGCCAGCGCCCCCGGCTCGGCGGGACGGCCGTCCAGCCGCAGCCTGATCTCCACGATCGCGGTGTCGCCGGTGCGCCGCGTCCGGCCGCCGAGCGAGGTCAGCAGCCGCCGCATCCGGGCGTTCTCGCTCAGCGCGGTCGCGCGCACCTCCACCAGGCCGCGGTCCCGGGCCAGCGCGAGCAGCAGCTCGGCGAGGCCGCGGCCGAGCCCGCGGCCCTGCCAGGCGTCCTCGACCAGGAACGCGACCTCCGCGGCGCCCGGATCGCGGACGAGGACCAGGTGCGCCAGGGCCAGCAGCGACCCGTCCGGGCCCTCGGCGACCAGCGTCAGGCCCCGCGAGGGATCGCAGAATCCCTCGAACGACCGGCGCGGCGGGTACGGCTTGGGGCTGAAGTAGCGCATCCGGCGGCTGTCCAGCGAGCAGCGCTCGTGCAGCGCCCGCACGGCGTCCCCGTCGCCCGGCTCGACCGGCCGGACGACCACCTGCGTGCCGTCGCGCAGCGCGATCCGCCGGGACGCCGACGGGCGCGGCACCGCCGGGAGCGCGGCCCGCACCAGCGCGTCCGCCCGCGCCGCCTCCGTCGCGGTGAAGGGCAGCCCGGCGCGACGGAGCCGGACCGGGCGCCCGCGCACCGGGACGAGGAGGTCGCGGGGGTCGGGCTCCTCGCCGCCGGGGGCGTCCCAGCGGGCCTCGTCGGCGCGCAGCAGCTCCCCGAGGATCTCGGGCACCGCGTCCGGCTCGGCCCGGAGCCGGGCGGCCAGGGCGAGGGCGCGGGTCGGCTCGTCCACCAGGTCGCGGGGGCGCGCGGGGAGCACGGCGGTCCGGGTGCCGCCCGCCGCGCCCAGCGCCTCGGCGAGGGCGCGCGCGTCCGGGCCGCCGCGCGGGACGTCGACGATGAACTCGTCCACCACCCCGTCGGCGTCGAGCTGGACCGACAGCCCGAGGATGTTGGCGCCGCGCCGGGCCAGCGCGGCCGTGAGGGAGGCGAGGCGGCCGGGCCGGTCTTCGATCTCGGTGCGGATGCGCAGCAGCGGCATGGGACGTTCCCTCCGGGGGCGGGGTGCCCCGTTCGTGTCCGGTGCGGTCGCCGACAAGGTTCGCCGACGCGTGTTACGCGGTCGCTACGTCATCGTGTGCCAGGGGTTTCACATTCCGGACGGGGGTTGAGCCGCCCGCTTCGAGCGCCTAGCGTGCGGTGAGTGATCGACCCCGTGACCGGTGAGCGCGTCAACGACCGACCGCGGCGCGGCCCGTCCCCGACGAGGCTCCCGCTGCTCCTCCCCGGTTCGCTCAGCGAAGAGCAGCGAGCCGTCTACGAGGCGGTGACGGGCGGGCCCCGCGCCGGCGACCGCAACCCTCCCTTCGCCCTGGCCGATGACATCGGGCGCCTCCAGGGCCCGTTCAACGCGATGCTCTACAGCCCTCCCGTCGGGCTCGCGCTGCAGGACCTCGGCGCCGCGCTGCGCTTCCGCACCGGGTTCACCAAGCGCGAGCGGGAGATCGCGACGCTCGTCGTGGCCGCGCACCTGCGCTCCGACTTCGAGTGGTACGCCCACGAGCGGATCGGGCGCCGGCAGGGGCTCGCCGACGAGGAGACGGAGGCGCTGCGCGAGGGCCGCGCGCCGATGCTCGCCGACGTCCGCGAGCGCGTGGTGTACGAGGCGGCGCGCCAGCTCGTGGCCGAGGGCGACCTCGCCGACGCCGTGTACACCGAGGCGGTGGCCACGCTCGGCCGCACCGCCCTCGTCGAGCTGGTCGCGCTGGTCGGCTACTACCAGGCGCTCGCGCTGCAGTTGCGGGTGTTCCGCGTCGGCGTCCCCGACGGGGAGGCCGCGCCCGAGTGGCCCGCCGCGGGGGACGGGTATGAGTGAGGTGCTGCGCACGGTGCGGCTCGTGCTGCACCCGGTGTCGATGCGCGACCACGGCGCCCTGCTGACGCACTGGACGGGGCCCCTCGTCCGGCGCCACCTGTTCGACGACCGGGTGGTCACGCCCGTGCAGGTCAGCGAGATCATCGAGGCCAGCGAGCGGGACTTCGCCACCGAGGGGTACGGGCTGTGGGCGCTGCGCCCCGTCTCCCCGTCCCCGGGCGGCGGTGCGGCGGCGCCCGGCGGCCCGCTGGCCGGGGTGGCCGGGCTCAGCCACCACGAGGGGCCGCTCGGCCACGGCGTGGACGTCGAGATCCTCTACAGCCTGGAGCCCGACCACTGGGGGCGGGGGCTGGCCGCCGAGGCGTCCCGCGCCGTCCTCGACTACGCGTTCGAGGTGGTCGGCGTGCACCGGATCACCGCCGAGATCGACATGGCGAACCCCGCGTCGTCGGAGATCGCGCTGCAGCTCGGGATGCGCCGCTGGCGGGAGGGGCCCGCAGGCCCCGACGGCGCCGCCTACTACGCCGCCGAACGCTCCCGCTGGATCGGATCCCGTCGAATAGTCGACGTCGTGCCCTAGAATCCGTTGCCGCCTGTTGATTTTGCTGCGGAATGCAGCAGGATGAGCGCATGAGCTCCTCCCCGGGCCGCGCGCCTCTGGCGCCCGGCTTCGCCAACGGCGGTGTCTCCCACTGGTACCGGGCGGCCGGGCGCCCCGCCCCCGGCCCTCGCCTGCCGGGCCCCTGCGCCGCCGACGTGTGCGTCGTCGGCGCCGGCTACACCGGGCTCTGGACCGCCTACTACCTCAAGCGCGCCCGCCCCGACCTGCGGATCGTCGTGCTGGAGCGCGAGTTCGCGGGGTTCGGCGCGTCCGGCCGCAACGGCGGCTGGGTGCTGGGGGAGATCGCGGGGTCCCGGGAGCGCTACGCCGCCCGGCACGGCCGCCCCGCCGCGATCGCGCTGCAGCACGCCATGTTCCGGGCGGTGGACGAGGTCGTCCGGGTCGCGGGCGCCGAGGGCATCGACGCCGGCCTGGTCAAGGGCGGCGTCCTGCACGTGGCCCGGAACGCCGCCCAGCGCGCCCGCCTCGCCGCCATGGTCGACGAGGCCCGCGCGTGGGGCTGGAGCGACGACGACCTGGTCCCGCTGCCCGCCGTCGAACGCGACGAGCGGCTGCGCGTCGAGGGCGCGACCGGCGCCGCGTGGAGCCCGCACGCCGCGCGGGCGCAGCCCGCCGCGCTGGTCCGCGGCCTCGCCGCGGCGGTCCGGCGGCTCGGCGTGCGGATCCACGAGCGGACGCCGGTCGTGCGGATCGACCCGCGCGGGCCGGACGGGGCGGCCGCCGCCGTCACCCCGTTCGGGACCGTCACCGCCGAGTACGTGCTGCGGGCCACCGAGGGCTTCACCGCCGCGCTGCCCGGCCACCGCCGCGACTGGCTCCCGATGAACAGCTCCATGATCATCACGACGCCGCTGCCCGCCCGCAGCTGGAAGGCGATCGGGTGGGAGCGCCGCGAGCTGCTCGGCGACATGGCGCACTACTACATGTACGCGCAGCGCACCGCCGACGACCGCATCGCCTTCGGCGGCCGGGGCCGCCCCTACCGGTACGGGTCGCGCGTCGACGACGGCGGGCGGACGGAGCCGTCCACGATCGACGCGCTCTGGACGATGCTCACCGGGATGCTCCCCGCCGTCGCCGACGAAGGCGCGGTGGAGCACGCATGGTCGGGCGTCCTCGGCGTCCCTCGCGACTGGTGCGCGACGGTCGTCCTCGACCGCGCGTCCGGGCTCGGCCACGCCGGCGGCTACACCGGCCACGGAGTCGCCACCGCGAACCTCGCCGGGCGCACCCTCCGCGACCTGGTCCTGGGCGACGACACCGACCTGACCGCGCTGCCGTGGGTGGACCGCCGGGTCCGCCGATGGGAGCCCGAACCCCTGCGCTGGCTCGGCGTCCACGCGATGTACGCCCTCTACCGCGCGGCCGACGCCCGCGAGTCGTCCGCGCCGTCGGGGCGCACATCGGGCCTGGCCCGTCTCGCCGACCGGATCACCGGTCACTGACGAGCCGCTGGACGTCCGCGTACGACGGAACGGAAGGCGCGTCGCCCTCTCCGGTCACGTCGAGGGCCGCGGCGACCGTCGCGCGCAGCGCCGTGCGGAACAGCAGCGACCCGGTGCTCACCCGGTGCACGCCGAGCCGCGCGAGCCGCGGGTACCCGGTCCTGCCCGGCAGGTGGAGCACGTTCAGCGGCAGGTCGACGGCCTCCAGGACCGCCCGGATGTCGGCGTCGGCGGCGATCCCGGGGACGAAGATCCCGTCCGCTCCCGCCTCCGCGTACGCGCGCGCCCGCCGCAGCGTCTCGTCCAGGTCCGGCGCGCCCAGCCAGAAAGTGTCGGTGCGCGCGTTGAGGAACATCCGCGGCGCGGCCTGCTTGACGGCCGCGATGACGGCGGCCTGGTCGCCGGCGGGCGCGAGGGTCCCGTCGGCGCGGCCGTCCTCCAGGTTGATCCCGGCGATCCCGGACGAGGCGAGTCCGGCGGCGAGCGCGGCCACGTCGCCGGGCCGGTCGGAGAACCCGCCCTCGACGTCGACGGTCACCGGGACGGGCAGCCGCGCCAGCGCCCGGGCGAGCGCGACCGTCTCGGTGCGCGTTCCGCCGGCCGCGTCGGCCTTCCCGGCCGCCGCGGCGACGCCGAGGCTCGTCGTGCCGACCGCTGGGAACCCCGCCTCGGCCAGCGCCGCCGCGCTCGCGAAGTCCCACGCGTTCGGCAGCACCAGCGGACGGTCGCCGTGGTGGAGCCGCCTGAACAGGCTCGCCTTCTCCGTGCCCCCGAAGTCCATGCCCGCCAATCTAGGGGCGGGGCGTTTCACCGCCCGTCGAAGCGTCCGCCGCGCCAGGCGGGGAGGGGGCGGCGGTCCGCGGCCACGTCGAAGGCGGCACGGGCCAGCAGGCGGGTGGAGTCGAGCGTGGGAAGCGGCGAGGCCTCGGGCGTGATCAGGAGCGGGATCTCGGTGCACACCAGCGCGACCGCGTCGCACCCGCGCGCGGCGAGGCGCTCGATGATCCGGACGTACTCGCGGCGCGCGTCCTCGGTGAAGACCCCGTTGACCAGCTCGCCGAAGATGATCCGGTCGACGGTCTCCCGGTCGGACGGGTCCGGGACCTCTGCCGCGATGCCGCGCGCGGCCAGCTCGCGCGGGTAGAGCGGGCCGTCCATGGTGAAGCGGGTGCCGAGCACGCCGACCCGCGTCCGGCCGTCGCGGGCGGCCTGGTCGGCGACGACCTGGACGATGTGCAGGCCGGGCAGCGCCAGTTCGTCTCCGGGGTGCTCCAGGGCCAGGTGCGCGGTGTTGTCGGGGCAGACGAAGAAGTCCGCGCCCGCGGCGGCGAGCCGCCGGACGCTGTCGGCCAGGATCTCCCTGACGGCGGCGTGGTCCCCGGCGTCCCACGCGGGCATGCTGCGCGCGAGCGCGATGAGGTCGAGGGTCACGTCCGGGTGGTCGTCGGGGCCCAGCTCGCGGAAGCCCTCCTGGCAGAAGGTCCGGAAGCACAGCGCGGCGCCTTCCGCGCTGTGGGCGAGGATGCCGAGGTGCCTCATGCTCAGTCCCTGTTCGTTGTGGCGAACGATCGTCCAGTACAGTGAACACTACCCTCGGAGGGCGGGAGCGGGCGAATGGATGTGATCGCGGTGGTCGCGGCGTCGATCCGGCGGGAGCGCGAGCGCGCCGGCCTGTCCCAGACGGAGCTGGCCAGGCGCGCGGGCCTGGCCAAGTCGACGCTCTCCCAGCTGGAGTCGGGCGCCGGGAACCCGAGCGTGGAGACGCTCTGGGCGCTGGGGACGGCGCTGGGCGTCCCCTTCAGCCGCCTGGTGGACCCGCCGCGCCCGGCCGTCCGGGTGATCCGGGCGGGGGAGGGGCCGGCCGCGCACTCCGACCGGGCCGACTACACGGCGACGCTGCTGGCGTCCTCACCGCCGCACGCGCGCCGCGACCTCTACCGCGTCGCGGCGGAGCCCGGCGAGCCGAAGGTCTCCGACCCCCACCCGCCGGGCACCGCCGAGCACGTCGTCCTCGGCGCCGGCCGCGCCCTGGCCGGGCCCGCGTCCGCACCGGTGGAGCTGGGCCCGGGCGACTACATCGGCTACCCCGGGGACGCCCCGCACGTCTTCGAGGCCCTGGTGCCCGGCACGGCCGCGGTCTTCCTGATGGAGCACCTCTAGCGTCAGGCGAGCAGGGAGGTGAGCCGGCCGAGGTCCGCCAGGCCGGCGAGGCCGTAGGCGAGCTCGGTGATCTGGTCGGCCCGGGTCTCCGGGACGCGGCGGGCGGCGTTGAGGCGGAACTTCGCCGCCAGCTCCTCGGCCGAGAGGGGGTTGCCCGGACCGCCCCGGTTGGCGTCCACGCGCTCCTCCAGGAGCGCGCCGTCGCGGGTGCGGACGCGCAGGACCGCCGGGAACTGGTAGGGGAAGATCTCGTCGCAGCGGGCGTCCGGGACGCAGCGGACCCGGGCGGCCAGCGCCAGCCGCGCGGGGTCGGCGGCCGCCTCGTCGGTGAAGTCCTCGTGGAAGACGCCGAGGCCTCCGCCGCCGAGCAGGGCCGCCGCGACGGTGTAGGGCCCGGAGAACGCGGCGTGGTACCCCGACCGAGGACGGATCTTGTCCTCGCGCGGCTCGGCGATCGTCCGCAGGACGGGGGACGGCGCGCCCAGCTCGACCGACTCGATCGAGGCGGGGTCCAGTCCGCGGGAGCGCAGCCGGAGGGCGGCGTCGATGCCGGCGTGCGTGAAGTGGTTGCACGGGTAAGGCTTGAAGAAGATGCCGGGCAGCTCCCAGTGCTCGCCGAGGCCCGAGGTGAGGGCGTCGAGGTCGACCTGGTCGCCGCAGAAAGCCTGGAGCATCCCGAAGCGGCCCTCGAGGACGGTCGGCGGGCCGGTGATGCCGGTGCGGGCGAGCCCGGCGGCGGTGACGGCGGCGTGCGCGGCCCAGCCGCAGTGGATCCGCTTGACGGTGCCGCCGGTGCGGTTGGCCTCCAGGATCCCCGAGCCCATGCTCGCGGCGATGCCCATGGCGTCGGCGATCCCGGCGGCGTCCAGGCCGGACAGCATCGCGGCGGACGCCGCGGCGCCGACGGCGCCGCAGATGGCGGTGGCGTGCTGGCCGCGCTCGAAGAACACCGAGTTTCCGAGCTCGCGGTCGTACCCGGCCATGCCGAGCCGGACGGTGATCTCGATGCCGACGCCCACCGCGTCCAGCAGCCGGGCGCCGCTCGCGCCGCGCGCCTCGGCCACGGCCAGCGCGGCGGGCACGACCGACGCCGACGGGTGCAGGACGGACGGCAGGTGCGTGTCGTCGAAGTCCAGGGAGTGGGCGAGCGTCCCGTTGAGCAGGGCGGCGCTCGGCTCGGGCAGGCGCGTGCCGGTGCCGATCGCGGTGGCCCGGCCCTGCCCGCCCCATTCGGCGACGAGGTCCCCGACGGCCCGCGCGGGACGCTCCCCGGTCGCCGCCAGGCTGTTGCCGAGGGCGTCCAGGACGCGGCGCGCCGCGTCCGCGCGCAGTTCCGGGGGCAGCCCGCGGGAGGCGACGGTGGCCGCCAGGTGGGCGAGCCGCTGGACGGGGGTCACGCCGCCACCGCCGCGAGGGGGCGGACGGGGGACCCGGTACCGCCGGTGATCCGCAGCGGCGCCAGCACGAACACGAACTCGTGCAGCCCGGCCTCGGCGAGCGACTCCAGGGCGAGGTGCTCCAGGATGAAGATCCCCGACTCGACCAGCAGGATGCGGTGCACGGGCAGGACGGCGTGCCCCGCGCCCGCCGGGATCTGCTCGTAGGCGGTCGTGTCGGCGCCCGTCGCGGCGACGCCGCGGTCCGCCAGCCAGCGGGCGGCGGACGGCGTCGCGCCCGGGACGCCGGTCTCCCGGCCGAGGTAGGTGGTCGCGTCCGCGAAGTTGCGCGACCATCCGGTGCGGATCAGCGCCACGTCGCCCGCGCCCGGCTCGGTCCCGGCGCGCGCGGCGGCCAGGTCCAGGTCCTCGGCGGTCACGCCGTAGCCGGGCGGCAGCGTCGCCACGCCGTGCACCGCGGCCACGTCCAGCAGCACGCCCCGGCGCAGCAGGCCCGGCAGGTTCTCGGCGCCGTGGCTGGTGAAGGCGCCCCCGCGCTGGGCGTCGGCGGCGCGGATCCCGCCGTGCAGCTCCCCGTCGTGGCTGACGTGGGAGAGCGCGTCGACATGGGTGCCGACGTGGCCGCCCGTCACGATGATCTCGTTGGCGGCCGAGCCGCCGTCGGGGCGCTCCATGTCGCCGTGCCGGCGGATCAGCGTCATGCGGAACCCGGGATGGTTGGGCGAGCAGGGCATCCCGGTGAAGAAGGGGTGCCCCAGCTCGATCAGCCGGACCCCTCCGGCGACGGCCGCGAGCAGCGGGTCCTGCGAGTTCATCGGTGGCCTTCCTTGACGGGCCGGGCGGCGGACGCGGCGGCGTCGAGCAGCCAGGCGGCGCGCTCGACGACCGCCTGGTCCACGAAGCGGCCGGCGGAGTCGATCCATGCGGCCTCGCGGTGTTCGGCGAGCCGGCTCATCAGGTCCCGCGCCCACGCGACCTCGTCCGGGTCGGGCGCGGACGCCTCGTGCACGACGGGGATCTGCGCGGGGTGGATCACCGAGCGCCCGAAGAACCCGGCCCGGCGTCCCGCGAGCGTGTCGGCGCGCAGGCCGTCCAGGTCGCGGACGGCCGTCCAGACGCTCTGCGGCGGGGACGGCAGCCCGGCCGCGCGGGCGGCCACGACGACGCGGGAGCGCGGCCACGCCAGCGCGTCGCCGCCCGCCACCCGCAGGTCGGCGGACAGGTCGGCCTCGCCCAGCGAGATCCCGGCGACGAGCGGGTGCGCGGTGGCGAGCGCGAAGGCGTTCTCCACGCCGAGGGCCGACTCCAGGACGGGGAACACCGGGACGCCGAGGGCGTCGGCGGCCCGGCGCAGTTCGGCGGGGTCCTCGCACTTGGGGATCCGTACCCCGGCGAGGCCGCCGGGATCGGCCGCCAGGAGCGCGATGTCCTCCGCGCCGTCCGGGGTGGCGGGCGCGTTGATCCGCACGTGGGCGGTGCGGCCGTCCGCCAGGGAGCCCAGGACGTCCAGGACGCCGCGCCGGGCGGCCCGCTTGGCCGGCGGCGCGACCGCGTCCTCCAGGTCGAGGATCACCGCGTCGGCGCCGGAGGCGAGTGCCTTGGCGATCCGGTCCGGGCGGTCGCCCGGGACGTAGAGCCAGGTCCGCGGCGTCACCTGATCACGCCCTTGGCCCGCAGGTCCTCCAGCCCGGCCCCGTCCACGCCGTAGCGGGCGAGGATCTCGGCGGTGTGGGCGCCGAGCGGCGGTCCGGCCGAGGTGATCCGGCCCGGCGTCCCCGACAGCCGGAACAGCACGTTCTGCATCCGCACCGGGCCGAGCTCGTCGTCGGGGACGGAGGCGATGGTGCCGAGCGCCTCGAACTGCGGGTCGCTCATCACGTCGGCGGCGGTGTAGACGGGGGCGACGGCGGCCTGCGCCTCCTCGAAGGCCCTGACGACCTCGTCGCGGTCGCGCCCGGCGATCCACGACCCGACCGCCTCGTCCAGCACGTCGGCGTGCCGGGCGCGCTGCGCCCCCGTCGCGAACCACGGCTCGTCGATCAGCTCGGGGCGGCCGACCAGCCGCATCACCCGCTCGGCGATCGACTGGGCGCTGGTGGAGATCGCGACCCAGCCGCCGTCGCGGGTCCGGTAGGTGTTGCGCGGCGCGTTGTTGTGCGAGCGGTTCCCGGTGCGGGCCTGCAGCTCGCCCAGCTGGTCGTAGGTGATGATCTGCGGGCCGAGCAGGGTGAGGATCGGCTCGATGATGGCGAGGTCGACCACCTGGCCCTCGCCGCTCGCCTCCCGCGCCCGCAGTGCCGTCATCACCGCGAACGCGGTGGTCAGCGCGGCGATCCCGTCGGCGAGGCCGAAGGGCGGCAGGGTCGGCGGGCCGTCCGGCTCGCCGGTGATGGCGGCGAACCCGCTCATCGCCTCGGCGAGCGTGCCGAACCCGGGCCGCCGGGCGTAGGGGCCGGTCTGCCCGAACCCGGTGACCCGGGCCAGCACGAGCCGCGGGTTGATCGCGCGCAGCTCGTCCGGGCCGAGGCCCCAGCGCTCCAGCGTCCCGGGGCGGAAGTTCTCGATCACCACGTCGGCGTCGGCGGCCAGCCGCCGGAACAGCTCCTGGCCCTCGGGCGAGCCGAGGTAGAGCGTCATCGCCTTCTTGTTGCGGCCGAGCATCTTCCACCACAGGCCGACGCCGTCGCGCTGCGCGCCGTGGCTGCGCACCGGGTCGCCCGCCGGATGCTCGATCTTGATGACCTCGGCCCCGAAGTCGCCCAGCAACGTCGCGGCGAGCGGGCCGGCGAACAGCGTGGCCGCGTCGAGGACCCGGACTCCGGACAGGGCGTCGGTCATGGACGGCACCGCCTTCGCTGGATGTTTCTCTTAGAGAAACGCTTGTGGATGTCATACCCGGTTCGCGCGGCGACCCGGAGCGTTCACGTTGGCACTGCTCGTCGAGCTTCGTCAAGTTTCACCTAGATATTGACCCGATGGCGTGACGGATGCCACCATGACGCAACAGTGACCTGCTGTTCCTCTGGGCGGAACACTCATCGGGGAGCAGGGGCAGACGGGCAGGAGAGATGAATGTCGGCTCGCAAGCTCGCCGCCGGGCTCGGCGCCTGCGCGGTCCTGCTGGCCGCGGCCGGCTGCGGCGGCTCGGCGCCGTCCGGCGCGGCCGGGGTGGCGGCCGGACGCGACGAGGGCCCGGTCAAGATCGGCGCGCTGCATCCGGTCAGCGGCGCCAACGCCGTCGACGGCCAGCAGATGCGGCGCGGCGCGCGGATGGCGGTGGAGGCGATCAACGCCGCCGGCGGCATCCGGTCCCTCGGCGGACGCAAGGTCGAACTGGAGACGGGCGACACGCAGGGCAAGGCGGAGGTCGGCCAGAGCGAGGCCCAGCGCCTCATCTCCGCGGGCGCCGTCGGGCTCGTCGGCACCTACCAGAGCGCCGTCAGCACCAACGTCGCGGTCGTCGCCGAGCGCAACCGGGTGCCCTTCGTCATGGACGTCACCGCCTCGGACGCGATCTTCTCCCACGGCTACCGGTACGCGTTCCGGGTCCAGCCGGGCAGCGCCGCCATCGCGGGCGCCGCCGCCCGCTACCTCAAGGAGGTCTCCGAGCGGGCGGGCAGGCCCGTGCGCAAGGTCGCGTTCCTGCACGAGCAGACCGACTTCGGCAGCGGCGCCGCGGAGGCGTTCACCGCGGCGGCCGAGCGGCTCGGCATCGAGGTCGGCCCGGACATCAGCTACGACGCGCTCACCGTGTCGGACCTCACCGCGCAGATCACCCAGGTCAAGGCGTCGGGCGCGGACGTCCTCGCCGTCGCCGGCTACTACCGCGACAGCCTGCTCGCGGCCAAGGCCGTGGCCGCGGTCAAACCCGCCCTGAACGCGATCTGGGGCGTGTCCAACGGCGCCTACGACCAGCCCAAGTTCGTCACCGACGGCGGCGCCGCCGCCGAGCGGATCTTCAGCACCAACTACCACTTCGACGCCCAGAGCCCGCAGACGCGCGCGCTGCGGGCCGACTACCAGCGGCGCTACGGCGCCCCCATGCGCACGGGCGCGGTCCTCGCCTACGACGCGGTCCAGGTGATCGCGCGGGGCGTGGAGCGCGCGGGCACCACCGACGCGGAGAAGGTGCGCGACGCGATCGCGTCCTCGAAGGTCGAGCCCCTCACGGTCGGCACCGGCCCGATCTCCTTCGCCCCGAACGGGGACAACCGCGACGCACTGCCCGTCCTCATGCAGGTGCAGGGCGGCGGGGTCAAGCAGGTCTACCCGCCGGAGAAGGCCGAATCCCAGCCCAACTACTCGGTGACGTGGCGGTCATGAGCGACATCGGAACCAAGGCCCAGTCCCCTCCCACCCCCGCCGTCCGGCGCCGCCTCCCCGGCGGCGTGACGGCGGCCGTCCTCAAGCGCGCCGCCGTCACCGGCGGCCTGGTGGCGGCCGCGATCGCGGTCGCCCTGATCAAGTCCGGCAGCGGTCTGGTCGTCTGGCAGTCGGTGGTCACCGGCCTGCTGATGGGCGGGCTGTACGGGCTCATCGCGATGGGCCTCACGCTCATCTTCGGCGTGCTCGACATCGTGAACTTCGCGCACGGCGCGCTGCTGGCCATCGCGATGTTCATCGCGTTCGGCGTCGTGCAGGGCACCGGCCTGCACCCCTACCTGACGCTGCTGGTCGCCGTTCCCGCGCTGTTCCTGATCGGCGCGGCCGTGCACCGCGGCCTGCTCGGCGGGACGGGCGGCGCGTCGCTGGAGAACCAGCTGCTCATCACGCTCGGCCTGTCGCTGCTGCTGGAGAACGGGCTGCTGATGTTCTTCGGCGCCGAGCCGAAGAACATCGCGCTTCCCGGCGACTTCCAGTTCTCGCTGTTCGGCGCGGTCGTGCCGGGCGCGCGGCTGTACGCCTTCCTCGGCGCCGTCCTGATCGGCGCGGCCCTGTACTGGATGCTGCGCCGCACCCGGTTCGGCACGGCGATCCGCGCGGTCGCCGCGAACCGGCCCGGCGCGGAGCTGGTCGGCGTGAACGTCCGCCGCGTCCACACGCTGACATTCGCGATCGGCACCGCCTGCGCCGGCGCGGCGGCGGTGCTGGCCGCGCCGCTCGTCACGGTGACGCCCACCCTCGGCGAGCAGTTCAACATCACCGCCTTCGTCGTGGTGGTGCTGGGCGGGATGGGCAACGTCGCGGGAGCGCTCGCGGGCGGGCTGCTCATCGGGCTGGTCGAGCAGCTCACCACGATCTACATGGGCGGCCAGAGCTCGCTGCTCGGCGTGTTCGCCGTCTTCCTCGTCGTGCTCTTCCTCCGCCCGCAGGGACTGTTCGGGAGGCGGGCATGACCGGCATCACCCTCACCGGCCGCCCCGGCCCCGGCGCCGGCGCGGCCCGCCCGGCGAAGGCGCCGCCGCTGCGGCCGCAGAACCGGCAGCTCGCCGTCCTGGCGGTGCTGCTGCTCCTGGCCGTCCCGCTGCCGCTGGTGCTGCCGCCCGCGCAGGGCGCCGTCGCCGTCCGCATCCTGATCTTCGCGCTCATGGCGATCGGGTGGAACGTGATGAGCGGGTTCGGCGGCATGTTCAGCTTCGGGCACGCCGCGTTCTTCGGCCTCGGCGCCTACACCAGCGCCTACCTGCTGGTCGAGCACGGGGTGTCGCCCTGGATCGGGATGCTCGCCGGGATGGCGGTGGCGGCCGCCGTCGCCGTGGTCGTCGGGTTCTTCGCGTTCCGCTACCGGCTCAAGGGCGCCTACTTCGCGCTGGCGACGTTCGCGTTCGCCGAGATGCTCCGGCTGGTGGTCACCACGACGGAGTTCACCGGCAAGGCGGTCGGGTTCACCGTCCCGCTGATCCAGGGCTCCTCGCTCTGGAAGATCCAGTTCGCGGCGGACTCGCCCGCCTACTTCTGGATCGCGCTCGCCCTCGCGGGGCTCGCCGCCCTGGTCAGCATCCTGTTCCTGTACTCGCGGACCGGACGCTACGTCACCGCGATCCGCGACGACGAGCTCGCGGCGGCCTCCCTCGGCACCCCGGTCCTGCGGTACAAGCTGGTCACGGTCGCGCTGTCGGCCGCGATCACCGCCGTCGCGGGCACCCTCTACACGCAGTACTACCTGTTCGTGAACCCGGACCTGGCGTTCGGGTCGTCGGTGTCGATCCAGGCGATCGCCGCCGTGGTCATCGGCGGCATCGGCACGGTCTGGGGCCCGGTGGCCGGCGCGGTCATCCTGGGCTCGCTGTCGGACGTCACCGCGACGCTGCTGCGGACCCCGCCCGGCTTCCTGGACTTCCTGCAGGGGCGCAGCGGCCTGGACGTCGCGGTCTACGCGGTCCTGCTGATCCTGATCGTCCGGCTGCTCCCCAAGGGCATCGTCGGCACGCTCGCGCAGAGGAGGCGCCGATGAGCCCGTCGGGCGAGACCGTGCTGACCGTGTCCGGCGTCGGCAAGCACTTCCGGGGCCTGCGGGCGCTGGACGGCGTCGACCTGCGGGTCGCCGAGGGCGAGATCCTCGGCGTCATCGGCCCGAACGGCGCGGGCAAGACGACGCTGTTCAACGTCATCTGCGGCGCCCTCGCCCCCGACGAGGGCCGGGTCGAGTTCGGTGGCCGGGACGTCACCGGCGCCTCGCCCGACCGCATCGCCCGCGCCGGGATGGTCCGGACGTTCCAGCTGATGCGGCCGTTCGGGAGCATGACCGTCCTGGAGAACGTCGCCCTGGCCGCCCAGCACCGCCGCCAGCCGCCGCACCGCCTGCGGGCGCGGTCGATGGACGTCGTGGAGCGGGTCGGGCTCGGGGAGTGGGCGCACCGGGGCGCGACCGAACTGCCGACCGCCGGGCTCAAGCGGCTCGAACTCGCCCGCGCGCTCGCGATGCGGCCCAGGGTGCTGCTGCTGGACGAGGTCCTCGCCGGGCTGGTCCCGGCCGAGCGCGAACCCGTCCTGGACCTGCTCGCCGCGCTGCGCGAGGAGGACGGCACGACGCTGCTGTTCATCGAGCACATCATGGCGGCCGTGATGCGGCTGTCGGACCGCGTCCTCGTCCTGGACCAGGGCCGGGTGCTGGCCGCCGGGACGGCCGCGGAGGTCACCTCCGACCCCCGCGTGATCGAGGCGTACCTCGGAGAGGAGCCGGACGATGCTGGCGATTGACGGGCTCTGCGCCGGCTACGGCCGCATGCGGATCCTGCACGAGGTCGACCTGCGGCTCGGCGAGGGCGAGATCGTCGCGCTCGTCGGCGCGAACGGCGCGGGCAAGACGACCACGCTGCGGGCGGTGTGCGGGCAGCTGCGCCCGACGTCCGGGACGGTCACCTTCGCGGGCGCGTCCACGGCCGGGCGGCGCCCGGACCAGCTCGTCCGGGACGGCCTCGTGCACGTCCCCGAGGACCGGGCGCTGTTCGGCACGCTCACGGTCGAGGAGAACCTGCGGATGGGCGCCTGGACCCGCCCGCCCGCCGAGGCCGGCGCCCGGATGCGCGAGGTGTTCGAGCTGTTCCCCGTCCTCGCCGAGCGCCGCGCGCAGGTCGCGCAGACGTTCAGCGGCGGGCAGCAGCAGATGCTCGCGATCGGCCGCGCGCTGATGGCGCGGCCGAAGCTGCTCATGCTGGACGAGCCGTCCACGGGCCTGTCGCCCAAGCTCACCTGGGCGATGCTCGACGCGGTCAAGCGGATCCGCGACACCGGCGTGGCCGTCCTGCTGGTCGAGCAGAACGCCAAGCAGGCCCTCGGCATCGCCGACCGCGCCTACGTCATGGAGAGCGGATCGACCGTCCTGCACGGGACGGGGCGCGAGCTGGCCGGATCCGCCGAGGTCAGGAAGGCGTACCTGGGACTGTGACGGATGCGGTGGAGGCCACGGCGCGGCTGGGGGAGTGGGTCGCGCGGCTGGACGCGGCGCGGGCGCCGGGACCGGTGCTCGACCGGTTGTCGCTCGTCCTGCTCGACGTCATCGGCGTGACGGCGCTCGGCGCCGGACTGGAGGACGCGCGCGCGATGCGCTCGGCCTGGAACGCTCCGGACGGGCCCGCGCCGCTGATCGGAGCCGGGCGCCGCGTCTCGGTCGACGCCGCCGCCTGGCTGAACGCGACGGCCCTCGTCTGCCTCGAACTGGACGAGGGCAACAAGTACGCCAAGGGGCACCCGGCGGCGCACGGGTTCCCGGCCGTGCTGGCGCTGGCGGCGGAGGTGGACGCCTCCGGCGCGGACACGGCCGCCGCGCTGCTCGCCGCCTACGAGGTCGCGTCCCGGTTCGGGCGGGCGTCGCGGCTGCGGCCGGGCGCGCACCCGCACGGCAGCTGGGGCGTCGCGGGCGCCGCCGCCGGATGCGCCCGGCTGCTCGGCCTCGGCCCGGAGGCCGTCGCCGCCGCGATCGACACCGGGGCGGGGCTGCCGGTCGCGGGGCACTTCGCGTCCGCGACCGACGGCAACCCGGTGCGCGACGCCTGGATGGGCGCCTCCAACATGTCCGGCCTGGTGGCGGCCCGGATGGCCTCGGCCGGGTCCGCCCGCAACACCGGGACGGCCGCGCTCTCGCTCGGGACCCTGCTGGGCGAGTTCGACCCGTCCGAGCTGACCGAGGGGCTCGGCGACCGCTGGGACATCGCGCGCGGCTACTTCAAGCGGCACGCCTCCTGCTCGTTCACCCATCCGGCCGCCGACGCCGTCCTGGACCTGCGGCCCGGGGTCGACCCGTCCCGGATCACCGCGGTCCTGGTCGAGACGCACGCGCTCGGCGCCGGGCTGGCCTCGCCGCGCTGGGACAACCGGCTGTCGGCGATGTTCTCCACGCCGTTCGCCGTGGCCGCGGCCCTCCTGCACGGCGAGGTCGGCCCGCGCACGCGCCTGGAGGACCCGCGCCTGCGGGCCCTCGCCCGGCGCGTCCGGCTGGTCGAGGCGGACGACCTGACGGCCCGGCTCCCGGCCGAGCGCGCCGCGCGCGTCACCGTCGCACTGGCCGACGGGACGACCCGGATCCGGGAGGTGCCGAACCCGGTGGGCGACGCCGACCACCACCCCCTGGACGAGTGGGAGCTCCTGGCCCTGCTGAGGCGATGGCTGCCCGGACGCGGGGACCTGATCGGCAGGGCCGCGGCCTTCGCCCGCGAGCTGCCCGCCCTGGACCACACCGGTGCTCGCCTGCGCGAACTCGCCGGCGGAGACGAGACGGAGGAGCCGAAGTGATGCGCGCCCTGGCGGTGACGCCGATCCATCTGCCCCCGGAGGAGATCCGGCGGAGGCAGGCCCGCTACGACCGGCTCGCCCCGCCGGGGCTGTCGGTCGAGCTGCGCGACGTCGGGCCCGCGGCGCCCGGTGCGCTGGACGACGAGGCGTCGATCCGCGCGTCCGAGCACGAGGTCGCCGCCGCGCTGGCGCGGGCCGGGGACGGCTGGGACCTCGCCTTCCCCGACTGCGTGCTGGACCCGGCCGTGCCCACCCTCCCCGCCCCTGACCAGGGGGTTCCGGTGAACGGCCTGCTCAGGCTGAGTAGTCTGTATCTCTCTGCGATGAATGTACGTTTCGGTGCGGTGGTGCGGAACGAGGCGATCGGCGCCGAGCTGCGCCGCCGCCTCACGGCCTACGGCCTGGACGCCCGCACCGCCGGGATCGAGGTGCTGGACCTGCCCTTCGACGCCGTCGCCGACGCGGGCGCCTGGAACGCCGCCCTCGGCGCGGCCGCCGGGGCCCTCGCCGCCGCCGGCGCCACCGCCGTGATCAACGGCTGCTCGGCCGTCGACGTCGCGGAGCACCGCTTCGCGGCCCGCATCGTCGACCCGACGGCCCTGGCCCTGCGGCTCATGGCGATCGGGAGGAGCGCGTGACCGGCGGACCCGACCTCGTCGTCGCGGGCGCCGGCGGCGGCCTCGCCGGGGCGCTGCGCGCCGCCGAACTCGGCCTCAGCGTGCTCGTCGTCGAGGCCAGCGAGCACTTCCGGCGCGGCAACAACACCTCGATGTCGACCGCGATGTTCCCCGGCGCGGGCTCGCGCTGGCAGCGGGACGCGGGCGTCGAGGACTCCCCGGACCGGTTCGTCGCCGACATCGAGGCCAAGACCAGCGGGCGCGCCGATGCCCGCCTGGCCCGGACGCTCGCCGAGGTCAGCGGTCCCCTCGTGGAATGGCTCGCCGACTCGGCCGGGCTGCCGCTGTCCCTGGTCACCGACTTCAACTACCCCGGGCACTCGGTGCACCGCTGCCACTCCGTCCCCGGCCGGCACGGCTCCGGCGTGATCGACCATCTCGCCCGCCGCGTCCGCGAGCATCCCGGCGTCGACCTGCTCGTCCCGGCCGAGCTCGTGGACGTGACGACCGGGCCGGACGACACCGGGGCCGCCGCCGTGCGCGGCGCCGTCGTCCGCTACCCGGACGGGACCGAGGAGGAGATCCCCACCGGGGCCGTGCTCCTCGCCACCAACGGCTTCGGCGCCGACCGCGACCTGGTGGGGCGACACCTGCCCGAGATCGCCGGCGCCCTCTACCAGGGCGGCGAGCGGTCCCGCGGGGACGCGCTGCGCATCGGCGGCGCGCTCGGCGCCGCCACCGGCTACCTGGACGCCTACCAGGGGCACGGCGCCGTCGCCGCCGGCGCGGGCACCCTCGTCGGCTGGGCCACGATCATCCACGGCGGGATCATGGTGGACCTCACCGGGCGCCGGTTCGGCGACGAGACCCGCGGCTACTCCGAGTACGCCGCCGAACTGGCCGCCCGCCCCGGCTCCACCGGCTGGATCGTCCTCGACGAGACGATCTTCGAGCAGTGCCGCCCGTTCCAGGACTTCCGCGACACCGTCGAGTCGGGCGTCCTGGTCTGGGCCGACGACGCCGAGGGCCTCGCCGAGGCCACCGGCCTGCCCGCCGAGGCCCTCGCCCGTGAACTGGAGGCCGGTGGCGCCTCGGCGCGCGGGGAGCGCCCCGACGAGCACGGCCGCACCCACTGGGAGCGCCCGCTCGCCGCGCCCTACGCCGCCGTCCGCGTCGTCCCCGCACTCTTCCACACCCAGGGCGGGCTGCTCGTCGACGGGGACGCCGCCGTCGTCGACCCCGGCGACCGTCCGATCCCCGGCCTGTACGCGGCGGGCGGCGCCGCCGCCGGGATCTCCGGCCACGGAGCCGGCGGCTACCTGCCCGGCAACGGCCTGCTGCCCGCCTTCGGGCTGGCCTACCTGGCGGCGGGCGCCATCGCCCGCCGCACGACCACCCGCGAGAACTGAGGAGACCGCCATGGCGACGACCGAGCTGCTGCTGAAGAACGTGCGGGTGGTCCGCCCCGACGCCCCCGAGGGCACCGAGCCCGAGCCCCTGGACATCGCGGTCAACGACGGCGTCATCGCGCGGGTCGCGCCCGGACTGCCGGACGACGACGCCGCCACCGTGATCGACGGCCGCGGGCGGCTCGCCTTTCCCGGGGTCGTGGACGCCCACCAGCACTGGGGCATCTACAACGAGCTGGCGACCGACACGCGCACCGAGAGCCGCGCCGCCGCGCAGGGCGGCGTCACCACGGCCCTGACCTACATGCGCACCGGCCAGTACTACCTGAACAAGGGCGGCCCGTACCGCGAGTTCTTCCCCGAGGTGCTCGCCGCCGCGCAGGGCAACGCCTACGTCGACTACGCCTTCCACCTCGCGCCGATGATGGCCCGGCACATTGAGGAGATCCCGTACCTGGTCGAGGAGCACGGCGTCACCTCGTTCAAGGTCTTCATGTTCTACGGCAGCCACGGCCTGCACGGGCGCTCCTCCAGCCAGAGCGACTTCCTCATGACGCCGCCGGAGGAGCGCTACGACGTGGCGCACTTCGAGTTCGTCATGCGCGGCGTCCAGAAGGCCCGCGAGCGACTCGCCGAGTACGCGCCGCACATCTCCCTCTCGCTGCACTGCGAGACCGCCGAGATCATGACCGCGTACACCAGGATGGTGGAGCGCGACGGGTCGCTGACCGGCCTGCGCGCCTACAGCGCGTCCCGCCCCCCGCACTCGGAGGGCCTCGCCGTCACCATCGCGTCCTACCTCGCGCACGAGACGGGCCTGCCCAACATCAACCTGCTGCACCTGTCGTCGGAGAAGGCGCTGTCGGCCGCGCTGACCATGGCGGGCGCCTTCCCGCACATCGACTTCCGCCGCGAGGTCACCATCGGGCACCTGCTCGCCGACGTCGACACCGCGCACGGCCTGGGCGGCAAGGTCAACCCGCCGCTGCGCGAGCGCTCCGACGTCGAGGCGCTGTGGCGGCACGTCCTGGCCGGCGAGGTCGACTGGGTCGTCAGCGACCACGCCTGCTGCCGGGACGAGATGAAGTTCGGCGCCGACCGCGACGACGTCTTCCTCGCCAAGTCCGGCTTCGGCGGCGCCGAGTACCTGCTGCCCGGCCTCGTCGGTGAGGGCCTCAAGCGCGGCCTGTCCCTCCAGCGCGTCGCCCGGCTGACGTCCTGGAACCCGGCACGGCGCTACGGGCTGCTCAACAAGGGCGCCATCGCCGAGGGGTACGACGCCGACATCGCCCTGGTCGACCCGGACGTCTCCTGGACGGTCCGCGCCGCCGACTCCGAGTCGGCGCAGGAGTACACGCCCTTCGAGGGCTTCGCCATGACCGCGCGGGTCACCGACACCTTCGTGCGCGGCCGCCGCGTCTACGCCGACGGCGAGATCACCGGCGCACCCGCCGGGCGCTACCTGCACCGCGGCCGGTGACCGCGTTCCCTAGGATCGTCCAGTGACCAACCAGACCGCCGCTCCGGCCCCGGGGGGAACCGAGGTCGCCGGGCGCGTCGCCGACGTGCTGCTGCTGTTCGCCGGCGGGCCCGAGTACCTCGGCGTCACCGCCATCGGCCGCGAGCTCGGCATCTCCAAGGCCGTCGTGTACCGCATCCTGCAGTCGCTCGTGTCGCGCGAGATGCTGGAGGCGGGCACGTCCGGCTACCGGCTCGGGCCCGCCGCCGTCGCCCTCGGCGTGAGCGCCCTGCGGCGCTTCAACGTCCGCAACGCCGCCGCGCCGGTGCTGCGCCGGCTGCGGGACGAGACCGGCGAGACGACCACGCTGTCGGGGCTCGTCGGCGACGAGCGGGTCTACCTCGACCAGTTCGAGAGCCCCCGCGAGGTCAAGATGACCGTCGAGGTCGGGCGGCGGTTCCCGCTGCACGCTGGCTCCTCGGGCCGGGTGATCCTCGCGTTCCTGCCCGAGGAGCGGCGCGAGGCCGTGCTGGCCCGCCCGCTGGCGGCGCTGACCGACCGGACCGTCACCGGCGGGGCGGCGCTGCGCGCCGGGCTCGCCGAGACGGCCCGGGAGGGCGTCGGCGTCTCCTTCGGCGAGCGGCAGGCCGACGCCGGGTCGGTCGCCGCGCCGCTGTTCGGCCCGGACGGCGAGGTCCACGGCTCCATCAGCGTGTGCGGGCCCCGGCACCGCTTCACCCCCGAGGCCGTCGAGCGGTACCGGACGCTGGTCCGCGACGCCGCCGAGGAGATCACCAGGAACTGGACCGCGCACCGCTAGAAGGTGCGGTAGTGGGTGCTCAGGCGTCCCTCGTCGTCCAGGACGTGGAAGGCGACGCCCGGAGGAGCGGCCATGTCGGCGATGTCGCCCTCCTGCCACGGCAGCCGGAGCGTGGACACGACGCCGGGCGCGACGAGCAGGGGCCGTCCGGCGAAGGTCGTGGCCGCCGCCGTGTGGGCGTGCCCGCACAGCACCGCCACGACCTGCGGGTGGCGCAGGACCACCTCGGCCAGGCGCCGCTCGCCGAACTGCCGGATCCCGTCTACGTACGGGATCTGAAGCCTCACGGGCGGGTGGTGGAAGCAGACGAACGCCGGAGCGTCCGGGGCCGCGGCCAGGCGCCGGTCGAGCCAGCCGATCGTCTCGTCGTCGAGCCGCCCGTGGTCCTCGCCGGGGACGGTCGAGTCGCACATCAGGAACGTGGCCCCGGCGATCTCGTGGGCGCGGTTGACCGGGCCGCCGCCCGGCGGCTCCTCCAGCAGGACCTCCCGGTACGGGCCGCGCCTGTCGTGGTTGCCGGGGCAGGCCAGCACCGGATGCGGCGACGCGAGGACCTTGCGGGCCTGCTCGTACTCGGCGGGCTCGCCGTGGTCGGCGATGTCGCCGGTGACGAGGACGGCGTCGACCGGCACGCCGTTCAGATGGTCCATGACGCGGGCCGCGCGTCCGGCCCGGTCCTCGCCGCCGTCCAGATGGGTGTCGCTGAGCTGCGCGAAAACAATCATGCGGTGAAATCTAGGCGCCCACCGGACCAGTATTAAGATCCAGTTTCATGCGCAGAGACTGGTCCGGTTCCGTCGACCTGCATCTGGACGTCGACCCTTCCGGCGGCCGCCGCGCCGGACTCGAACGCGCCCTCCGCGAGGCCGTCAGGTCCCGGCGGCTGGCCCCCGGCGACGCCGTCCCCTCGACCCGCGCGCTCGCCGCCGAGCTCGGCCTGGCCCGCGGGACGGTCAGCGCCGCCTACGACCAGCTGGCGGCGGAGGGCTACTTCACCGCCGTCCCCGGCGGGCGGACGCGGGTCGCGGCCGCCCCCGCGCCGGAGCCCGCGCCCGCGGAACCGGCGGCCGCCGAGGCGCCCGCGCACGACCTGCTGCCCGGGCGGCCCGACCTGAGCACGTTCCCCTCCACGGCGTGGCTGCGCTCGACGCGCCGCGTGCTCGCGTCCGCCCCGCCCGACGTGCACGCGCTCGGCGACCCGCGCGGGCGTCGGGAGCTGCGCGAGGCGCTGGCCGGATACCTCGGCCGCGCCCGGGGCGTGCACGCCGACCCCGCCCGGATCGTGGTCACGTCCGGCTACGCGCAGTCCCTCGGCCTCCTGGCCGCCGTCCTGCGGGACCTCGGGACGGAGTCGATCGCGATGGAGGAGCCGGGGCACCCCTTCCACCGCGCGATCGTCCGGCGCGCCGGGCTCGCCGTCGTCCCGCTGCCGGTGGACGAGCGGGGCGCCCGCCCGGACCGGCTCGGGCGGGCGGGCGCGGCCGTGCTCACCCCGGCGCACCAGTACCCGACCGGCGCGACCCTCCGCCCGGACCGCCGCCGGGCCTTCGCCGCCTGGGCCCGCGACACCGGGGCGACGATCGTCGAGGACGACTACGACGGCGAGTTCCGCTACGACCGCCAGCCGGTCGGGGCCCTGCAGGGGACGGCGCCCGACCACGTCGTCTACGGCGGCACCACGTCCAAGACCCTGGCCCCGGCACTGCGCCTGGCCTGGCTTGTCCTGCCCGCCCACCTGGTCGAGCCCTTCGCCGAGGCCAAGCGCCTCGCCGACGCCCACACCCCGTCGCTGGCCCAGCTCGTCCTCGCCGACCTCATCGGCACGCACGCCTTCGACCGGCACGTCCGCGCCGCCCGCCTGCGCTACCGGCGCCGCCGCGACCTGCTGGTCGAGACACTGCGCGACCGCGCTCCGCGGGTCCGGGTCCTGGGCGTCGCCGCAGGGCTGCACGCCCTGGCTCTGCTCCCGGACGGCGGGCAGGGTGAGGGCGAGGCCATGCGCCGCGCCGCGTTCCATGACCTCGCCCTCATGCCTCTGCGCGACCACTGGCAGGACCCCGGCGAACGCCCGCAGGGCCTCGTCGTCGGCTACAGCACCCCGGTGGGCGCCGCCTACCCGGCCGCCCTGGACGCTCTCTGCGCGGTGCTCGCCCAGGCCTGACCCGGGCCGCTCACATGTTCGTGCGCGGCTCGGGTGTCGCTCCCTCGTCCTCACCGACGAGCCACGCGTCCTCCTCGTCGAGGTCCCCTGCCGGGATGGTGGTGGGGACGGCCGACCACGCGTGGAAGAGCGTCGGAGGCCCGCCCCAGGTCGGGGTCGGCACCACCCACTGGTCGTCGGCGACGTGGTTGTTGTAGAGGCCGAGGGCGTAGCCGGGGTACTGGTCCGGCACGATCCCCCAGTAGTTGGCGCCCGTGCCCGGCACCGGGACGAACCTCCAGTGCTGGAGCGGGCTGCCCGTCCGCCCCTCCCGGGTGGTCAGGATCGGCGACAGGCCCGGGACGCTCCCCGGGCCGGACCCCGGGCGGAACGTCAGGACGTGCTCGTTGACCTGGTGCTCCATCAGGTACACCGAGCGGCCCCCGCGCAACCTGATCTCGTACAGCCGCCACTGCACGGTCTTGTCGGACGGCAGCGGCCAGTGGTTCTCGTTCTGCACCTCGTCGTTGAGCGTCGTCGTCGACTGGTTCTCGCTCTGCAGGAACGTTCCCGACACTTGGTGCACGAGCAGGATCGGCTCGCGAGTCGGGGGCTGCCCTTGGACCAGGCGCTGAGCCGGCATATGCAGTTCCTCTCGGGGGATGGACATCACGATCACCATTCCCGGGCGCGACGGTTCGACCACTCACCGTGAGGGTCCGCCTCCCTGGCGTCCCCGCGACCCACTTCTGTCCCGGAGTCGTCACCCTCCGTGCCCCGGCGGTCCGCCGGTAGGCTGATCATGTGCCCAGCAGCGTCCTCGTCCTGACCGGCCCTCCCGGAGCGGGGAAGTCGACGGTCGCGGCCCGGCTCGCCCGCCGCCATGAGAAGGCCGTCCACCTGCACACCGACGACTTCTGGCACTGCATCGTGGCCGGAGCGATCCCGCCGTACGAGCCGGCATCGCGTTCCCAGAACGAGACGGTGATGGACGTCATCGCCGGTGCGGCGTTCACCTACGCGAGCGGGGGCTTCGTCACGGTCGTCGACGGGATCGTCGGCCCGTGGATGCTCGGCCACTTCCGCCGGCAGGCGAGCCTGCACCCCTCGGTGCCCTTCCACTACGCGGCCCTGCGTCCGCTTCGTGACGTCACGCTCGCCCGTGCGCAGGCCCGGACGGCGCCCGGCGCGCTGGTGGACGGCCGTCCGGTCCTGGCGATGTGGGACCAGTTCGCCGACCTCGGCGAGTTGGAGGGCCACGTGCTCGACACCTCGGACGAGGACGTCGCGGGGACCGAGACCCGGGTCGCCGAGGCCTTCGCCTCCGGCCGCCTGCGGCTGCGCTTCTAGGACGGCCTCCGAAATCGTTCCGGCCGGCGCGGCATTCTCGCTCGACGCCCGGCACGGTCTCTGAGAGCGTGGGACCCGATACCGATCCTTCTTGGTTGGGGGCCGACCGTGGCGTGCCGGATCACCGAGCTGGTGCTCGACTGCCGCGACCCGGACAGACTCGCGGAGTTCTGGTGCGAGGTGCTCGGGTTCGTGGTGCTGGACAAGGAGGGCGACGACATCGAGATCGGCCCTCCGGAGGGGTTCGGCGGGCTCCAGCCGACGATGATCCTCAGCCGCAGCGACGACCCGAAGAACGGCAAGCTGCGCCTGCACTTCGACGTGAACGCCACGGACCGGGACCAGGACGCCGAACTGGAGCGGCTCCTTGCCGCGGGGGCGCGTCCGGTGGACGTCGGGCAGACGGGCGAGGAGAGCTGGGTTCCCTTGGCGGACCCGGAGGGCAACGAGTTCTGCCTGCTCAGGGCCCGCGTGACCTGACCGCCGGGGCCGGGCTCACCGGCCGGCTCGAAAGCGCGAGCCGGCGGCGGCGCCGACGAGGGCGGACAGGACCGGCACGAGGATGAAGGCGGCCAGCAGGACGGGGGTGCCGTCGACGTCGAGCGCGCGGTCCAGGACGAAGGTGAAGAACGCGCCCACGGTCTCGGTCAGCAGGAAGCCCGCGGCCCCGCCGACCACGAACCCGATCATTGCTCCGGTGTGGTTCATGGTTCCCAGGATCGGGACGCGGCCGCCCGCGCCGCGTCGGCCCGCGGCGGGCATCCGCGCTACCCCGCCGGTTGCGGGCCGGCGGCGCGGCTACGACCCCGGTCGCATCCAGCGCGGGCTGACCATGCCGGACTCGTAGGCCAGGATGACCAGCTGCGAGCGGTCCCGCACGTCCAGCTTCGACATGATGCGGCTGACGTGGGTCTTGGCGGTGGCGGGGCTGAGCACGAGGCGGGCGGCGATCTCGTCGTTGCTGAGCCCGGCCGCGACGAGCAGCATCACCTCCCGTTCCCGGACGGTGAGGGAGCCGAGCCGCGGGCCCGGGGCCGGCGCCTGCGCCCGCCCGGCGAACTCGCCGATGAGCCGGCGGGTGACGGACGGGGTGATCAGCGCGTCCCCGCGCGCCGCGACCCGCACCGCGTGGATCAGCTCCGCCGGCTCGGTGTCCTTGAGCAGGAAGCCGGTGGCCCCGGCGCGCAGCGCCCCGTACACGTACTCGTCCAGGTCGAAGGTCGTCAGGATCACCACCCTTACGCCGTCGAGCCGCGGGTCGGCGGTGATCCGGCGGGCGGCCTCCAGGCCGTCCATGCCGGGCATCCGCACGTCCAGCAGCGCCACGTCCGGGCGCAGCTCCCGGCACGCGCGGACGGCCCGCGCGCCGTCCGCGGCCTCGCCCACGACGGCGATGTCGTCCTCGTCGTCGAGGATGGAACGGAACCCGGCCCGGACCAGGCCCTGGTCGTCGGCCAGCAGAACCTGGATCATCGCGTGCCCGTCCCGTTCTCGTAGGGCAGCCTGGCCCGGACGAGGAACCCGCCGCCCTGCCGCGGCCCCGCCGTCAGCTCGCCGCCGAGGGCGCGGGCCCGCTCGCGCATCCCGTCGACGCCGCTGCCCGGGCCCGCCGGGTGCGCGGCGGCGCCCCGGCCGTCGTCGGCGACCTCGACGAGCAGCGCGCCCGGCCCGCGCTCGACGCTGACGGTGACCCGCGCGGCGGCGGCGTGCCGGGAGACGTTGGTGAGGGACTCCTGCACGATGCGGTAGGCGGCCAGGCCGACCTCGGTGGGCGGTTCCGCGTCGCCGGTGACGCTGCCGTGCACGGTGAGCCCCGCCGACCGGGCCGATCCGAGCAGGGCGCCGATCCCGTCCAGGGTGGGCGCGGGCGCGGTCGGCGCCTCCTCGTCGGCCTGCCGCAGCACCCCGAGGGTCGCGCGCAGGTCGCGCAGCGCCTCGCGGCTCGACGACTTGATGGCGGCGAGGGCCGCCTCGCCCTGCGCCGGGTCCCGGTGGAAGCGGTGCAGCGAGGTCCCGGCCTGGACGTTGATCAGCGAAAGGTGGTGCCCCACGACGTCGTGCAGCTCGCGGGCGATGCGCAGCCGCTCCTCGCCGGCGGCGCGCCGCTCGGCCTCGCGCAGGTAGGCGAGCCGGCTGTGCCGCACCCATCCGAGCGCCACCACGGCCACCAGCCAACCGGTCAGCATGAACAGCGCGACGCCGTTGACGTCGCGGTTGCCGAGCAGGGTGCCCGTGCCGGTGGCGATCACGGTCAGCGCCGCGAGGACGACCGCGGCCTGGAGCCGGCCCCCGGCCGCGACCGCGTACAGCGCCGCGATGACCGCGATCATCAGCCCGCCGTCGTGCAGGCTGGCGACGTAGTAGACGCCGGTGGTCACCAGGACGAGGGCCGCGACGGCCACCGGACGCCGGCGGGCGAACAGCAGCGAACCGCAGGCCAGGACGATCAGCGCCCAGTCGAACGCGGTCGCGGCCCACGGCTCCTCGCGCGGGCCGACGAGCGACTCCAGACTGCTGACGGCCACCACGGCGAGCACTCCGCCCGCCAGGGCCGCGTCCCGCGCGCGCCCCGCCGGCGGCAGCGGGATCAGGCGAGCACCCATCCCGCCAGCCTAGGCGGCGGCCCGGCCCGGCGCCGTCCTCCGCTGGGCCGAGCCTTCCGCGCAGGACCCGCAACCGGGGGTGTAGGCGGCCGCCGTCCGGCAGCGACCGGGGGAGGACGCGGGGCGCCCGGGCGGTCAGTCCTCGTAGGTGTGGACGAAGCGCGACAGGAGGCGGGCGAAGGCGGAGCGCTCCTCGTCCGTCCAGCCGCTCATGGCCTTGGCGAAGTGCTCCTGCCGAGTGCGGCGGGTGGCCTCGACGACGGCGCTGCCGGCGTCGGTGAGCTCCAGATGGATGCGGCGGCCGTCCTCCTGCGAGGCGACCCGCCGGACGTACCCCGACTTGACCGCCTCGGCGACGATGCGGCTGCCGCGCGAGGCGTCGACGCCGAGGCGGGCGGCCACCAGGCCGACGCTCATCTCCTCGCCGGGCCGGTCGGGACCCTCGTCCACGATGTCCACGACGTGCAGGACCTGCACGTCCACGGGGAGGTTGTGGTCCCGGATCGCCGCCCTGCCCAGCCGCTGCCGCGACATGCCCCGGCGCAGCCTGACCATGCTCCGTTCGACGGCGTCCAGCGCCTCGTCGCTCATGGCGCCCAGTCTAGATGGATTGCGCGAAACATCTAACTGTGTCTAGCATTCATATGCCTTAAGCACAGAATGGGAGATGCGTGTGATCGATACGACCGCGCCGATGACCGACCGGCACCGGCTCCTGGTGTTCGGCGGGCTCATGCTCGCCGGGCTCATGTCCTCGCTGGACGCGACGGTGCTCGGCACCGCGCTGCCGACGATCGTGGGGGACCTCGGCGGGCTCGACCGGCTCGCCTGGGTGTCGACGGCGTACGTGCTGGCCACCAGCGTCACCGTCCCCCTGTCGGGGCGGCTCGGGGACCTGTTCGGGCGCCGCCGCGTCCTGCTGACCGGCCTGCTCGGGTTCCTCGCCGGATCGGCGGCGTGCGGGGCGGCGCCCACCATGACCTGGCTGATCGTGTTCCGCGCCGTCCAGGGCGCCGCGGCCGGGTGCCTCATGAGCTCGATGTTCGCGGTCACCGGCGAGCTGTTCGAGCCGCGCGAGCGCGCCCGGTACCAGGGCTACTCGGCGCTGGTCTTCGCCGTCTCCACCATCGCCGGGCCGCTGGCCGGGGGCGTCCTCACCGACCACGCGTCCTGGCGGTGGGTGTTCTACCTCAACCTGCCGCTCGGCGTCGCCGCCACCGCCGCGGTCGTGCTGTTCCTGCGGCTGCCGAAGCCGCAGGGCAGGCCGCGGGTCGACTATGCCGGGATCGTCCTGCTCGGTGCGGCGGTCACCTGCTTCACCCTGTTCACCAGCTGGGCCGGAACGCGGTACGCGTGGGGCTCGCCCGTCGTCCTGGCGCTGGCGGCGGCCGCGGCCGTGCTGTTCACCGCGTGGGTGCTCGCCGAGCGGACGGCCGCCGAGCCGATCATCCCGCCGCGGCTGTTCCGCGACCGGTCGTTCGGCGTGGCCTGCGCCGTCGCGGCCGCCGGCGGCGCCACCGGGTTCGGGCTCGCCACCTACCTGCCCATGTTCTTCCAGGTCGTCGGGGGAGTGGGCGCGACCAGGTCCGGTCTGCTCCTGCTGCCGATGATGCTCGCCCTGCCGGCCTCGTCCATGGCGGCGGGGAGGTACATCCACCGCACCGGCCGCTACCACCGGCTGCCGGCGGCGAGCATGGCGCTCAGCGCGGCCGGGATCGCGCTGCTGGCGACCATGGACACCGGCACCGGCCTGGTCGCCGCGGGCTGCTACATGGCGGTGCTCGGCCTCGGAGCCGGGCTGTCCCAGCAGGTCGTCATGCTGATCGCGCAGCAGGCCGCGCCGCGCCGCGACCTCGGCGCGGCGAGCTCGGGCGTCTTCGCGAGCCGGATGCTCGGCACCGCCGCCGGGATGGCGGTCTTCGGCGCCGTCGTGTCGAACCGGTTCGCCGAGGAGATCGCCTCGCGGGTCCCGGACGGGCGGGTCCCGGAGTTCGGCGACGCCGTCCGCCCCGAGGTGCTGGAGACCCTCCCGGCGCCGGTGCGCGACGGCGTCGCCGAGGCCTTCGCGGACGCGTTCTCCACCCTGTTCCTCGCCGCGCTGCCCGTCGCCGTGCTGGGCCTGGCCGCGGCACTGCTGCTCCGCCACGTCCCCCTGGCGCGGCGCGGCCCGGAAGGTTAGTCGTCGAGGGCGGCGTCGTGGACGAGGAGCGCGATCTGCACGCGGTTGTTCAGCTCCAGCTTGGTCAGCAGCCGCGACACGTACGCCTTCACGGTGGCGACGCTGAGCGACAGCTCCTTGCCGATCTCGCTGTTGGTCCGGCCGCGCCCGACGAGCGCGGCCACGGCCCGCTCGCCGTCGCTCAGCCGGGCCAGCAGGTCGCGGGCGCGGGCCCGGCGCGGGTCGGCGCCGCTCTCGGCCACGTACGCCATCATCCTGCGCAGCACCGCGGGCGACATCATCGGTTCGCCGGACGCGACCTGGCGGATCGCCCGGACGATCTCCGGCGGCGGCGTGTGCTTCAGCAGGAAGCCGCTCGCGCCCGCGCGCATCGCCCGCAGGATGTGGTCGTCGCTGTCGAACGTGGTCAGGATGATGATCTCGGGTGGCTCGCGGCGGCCGCCCCGCCCCCCCGGCGCCGCGGGGGCGCCGGCGGGGGGTGGCGGTGCCGCTGCGCGGGGGCCGCCCCGGGCCCCCCCACGACCGTGACGTCGAGCCCCCGGCCGCGCCCGGACCAGGCGAGGGCCTGGCC
>NZ_JBEZJI010000078.1:0-36537 GCF_040649435.1 Actinomadura sp. NPDC048955
GTGCCCGGTGAGCCGGGCACGGCGCGCTCCGGCGGTCGGTCAGTGGTCGCGGGCGAAGCGCCGGCGGGCCCAGCCCGCCAGCGAACCCGCGATCACCAGCGCGGCTCCGGTCTCGATCGCCAGTGCGGTCCACACTCCGGTCACTGGGGGCCTCCTCTCGAATTCCGCCGGGCCCGTCCTGAACCGGGCCCGGTCCGGTGCACACCATGTTCAACATCAAGAAGCAGTGGATCTTTCCTCGGCGGCGCCGCCCGATGGGTGATCTGCCCCACGTTCGCCACTTCTGACCTGCGACGAAACCTCTACGGAGGGTGAGAGTCGCAGCTCGTCGCCCCGCCGGCGCCCGTCACCCCGGTCCCGCGGCGGCGAGCAGGGGCGTTACGGGGGATGTTGCGCCTGGGTGCGAGTTGTGTGGCGCGGGAGCAAATCAGAGGTGCTGCGAATGGCTCCTTGCGACCGTCTCATTACCGTCTGTAGCGTCACGGGTGGCCAAAGGCCACCTCTTCCCCGCAGGACCACGACGAATCGGTGGTGTGGACGTGACGGAACAGCAGCAACAGGAGCACCAGCAACAGGACCACCAGCTGAGCCTCGGCACCGCGGCCGCGCGGAACCTGGCGACCACGACCAAGTCCGTCCCGCAGATGCAGGGCATCACGTCGCGGTGGTTGCTGAAGCTGCTGCCCTGGGTGCAGGCTTCCGGCGGCACCTACCGCGTCAACCGGCGGCTCACCTACACGCTGGGCGACGGCCGGGTCACCTTCGTGACCACCGGCGCGGACGTCCGCGTGATCCCGCGCGAGCTCGGCGAGCTGGCCCCGCTGCGGGGCTACGACGACGACCTGACCCTGGACGCCATCGCGGGACGCTTCACCCAGCAGGAGTACGCGCCCGGTGACGTCGTCGTCGAACGGGGGCGCCCCGTCGACCGCGTCGTCCTCGTCGCGCACGGCAAGCTCAGCAAGATCGGCGCCGGCGAGTACGGCTCCGACGCCGTCCTCGGGACGCTCGCGAACGGCGACTTCTTCGGCGAGCAGGCCCTCCTCGGGACGCAGGAGGGCGAGGAGCCGCCGACCTGGGAGCACACCGTCAAGGCGGTGACGACCTGCACGATCCTCAGCATGAGCCAGGCCGACTTCCAGGAGACGCTCGGCCGGTCCTCCTCGCTCCAGGCGCACCTCGACGAGTACCGGGCGAGCCCGCGGCGCGCGCACAACGCGCACGGCGAGGCGGCGATCGAGGTGGCGTCCGGGCACGACGGCGAGCCCGTCCTGCCGAGCACGTTCGTCGACTACGAGGCGTCCCCCCGCGAGTACGAGCTGAGCGTCGCGCAGACCGTGCTGCGGGTCCACACCCGCGTCGCCGACCTCTACAACCAGCCGATGGACCAGATCGAGCAGCAGCTCAGGCTGACCATCGAGGCGCTGCGCGAGCGCCAGGAGCAGGAGATCGTCAACAACCGCGACTTCGGCCTGCTGCACAACACCGACCTGTCGCAGCGCATCCACACCCGCTCCGGGCCCCCCACCCCCGACGACATGGACGACCTGCTCACCCTCGTCTGGAAGGACCCCGCGTTCTTCCTCGCGCACCCGAAGGCGATCGCCGCGTTCGGCCGCGAGTGCAGCGCCCGCGGCATCTACCCCGACAGCGTGGACGTCGGCGGCCACAAGGTGCCCGGCTGGCGCGGCGTGCCCATCTTCCCGTGCAACAAGATCCCGGTCTCGCCGACGCTGACCAGCTCGATCCTGCTGATGCGGACCGGCGAGGCGGCGCAGGGCGTCGTCGGGCTGCACCAGGTCGGCCTGCCGGACGAGTACCAGCCGGGCCTGTCGGTCCGGTACATGGGCATCGACGACAAGGCGCTCCTCAACTACCTGGTCAGCGCGTACTACTCGGCCGCCGTCCTGGTGCCCGACGCGCTCGGCATGCTGGAGTCCGTCGAGGTCGCCCACGGCGGTGCCGGCGCGTGACGGAAGAACGCCTGGCCCTCTCCACCCGCGCCGCACGCAATCTCGCCTCCACCACCAAGACCGTCCCGCAGACGCAGGGCATCACCCCGCGGTGGCTGCTGTCGCAGCTGCCGTGGGTGCAGGCCGGCGGCGGTGCCTACCGGGTGAACCGCCGCCTCACCTACCGGCTCGGCGACGGGCTCGTGACGTTCGTCAACGACGGCGCGGCGATCCGGGTCGTCCCGCCCGAACTGGCCGAGCTGCCGCCGCTGCGCGGCCTGTCCGACCCCGCGGTCCTGGACGGTCTCGCCGCGCGGTTCGAGCAGCGCGAGTACGCGCCCGGCGAGCTGATCGCGGAGTCGGGCGGGCCCCTCGACGCGGTCCACCTGATCGCGCACGGCAAGGTCGAGGAGAGCGTCCCCGGCGCCTACGACGCCGCCGGCCGGGTCGGCGTCCGCGACGGCGGCGGGTTCTTCGGCGCCGACGCCCTGCTCGGCGAGCCGGGGGAGTGGGCGCACACGTTCCGCGCGCTCACCCCCGTGATCGTCCTGTCGCTGCCGCGGGAGGCGATCGAGGAGCTGACCGAGCGGTCCGAGGCGCTGCGCGCGCACCTGGAGGAGTACCGCGCCGCGCCCGCCCCGCCGCGGACCAGGCACGGCGAGGCGGCGATCGAGGTGGCGTCCGGGCACGGCGGCGAGCCCGTCCTGCCCGGCACGTTCGTCGACTACGAGGCCTCGCCCCGCGAGTACGAGCTGGCCGTCACCCAGACGATCCTGCGCGTCCACTCCCGGGTCGCCGACCTCTACAGCGAGCCGATGGACCAGGTCGAGCAGCAGCTCAGGCTGACGATCGAGGAGGTCAGGGAGCGCCAGGAGCACGAACTGATCAACAATCGCGACTTCGGGCTGCTGCACAACGCGGACCTGCGGCAGCGCATCCAGACGCTCGGGGGCCCGCCGACCCCCGCCGACATGGACGAGCTGCTGGCCCGGCGCCGCAAGACCCGGTTCTTCCTCGCCCATCCGAAGACGATCGCGGCGATCGGCCGGGAGTGCACGCGGCGCGGCGTGTACCCCGCGCCCGTCGAGGTCGAGGGCCGCCGCGTGCACGCCTGGCGCGGCGTCCCGATCCTCCCGTCCGACAAGATCCCCATCTCCCCGACCGGGACCAGCTCGATCCTCGCGCTGCGCACCGGCGAGGACGACCAGGGCGTCGTGGGCCTGCACCGCACCGGACTGGAGGGCGAGGTCCGGCCGGGCCTCGCCGTCCGGTTCACCGGCATCGACGACAGGGGGCTGCTGACCTACCTGGTCAGCGCCTACCAGTCGGCCGCCGTGCTGGTCCCCGACGCCCTCGGCGTCCTGGAGAACGTCGAGATCGCCCGCTGACGAGAGGGGACCCGCCATGCCCGCCTGGAGAGACGACCCGGCCGTGATCGGCTGCGACCACCGGACGGGGCCGCGGCACCGCCCCCGGACGGCGGCGGAGGTGCTGACCTGGAGCCGCCGCCTGCTCGACCCCGCGCTGCGGCACGTGGTCGAGTCCATGCCGGACGCGTCGCGCTCCACCGCGGGCTTCCACTTCGGCTGGCGCGACGAGCGCGGCCGGCCTGCCGCCGGGGCGGGCGGCAAGGCGATCCGGCCCGCGCTCACGCTGCTGGCCGCGGAGGCGGTCGGCGGGACGGTCCAGGCCGCCCTGCCGGCCGCCGTGGCGGTCGAACTCGCGCACAACTTCTCCCTCATGCACGACGACGTGATGGACGGCGACCTCACCCGCCGGCACCGCCCCACCGCGTGGGCGGTGTTCGGCGCCAACGCCGCGATCCTGTCCGGGGACGCCCTCCTCGCCGCCGCCTACGAGATCCTCGCCGAGGAGCCCTCCGCGGTGGTGGCCCGCGGCGTGCGCATCCTCGCCCGGGCCGTCCTGGAACTGGTCGAGGGCCAGCGCGCCGACCTGGCGTTCGAGGAGCGCGCCGACGTCACGCTCGACGAGTGCCTGGCCATGGCCGCGGGCAAGACCGGCGCGCTGCTCGGCGCCTCGTGCGCGCTCGGCGCCGTGTACGGCGGCGGCACCGCCGGGCAGGTCTCCCGCCTGCGCGTCTTCGGCGAGCGCCTCGGGCTGGCCTTCCAGCTCGTCGACGACCTGCTCGGCATCTGGGGCGAACCGGCGGTCACGGGCAAGCCCGTCCACGCCGACCTGCGCCGCCGCAAGAAGTCGCTGCCGGTCGTCGCGGCCCTCACCTCCGGCAGCGCCGCCGGGGGCGACCTCGCCGCCCTCTACCTGCGCGACGCGCCGCTCACCGACGAGGAGGCGGTCGTCGCCGCAGGGCTCGTCGACGCGGCGGGCGGCCGCGCCTGGGCCGCCGCGCACGCCGACGAACTCCTCACCGACGCCCTCGCCGACCTCGACGCCGCCGGCGCCGCGCCCTGCCCCGACGCCGAGCTCCGGGGACTGGCCCGCCTGATGACCGACCGCGACCACTGATCTCCCGCCCGTAGCGAGCTCTGCCCCTACACTGCAGGGCGTGCCGCCCCTCCACCCCGCCGATCCCGAGCAGCTCGGCGCCTACCGGCTCGCCTCCCGGCTCGGCGAGGGCGGGCAGGGCGTGGTCTATCTCGGGCACGCGCCCGACGGGACCCGCGTCGCCGTCAAGGTGTTCCACCCGCAGCTGACCGGCGCCATCGACACCTTCGCCCGCGAGTTGGAGGCGGCCGAGCAGGTCGCGCGGTTCTGCATCGCGCAGGTGCTCGACTCCGGCGCGGTCGGCGAGCGCCGCTACATCGTCAGCGAGTACGTCGACGGGCCGCCGCTCAGCCGGGTCGTCGCCGAGCACGGCCCCCGGTCCGGCAGCGCGCTCGACCGGCTGGCCGTCGCGACGGCCACGGCCCTCGTCGCCCTGCACGACGCCGGGATCCTGCACCGCGACCTCAAGCCGCACAACGTGCTGATCGGCGCGGACGGCCCGCGGGTCATCGACTTCGGCATCTCGCGCGCCCTGTCGGGCGCGCAGACGATGGTCAGCCGCGCCGTCGGGACGCCCGCCTACATGGCGCCCGAGCAGCTCGAACCGGGCGAGATCGGTCCCGCGGTCGACGTCTTCGCGTGGGCGTCCACGATGCTGTTCGCGGCGACCGGCCGCCCGCCGTTCGGCAACGAGTCCGTCGCCATCGTCTTCAACCGCATCGCGAACGAGGAGCCGTCCCTCGCCGGTGTGGAGGAGCCGCTGCGCGGCCTCCTCGCCGAGTGCTTCGCCAAGGACCCGGCGTCCCGCCCGTCGGCGCAGCAGGTCCTCGACCGCCTCGTCCTCAGGACGGGCCGAGCCCGGGCCGCGTCGCCGGTGCCGCCACCGCCCGCGCCTGATTCGTCGAGCCCGGCCCCGCCGGATCCCTCTCCACCGGATCCGACTCCATCGGCGCCGCCTCCTCCGGCCCTGACCTCACCGGATTCGTCTCCGCCGGCTCTGACTCCGCCGGTCCCGTCCGCGCCGGCTGCACCGCCGAACGGCACCCTCCCTTCGTCCGAGCTCATGCCGCCGTCCGACTTCGGCGCGGCGAGCGCGTTGACGGTGCCGCCCAAGCCGCGAAGGCGCAGGCGGATCGTCCTCGCCGGTGCGGGCGCCACCGCGGTGGCCGTCGCCGCCGCCGTCGCGGTCGTCTGGTTCGCGAACGGCGACTCCGGCGGCAAGAAGGGTCACCCCGTGGGGCCGGCGGCCTCCGCGGGCCTGGCCGCCACACCGTCCACCGCCGGTGGCTCGCCCGGAACCGCCGGAGGGCGGACCGGCGCGGCACGTCCGGGCACGTCCCCGTCCGCCGCCTCCACGACGCCGCGGGCGCCGGGGTCGTCCCGGCCGCCCTCGTCCTCGCCCCCGCCCTCGCGCAAGGTGAGGCTCGTGCGGGCCGATCTCGGCCCCGGGCACTTCACCCCGTACTGCCAGAAGCTCGGCTGGGAGTGGATCGAGTACCGGGAGACGCCGACTCCCGGCGAGTACTGCGTCATGCGCAAGGGCGACACCATGAAGCTGTCGACGGCCCAGCTCGACGACGCGTGCCGGTGGCGGTTCGACGACCCCCGGGCCCGCCACTACTTCAAGGGCAAGTCGAACTACTGCTACACGATGAAGCCCGCCTCCTGAGCGGGGCCCGCTTCCGGTTCGATCATATGTTCGAGTAGGGTCGAGCCGTGCAGGCTCCCGAACACGTCCCGTTCCTGTGCCCCGCCGGGCACCGGCTCGACCCGGGCCGGGTCATCGTCGGCTGGTCGCCGTGCGTCTGCCCGCCCTGCGACAGGCGGGGCCGGGGGCTGCGCGGCCACCGCACCTACCTGTGCCTCGACTGCAAGGACGAGCACGTCACGACGAAGTGCTATCTGCCCCACCACGTCCCGGCCGAAGGCGCCGAGTACCGCTGGCCCTGACGGCGGGGCCGGTCAGTACGGAAGGACGCGGCCGGACGGCGTGCGCAGGTCCAAAGATGTTCGTTCGGCCAGGTCGGCGGCGGTGCGTTTTTCGATTCTGACGCGGACTCGACCCTTCATGACGCTCCCCTTCCCCCGGCTTTACTCGCCCCTGGTACGAAACACCTGCCCACATTCGTTCGATTTCACCATCGCCGACGGGCGTCGTTTCGCGCGTCGGCCGGGGGAGGTATCAGCGTTCACCACCTGAGGCGCAGGTCAGCCGGGGGTCAGCCCTTGATCTGCGTCCAGGCCTGGGCCCAGCGGGAGTAGTCCACGCATTTGTTGCCGCGGTCGTCCCCGCAGTTCTTCACCGGGGTTTTCCAGAACGCCAGGCGCTTGTAGAACTCCGGGTCGCCGACGTGATAGGTCGAGCAGAAGCCCTTGGCCGTGTACCGGCACGCCTTGGGGTTGGCGGGCGCCTCGCCGAACCACTGCGCGACCTCCGCCTGCACCTTCGGCATGGTGATCCAGTTCATCCACTTGTACATGCAGGTCGGATGCTGGGCCTTCGAGGAGATCATCCACGTGTCGGACCAGCCGGTCGCGCCCTCGTCCGGGATCGTCGTGGCGACCGGCGCCTTGTCCGTCATGGCCAGGTTCGCGGTCACCTGCCAGGCGGTGCCGGCGTAGTTGTAGCCGCTCTTGAACGACTGGAGTTCGTCCAGGTAGTTGGCCCAGTACTGGTTGACGTTCGGGCGCTGCTTCTTGAGCAGGTCCACCGCGGCGTCGAACTGCTTGTCGTCCAGCTCGTAGACGTCGGTGATCTTCAGATCGGGACGGTGCGTCTTCAGGTAGAGCGCGGCGTCGGCGATGTAGATGGGGGAGTCGTAGGCGACGACGTGCCCGGCCGCGGGGGACTCCTTGTCCCACACCACGCTCCACGACGTCGGACGCTGGGTGATCTTGTCCGTCCGGTACATCAGCATGTTGGCGCCGTAGCCGTGCGGGACGCCGTACATCCGCCCGGCGGCGGAGTTGTACGGCTGGTTCTTCAGGTACTTGGCGATGTCCTCCCAGCTGCTGAGCAGGCCGGTGTTGACGGGCGCCACCGTCCCGCCGTAGATGAGCCGAAGGCTCGCGTCGCCGGACGCCGACACGCCGTCGTACCGCCCGGTCTTCATGAGCGCGACCATCGAGTCGGAGGTGTCGGCGACCTTCGTGTACACCTTGCAGCCGGTCGCCTTCGTGAACGGCGTGACCCAGTCGACCTTCGGGTCGTTGGTGCCGTTCTCGGCGTACCCGGCCCAGGCGACGAGGTCGAGCCGGCCCTCCGGAGTGCCGAGTTCCTGCAGCATCGGGACGTCGGGCGGCGCGGCGGCCCCGTCGGAGCCGCCACTGCAGGCGCCGGTCAGCGCCGCCGCGACCAGCGCCCCCGTGGCGAGCAGGGTCCGGCGGGCGCGGGCCGGTGGGCGCACGGTCGTCGTCGCATCTGGGGTACGAGCCATCACGCTGAGGCATCGTAGGGGTATTTTGGGCTGTCCGTCGCCACAAAACGTGATGATCTGGAAACTGTCGACACATGGTGGCGGACCGTCCTAGGCTCTCCTGCGTTCCGCGTGAGCCGCTCCGCACGCAATCGATGCCAGCCGTCCGACCAGTCGATGTCAGCCGTCCGACCGAGTTGAAGGTTCAGCCGCAGTGCCAAATCGAGGCCGCACAACGGACTCGTCCGCCGGACACCGGCGGGCTCCCAAGGCCGCGCGTTTCCGGTCCATCCGCTTCAAGGTCGTCCTGATGGTCACCGTCTCGGTGGTCTCCCTCGGCGTCCTGTGGGCGTTCGCCGCGAGCATCGCGCTCGGCGAGGGGCTCAACCTCCGCCACGTCAAGACCGTCCAGGACCACTACGGCTACCCGTCGGGTGCGCTCGGCAGCGCCCTGCAGGCCGAGCGGCGCCTGTCGATGGTGTACCTCGGCGGCCGCGCGGAGGGAGACCGCGCCGCCATGGAGTCCGGCCGCCTGGTCACCGACCGGCAGGCCGACCTGTTCCGCAAGCTCGCCGAGTCCGAGGCCGTCGACGGCGCCGCCCCGAAGGACGCCCAGCGCATCGCCGGCAAGATCCTGACCGAGCTGGACGGGCTGGACGACCGGCGCCGCGCCATCGACGCCGGCCGCCTGGACCGGGCCCGCACCTTCGCCGACTACACGGCCCTGCTCGGCGACGTCGGCGCGCTGCAGGGCTCGCTCGCCACCCTGGACAACTCCGAGGTCGCCAAGGACGCCCGCAACGAGGCGTCGCTGACCCGGGCCCGTGAGGTCCTCGCGCAGGAGGACGCGCTGCTGGCGGGCGCGCTCGCCGCCGGCAAGATCACACCCGGCGAGCACTCCCAGTACGTCAAGCTCGTCGGCACGCAGCGCACCCTCTACACCTACACGGCGGCCGAGCTGCGCTCCCCCGACCAGGCCTACTACGAGCGCATCGTCGGCATGCCCGAGTACAGCCGGCTCCGGACGCTGGAGGACCGCTTCGTCGCCGCGCCCCGGCTGGTCAACGCCACCGGCGCCGCCGGCGCGCTGTGGAAGACCACCGCCGACTCCAACCTCACCCGGCTGCGCGGCCTCGAACTGTCGGTGTCGGCGGGCGCCGAGAAGCGCGCCCAGCCGATCTCCGAGGGCATCATCACCCGCGTCGTCCTCGCGGGCGCGCTCGGGCTGGTCGCGGTCGTCGCCACCCTCGTCCTCGCGGTCTGGGTCGCCCGCTCCGTCATCCGCGAGCTGCGCCGCCTGCGCCGCGAGGCGATCGACCTGGCCGACGTCCGGCTGCCCGGCGTGATCCGCCGGCTGCGCCGCGGCGAGGAGGTCGACGTGGCCGCCGAGGCGCCGCCGCTGGCGTTCGGGACCCGCGAGATCGACCAGGTCGGCGAGGCGTTCAACGCCGCCCGCCGCACCGCGATCCAGAGCGCCGTCGAGGAGGCGACGCTCCGCCGCAACGTCAGCGACGTGTTCGTCAACCTCGCCCGCCGCAGCCAGACGCTGCTGCACCGCCAGCTCAAGCTGCTGGACTCGATGGAGCGGCGCATCGAGACCCCCGACGACCTGGAGGACCTGTTCCGGGTCGACCACCTCGCCACCCGCATGCGGCGGCACGCCGAGGGCCTGATCATCCTGTCCGGGCAGGCGCCCGGCCGCGGCTGGCGCAGCCCCGTCGCGATCGTGGACGTCGCCCGCGCCGCCGCGTCCGAGGTCGAGGACTACACCCGCGTCAACGTCGCCCCGATGACCCGCGCCGCCATCGTCGGCCCGGCCGTCGCCGACGTCATCCACCTGCTCGCCGAGCTGATCGAGAACGCCGCGACGTTCTCGCCGCCGCACACGACCGTCCAGGTGCAGGGGCAGGCCGTCTCGCACGGGTTCACGCTGGAGGTCGAGGACCGCGGCCTCAGCATGGACGAGCCCAGCCTCGCCGCCGCCAACGAGCGGCTCGCCACCGCCGCCGAGTTCGACCTGTCCGACAGCGCCCAGCTCGGCCTGTTCGTCGTCGGCCGGCTGGCCCGCCGGCACGGCATCAAGGTCACGCTGCGGACGTCCCCCTACGGCGGCATGACCGCGATCGTGCTGCTGCCCGAGGAGCTCGTCGTCCCCGACGAGGGCGGCCCGGCGCAGAGCGCGCCCGCGCTCACCACCCGCCGCGCCGAGGACGCGCTCGTCCCCGTCGGCACGGTCGTGGGCGGCGCCAGCGTCCGCAGCGGCCCGCAGCCGGTGCTCGACGAGGGCGGGTCCGTGCTGCACCTGCCGTCCGGACGGCACGCGGCGCCGTCCGCGGTCCCGTCACCGTCACCGTCCCCGTCTCAGACCCCGCCGCCGGAACCGCTCGCCCAGCCCGCGCAGCCCGTCCGCCCGTTCATCCCCCCGGCCTCCGCCATGTCCCCGTCCGGGCAGCCGTCCGGAGAGCCGGACGCGCTGACCGGTCCCATCCCGGTGTTCGAGGAGCCGATCCAGGGCTCCTCGCCGGCGCCCCGGCCGGCCGCGTCGCCGTGGGGCGACCCGTCGCCCGAACCCGCGTCGCCCCCGCCCCCGCCTCCGCCGAGCGTGCCGCGCTCGCCCCGCGAGGTCCGGCGCCGTCCCCCGGGCAAGTCGTCCGGCTCGGACCGCCCCTCGTTGCCGAAGCGGGTCCGGCAGGAGAACATGGCCTCCCAGCTGCGCGAGGAACGCTCCGAGCCGGCCGCGCCCGCGCCCGCCGCCCGCGCCGACCGGTCGCCCGAGCAACTGCGGTCGATGATGTCGTCCATCCAGAGGGGCACCCGGCGCGGCCGCGCCGAGTCCCTCGATACCGAGGAATCGTGACGGACCATGACCGGTCCTGGCAGCGAATGGCTAGATGACGAGGCCGGCCCGATCGTGCGGTCGTACGCGCTCACCCGCGGGCGCGCCAGGCCCGCGACGGGCGAGTCCTTCGACATGATCACGATAATCTCGACCGCGGCGCGGCCGCGGTCGGGCTCACCCGGCATCGGCCCCGAACATCTCGACATCCTGGAGATGTGCCTGCGACCGCTGCCGGTGGCCGAGGTCGCGGCGCGGGTCGGGCTGCCGCTCGTCGTCGTGCGGGTGCTGCTCGGCGACCTGCTCCACCACCGGCTCATCACCGCCACCCGTCCCCAACAGGAGAGCGCGCTCTCCAAGGAACGTCTGCTGAGGGAAGTGCTCCATGGTCTCCAAGCCCTCTGAGAACGCCGGTACGGCCCCAGGAGGGAGCGCGGGGCCGTCACCCCGGGAGGGGGTCGGCCCGGCCACTCCGGTCGCTGTGAAGATCCTCGTCGCGGGGGGCTTCGGCGTCGGCAAGACCACGCTCGTCGGCTCCGTCAGCGAGATCCGCCCGCTGCAGACCGAGGAGCTGCTCACCGACCGGGGCGTCGGCGTCGACGACACCGAGGGCGTCGAGCAGAAGACCACCACCACCGTCGCGATGGACTTCGGCCGCATCACGATCCGCGACGGCCTCGTGCTCTACCTGTTCGGCACGCCCGGCCAGGACCGGTTCTGGTTCATGTGGGACGAGCTGTCCTACGGGGCGCTCGGCGCCGTCGTGCTCGCCGACACCCGCCGCCTCTCGGACTGCTTCCCCGCCGTCGACTACTTCGAGAACCGGGGCCTGCCGTTCGTCATCGCCGTGAACCGCTTCGACGACGGCTACGACTACACGCCCTCGGAGATCCGGGAGGCACTCGACCTCAGCGAGGGCACCCCGGTCGTGATGTGCGACGTCCGGGAGCGCAACTCCGGCAAGGACGTGCTGACGACCCTGGTCAGGTACCTGCTGGCGGTGCACGAGGAGACCGCGCGGGCGGACGCTCCGGCGCTGTAGGCTGCCGGTCGAGATGAACCGGACACGCGCGCGGCTCTCCGACGGCCGCGAGATCGTCTACTACGACGAGGCCCCCGGCCGGGCGCCCGCCGCGGATCCGCGCGGCCTGCCGCCGGTCGAGCCGGTGTGCGAGGTCCGCCGCGACCCGCTGACCGGCGACCACGTCACGATCACCGGGCACCGCAACACGCGCACGTTCCTGCCGCCCGCCGACCAGTGCCCGCTGTGCCCCGGCGGCCCGGCCTCGGAGATCCCGGACGCGTCCTACGACGTCGCCGTGTTCGAGAACCGCTTCCCGTCCTTCGACGTCCGCACCCCGCCGGTGCCGCCCTCCATCGACGGTGTGGAACGGTCCCGCGGCGCCGGGCGCTGCGAGGTCGTGTGCTTCACTGACGACCACTCCACCTCGATGGCGCTGCTGCCCGTCTCCCGCGTCCGGACGGTCGTCGACGCGTGGGCCGACCGCACCCGCGAGCTGTCGGCGATCCCCGGCGTCGCGCAGGTGTTCGCGTTCGAGAACCGCGGCGTCGAGATCGGCGTCACCCTGCACCACCCGCACGGCCAGATCTACGCCTACCCGTTCCTCACCCCCCGCACCGAGCGGATGCTGGCGTCGGCCTCCGCGAACCCGGACCTGTTCGGCGACGTCCTGAAGGCCGAGCGCGCCGGCAGCCGCGTCGTGCTGTCCGGCGAGCACTGGACGGCCTACGTCCCCGCCGCCGCCCGCTGGCCGGTCGAGGTGCACCTCATGCCGCACCGCCACGTCCCCGACATGGCCGCCCTCGACGCGGGGGAGCGCGATGAGCTGGCCGTCCTCTACCGAGACCTCCTGCGCCGCTGCGACGCCCTCTACGGCGCCCCGCTGCCCTACGTCGCGGGCTGGCACCAGGCGCCGGTCGGCGAGGGCCGCGAGCTGCTCCGCCTGCACCTGGAGCTGTTCTCGATCCGGCGCGCCGCCGACAAGGTCAAGTACCTGGCGGGCTCGGAGTCGGGCATGGCCGCCTGGATCAACGACGTCCCGCCGGAGGACGTCGCCGCGCGCCTGCGCGCCGCCCGCTCCTGACCCGCTCCTGACCCGACCGATTTCGCGAGTGTCCGGAACGATCTGCGCCGCGTGGCCTACGCTCCGACGCATGCCGGAAAGCGTGCTGGCGGACCCGTTGGCGCGAGGGTCCTTCGACGGCGTCACCGCCACCGCCGAGCGCCCGTCGCTGGCCTTCACCTCCCGGATCGGGCAGGGCGTGAACACCGGCCAGGCGTGGGACCTGGCGGCCGGCGCGCCGCTCGGCCCGCCGATCCCCGACTTCCCGGCCGACCGGGCCGAGTGGGCGTTCGGCCTCCCCGCCGGGTCGCCGACGGTCGCCTGGACGCACCGCGACCGCCTCCACGTCCACGACCTCCGCACGGGCCGCGAACTCACCCTGGACGCCCACCCCGACCTGCTCGGCCTCACCGTCCACCACGGCCGCGGCGCGGTCGTCGCCGTCTTCGGCCCCGCGAACGACGCCGAGGTCGCCGTGTGGGACGCGGGCACCGGCGAGCGCCTCGCCGACTTCCGCCTCTGGCTCGGCCACCACACCTCCGTCGGCCGCGGGCTCCTGCACGCGACGCCCGCGACGGGCGCCCTCGCCGGGCTGGCCGGCGACGCCGCGGTCACGCTCCTGGACCTCGAACGCGGCGAGGAGATCTCCGCCGTCCCGCCCGGCTGCGCGACCCTCACCCCGTCCCCTGACGGCCTCGTCCTGCTCTGCCCGGCCCCGGAGGGCCTGGGCGTGCACGGCCTGGACGGCGACCGCCTCGCGACCCTGTCCGTCCCGGCCCCCTGCGGCCACGTGGCCGCGGCCCTGGTCGGCGGTCACCTCCTGGTGGCCGCCGCCCTCCAGGACGCCCCCGGCACCGTCTTCGCCTGGAACGCCGCCGCCCCTGAGCCGTCCCACAGCATCGATCTCCCGGCCCCGGCCAACGACCTGGCCCTGGCCCCCGACGGCACCCTCCTGGCCGCCACAGACACCGGCCTCTACGCCGCCCGCCTGGGCACATGAAAAGGGCACCGCCGGCGCCCGTGGGCGCCGGCGGTGGGGGGTGGGAGGTCAGCGGTTGGCGAACTTGTACTGGATGGCCGCTTCCTTCGGGGTGAGGGGGCGGTCGAGGAACATCAGGCCGTCCATGCGGCAGTTGCAGGGGTTCTTCTCCGCGGTGTTCTGCGGGTAGCTGCCGCCGATCTTGATGCCGCGGGGGTCCGTGGCGGACGTGACGTCGGGCTCGGGGGCGCCTTCGAGGCCCCACGGGTCCCCGGCCGTCGTGTAGAAGCCGTCCAGCGGCTTCCCGTCCTTGTAGAGCGCCATCTCGCCGGTGTCGTAGTCGAACGTCGCGGCGAGGTGCACCCAGGTGTTCTGGGGGAGGATGCTCTGCCAGTCCTGGCTCGCCGCGAACGTCTGTGACTTCGAGCCGTCCACGCGGCGGCCCAGCGCGACGACGTGCAGGGTGCCGGAGACCTCGATGATCTCCAGCAGAGCCCGCACGGCGTGGCCGTCGGAGTCGCCGGTGAGCAGGCCGGACAGGCCGATCGCGTTGTAGACGTCGGCCGGGTTGGACGTCTCGGTGTTGGGGCTCGGGTTCGTCCCCGTCATCTTGAACCAGCCCGCCAGCGTCGCGCCCTTGGCGGAGCTGAACGCGCGCAGGGAGGGGACGCCGGACGCGGAGAAGACCCCCGCCTTCCAGTCGTCGTTGCCCTTCGCGGCCGGGTTCACCTGCCCGAGCTGGATGGCGTGCCGCCGCGCGCCGTCCCGCACGCGCATCGCCCCGCCGCCGTTGATGAGGTTGATCGTGGTTCCGGAGCTTCCGCGGTCGGCCTCGCGGGACGGGTCGCCCTGGACGGGGTGCTCGAAGTCGTAGTAGGAGATCAGGTTCTTCTTCAGGGGCGGGAAGACGCCGCCGGTCGAGGCGTGGGCCGGGGCGGCGGCGACGCAGAGGGAGGCGCCCAGCAGCGCGGTGGTGAGTGCGGCGGTGCCGCGGCGAATCATCATGTCGACTCCTTGGAGCCCTCCGGCCGGGCGCCGGCTCGCGGCGCCCGGCCGGAGGGGGCCGTTACTTCGCCGGGGTTCCGCGGACCGTCAGGTCGCGGAGCCGGCCGATGTTGTCGAACGAGCCGAAGCCCACCCGGCCGGAGCCGAGGGTCGTGTCGCGGGCCGTGAAGACCGGCTTGGACGAGCCGTCCACGTACACGGCGATCTCGCCGGTGTCCGCGCGACGGTCCACCCGGACGCCGTGCCACGCCTCGTCGGTGATGGCAGGCGGGGCGCCGTGCGACCGGTTGGCGTTCCACTGCTGGTCGATGCGCAGCCGGTCGGCGCCGTTCACCAGGAAGATCCCGTTGTGGGGGTAGATGGTGTTGTCGCTGGACAGGTGGGTGTAGTAGTAGTGCGTGTCGTCCTGATAGCCGAAGATGACGATCACGTCCCGGTTGCTGACCGACACCGGCGTGTCGAGCCGCACCTTCGCGTCGATCCGCGTCGAGGTGAGCGCGGGGCCCTTGTTCAGCACCGCGTACTCGAACGGGCGGCGCGGTCCGGGCCGCTGCTCGCCGGCCTCGGCCAGGATCACCTGGTCGCCGGGGAACCGCCACTTGGACGGCGTGACGGGCGTCCAGTTCTTGGCGTCCATCGCGTTCGCGACGCGGACCGGTCCCGCCGCGCCGGACGCGACCCGCTTCGTCCCGACGACCTTCCAGATCTTGCCGTTGGCCTTGGCGAGCAGGTACGGCTCGCCCTTGCCGTCCGACCCGTACCGCAGGTCGACGCGCTGGTCACCGGCCAGCTCCCGCATCGTGACGGGCTTGCCGGAAGTGTCGTAGGCCGCCAGATCGTAGATCTGGGCGCGGTTCGTGCCCGTCGCGTCGTGCTTCATCTCCGACTCTTCGGTGTACATGAGCCGGCCGCTGACGATGTCGGTGAACAGGTACTTGCCGCGCAGAGCGGGCAGCCTCGCGCCCCGGTAGACGTAGCCGCCGGAGATGGCGCGGCCGACGTCGCTGGAGCAGTTCCAGTCGGCGGGCGGGTCGTGGTCGTAGGCCGCGAGCGGGTACTCGTAGTCGTACTTGGCGTCGTCGGCCGGCAGCGGGTACAGGTGGCAGCGGTCGTCCTTGCGGAACGTGAACGCGCCCTCCCGCTCGCTCCACCCGATGTTCGCGCCCGGGTAGAGCTCGTGAATCGACTCGATCTCGTGCTCGCCGATGTGCGCGAGGAACAGGCGGTGGGTGCCGCCGGTGTCCCAGCTGAACCGGTGCGGGTCGCGCATGCCGTAGGCGTAGATCTCGCCGAGCTTGCCGGCCTGCCCGGCGAACGGGTTGTCGGCCGGGACGCCGTACTTGCCGTTGGCGCCGTCCTTGCCGGCCGGGTCGATCCGCAGGATCTTGCCCTGCGGGACGCCGAGGTTCTGCGGGTCGCCGCCGTTGTCGCCGACGTTGCCGTTGCCGCCGTCGCCGACCGAAAGGTAGAGCTTGCCGTAGTCGGCGTCGCCGGGACGGGCGTTCGGGTTGAAGTCGATCTGCTGGAGGTTGTGGATGCGCCCGGCGAACCCGATGCGCAGGATCTCGCGGTGCGTCCCGGAGAAGGTGTCGGCCTTCGGGTCCGTGGCGGTCCACTCGTCGACGACGCCGTGGTAGCCGGTCTTCGGCTGCGGGGTCAGGTCGGGCGTCTTGGTCTTCAGCGCCTCGCCCGCCTCGACGTGCGTGGTGTAGAACTTCCCGTTCTTGCGGAAGTCGGGGTGGAACGTGACGAATCCGAAGCCCTGTCCGAGTCCGGCCTGGGAGAAGAAGTCGGGCGCGAACGTGGCGGCGACGTCCAGGTAGACGTGCGGGGTGCGGGTCTTCTTGTCGAGCAGGTACAGGTTGCCGTTCAGGTCGGGCACGTACAGGCGGCCCGAGTGGTCGGGGACCTCACCGACGTGGTTGATGCGGTTCCACCGCAGCAGCCGCGGGTCGGTGGGGGTGCCCGTCGGCGTCGACTTCGGCAGTTGCGCGACCTCCTGGAGGACGAGGCCGAGGCCGGACGGGGCGGGGTCGTCGGGGATCGGGTCGAGGATCGGGGCGTCGTCCCGGGCCTGCGCCGCAGGCGGGACGCTGAGCAGCGGAAGCAGCAGCGCCGCGATCGTCAGGAGACACCAGCTGAGCTTTCTTCGCATTCCAGCCGTCCTAGGGTGGGGATCGGTGGCAGGAAAGCGCTTTCTGGAAGCGCTTTCCAGAACGTACGACCGGCGTCGCCCGACGTCAAGGATCAATTTCGGGCCAGCCGGATGTGGACATCTCGTCACGACCGTTCGCGGCGGAACCACGCGTGGACCAGCGTCGCGACCGCGGAGACGACGAGCCCGACGGGTGCGGCGGCCGCATGCCCGGCCAGGGTCAGCGCCACGGCCACGGCCGCGCCGGGCGCCCAGATCCACGTCGCCACGGGCCGTCCCGCGCGCCCGCGCCGCCTCCGCCCGAACTCCGCCGCCATCGGCGGGACGAGCGCCGGCAGCGCCGCCGCCAGCACCGTCAGCCATTCGAGCAGCATCCGGTCGACCCGCATCACCGCCAGTACCGCCCCGGGCAGAGCGATCGCCAGCACCGCCACAACCCGCCGCCCCCGCGACGTGGGGGCGCCGTGGGACGGGCGGGGGAGGAAGCGGTCTGTGGCGAGGGCGCCGGAGTGGACGGCGGCGAGGGTGGGGGCTATGACCGACGCGGCGACGAACAGGTTCGCGGCCGGAAGGCCGTCCGGACCCGCGAGGACGGCGACCACGTCGGTGGAGCCGCTGGCCGCCGCGACCCCGGCGCCGACGACGGAGGCCGCCAGGGCCGGGACGACGAGCAGGGCGACGCACGCCGCGAGGTCGCGGCGGCCGCGCAGGCCGACGGTGAAGTCGGGGGCCCGCACGGCGAACACCGACACGTACCCGATGTAGCCGGCGAGGTCCGCGGCGAGGACGCCGGGCGGCCCGTCCCGCGCGAACGAGACCGGGGAGGCGGGCGGCGCCAGCTTCACCGCGACGATGCCGATCAGCGCGACCGCGGTGAGGGTGGTGACGACCGCGACCGCGTTCCACCGCCCGCCGCCCGCGACCAGCACCGCGACCGTGGGGACGGTCAGCGCCGCGACCCCGACCGCGTCCGGGACGCCGCCGAGCGCCGCGGCGGCCGCCCCGCCGAGGCCGACGTTGAACCCGAACCAGCCGGCCATCGCGACCGCGAGCAGCGCGGTGAAGGCCCGCTCGGCGACCGGGGCCAGGTAGCGGGGCGCGAGGTCGGCCATGCCGGCGTTCTCCCCGGCGGGCTCCCGCAGGCCGAGACGCCCCTGCGCGGCGAGCAGCGCGGCCATGACGGCACCGCCGACGACCAGGACCGGGACGGGCAGCGCGCCGCCGTGCCGCCCGCCGACCTGCGCCCCGAGGACGAGCGCGCCCGGCGCCGTCCCGATCCCGAGCCACGCCCCGGACGCCGCCCGCCACGTCCGGCCGCCGCCGGACCCGGACGTGCGCGGGCGCGCCGGAGCGGACGTCACGCCCCGTACTCCGCGGGGGCGTGCTCCTCGAGGACGTGCTCCTCGAAGCGGGCCATCGTGAGCGCGAGTGCCTCGGGGCCCGGCATGGCCCAGAGCGCGTCGTTGAAGATCTCCACTTCGATCGGGCCGGTGTAGCCGGTGGCGTCCACGGCCTCGCGGAACCGGCGCAGCTCGACGTGCCCGTCGCCGAGCATGCCGCGTCCGGTGAGGACGCCCTCGGGCAGCGGCGTGACCCAGTCGGCGACCTGGAACAGCGAGATGCGGCCCTCGGCGCCCGCGCGGGCGATGCCGTCCCACACGGCCGGGTCCCACCACAGGTGGTAGGTGTCGACCATGACGCCCACCTGGGCGGACGGGAACGGCGCCGCCAGGTCGAGCGCCTGCCCGAGGGTGGTGACGACGCAGCGGTCCGAGCAGAACATCGGGTGCAGCGGCTCGATCGCGAGCTGGACGCCGTGCTCGCCCGCGTAGGGCGCGAGCTCGGCCAGGACGTCGGCGACGCGCGAGCGCGCCCCGTCCAGGTCGCGGGACCCGTCCGGCAGGCCGCCGCTGACCAGGCAGAGGGCGGGCGCGCCCAGTTCGGCCGCCTCCTCGACGGCGCGGCGGTTGTTCTCCAGCGCGTCCGGCTCCTGGAAGAAGCCGCCCCGGCACAGGGACGTGACCGCCAGCCCGTGGTCGCGCATGAGCTTGCCCGTGCGGGCCAGGCCGTACTCGGCGACGGGCTCCCGCCACAGCCCGACCGCCGTCACCCCGGCGGACGCGCAGCCGGCGGCGAGTTCCTCCAGGGGCCAGTGCCTGGTCGTCCACTGGTTGAGGCTGAACCTCGTCACGCGGCCCCCTGGACGGTCAGCCAGGCGCGCATCCGGTGCGCCGCGAGGTCGGGGTCGGGGAAGAGGCCGGCGGCGTCGGCGAGCTGGAAGAGGCCGGACATGTGTGGCACGGAACGCGCGGTCTCCAGCCCGCCGACCATCCGGAAGTGCCGCTGGTGGTCCGTCAGCCAGGCCAGGAACACCACGCCCGTCTTGTAGTAGTAGGTGGGGGTCTCGAAGAGGTGCCGGGCCAGCGGCACCGTCGGGCCGAAGATCTCCTCGTAGGACGCGGTGTCGCCGCCGTCCAGCGCGTGCAGGGCGGCCGCGGCGGCGGGCGCGATGGGGTCGAAGACGCCGAGCAGCGCGTCGCTGTGGCCCTCGGAGTCGCCCCGGATCAGCTCCGGATAGTTGAAGTCGTCCCCGGTGTAGAGGCGGACCCCGGACGGCAGCCGGCGGCGCAGGTCGATCTCCCGTCCCGCGTCGAGCAGCGAGATCTTCACCCCGTCGATCCGGGACGCGTGCTCCTCGATCAGGGCGAGCAGGGCGCCGGACGCCACGTCCAGGTCGGACGAGCCCCAGTAGCCCTCCAGTGCCGGGTCGAACATCGGGCCCAGCCAGTGCAGCACGACCGGCCGCCTGACCTGGGCCAGCAGCCTCCCGTACACGGCGGCGTAGTCCTCCGGGCCGCTCGCCGCGGCGGCCAGGTGCCGGCTGGCCATCAGCACCGGCACCGCGCCGACGGACTCGATGACGGCGAGCTGCTCCTCGTAGGCGGCGGCGATCTCCTCCAGCGACGCGGGCCCGGCGGGCAGCTGGTCGGTGCCCGCCCCGCAGACGATGCGGCCCCCTGCTGAAAGCGCTTCCTCACCGCTCCGCACGATGAGCTCGCGGGTCGTCGGCCAGTCCAGGCCCATGCCGCGCTGGGCGGTGTCCATCGCCTCGGCGACGCCCAGCCCGTACGACCACAGGTGGCGGCGGAACGCCAGCGTCGCGTCCCAGTCCAGCGCGTCCCCGCCCGCCACCACGTGCGCGGCCGCGTACGCGACGCGCGATGCGGCGGGCCCGGCGGGCGGCTTGTAGGTGCGCGGCTCGCTCATCGCGTAGCCGGGCGCCCCGGGCAGATCGATCCTCATTTCGTCAGCTCCGGGACGTCGAGGCGGCGGCCCTCCCGCCACGCCCGCAGGCCCAGCTCGGCGAGCTGGACGCCGCGTGCCCCCTCGTAGAAGTCCCAGGGGAAGGGGCCGTCGTCGGCGACGTGGCGCAGGAACATCTCCCACTGGGCCTTGAAGCCGTTGTCGAACTCGGTGTTGTCGGGGATCTCCTGCCACTGGGAGCGGAAGTCCTCGGTGGCGGGCAGGTCGGGGTTCCACACTGGCTTCGGCGTCATCGTGCGGTGCTGGACGCGGCAGCGCCGCAGCCCCGCGACCGCCGACCCCTCCGTGCCGTCGACCTGGAACTCCACCAGCTCGTCGCGGAACACCCGGGTGGTCCACGAGGAGTTGATCTGGGCGACGATCCCGCCCTCCAGCTCGAAGATCCCGTAGGCGGCGTCGTCGGCGGTGGCCTCGTAGGGCTTGCCGTGCTCGTCCACCCGCTCGCCGATGTGCGTCGCGCCCAGCGCCTGCACCGACCGCACCGGCGCGATCACCCCGTCCAGGACGTACCGCCAGTGGCAGAACATGTCCAGGATGATGCCGCCGCCGTCCTCGGCGCGGTAGTTCCAGCTGGGGCGCTGGGCCTCCTGCCAGTCGCCCTCGAACACCCAGTACCCGAACTCGCCGCGCACCGACAGGATCCGGCCGAAGAACCCGCCGTCCACCAGCCGCTTGAGCTTGAGCAGCCCCGGCAGGAACAGCTTGTCCTGCACCACGCCGTGCTTGACCCCGGCCTCCTCGGCCAGGCGGGCCAGGGCGAGCGCCTCGTCGAGGTCCTCGGCGAGGGGCTTCTCGGTGTACACGTGCTTGCCGGCGGCCACCGCCGCGCGGATCGCCTCGACCCGCGCGCCGGTGACCTGGGCGTCGAAGTAGATGTCGATGTCCGGACGCGCCAGCGCCTCGGCCAGGTCGGTCGTCCACGCCGTCAGCCCGTGGCGTTCGGCCAGTTCGCGCAGCTTGACCTCGCTGCGTCCGACGAGCACCGGCTCCGGCCACAGCACGGTGCCCTCGGCCGTGCGGACCCCGCCCTGCTCCCTGATCGCGAGGATCGAGCGCAGAAGATGCTGGCGGTACCCCATCCGGCCGGTGACGCCGTTCATGACGATCCCGATGGACCTGCGTGCCATCCCGTTCCTTCCTAGCCTGTCGTGTGTCGAGTGCGGCGCGCCCTCAGGCGTGCCTGGCGGAGCGCGCCGGTCAGTCGGCCGCGCCGCCCGCGCCGAGGAGCCCGCGCACGCGATTGGTGACGCGGGCGAACTCCGGGCGGGCCATCGTCTCGGCGTAGTCGCGCTCGGCGGGCAGGTCGACGTCGATGATCTCGGCGATCGACCCGGGCCGGTCGGTCATCACCACGACGCGGTCGGCCAGGTAGGCGGCCTCCGCGATGGAGTGCGTGACCAGCAGGACGGTCGTGCCCGTCTCCCGCCAGATCCGGTTCATCTCGATGTTGAGCTGCTCGCGGGTGAGGGCGTCGAGCGCGCCGAACGGCTCGTCCATCAGCAGGACGGGCGGCTCGTGCAGCAGCGCCCGGCACAGCGCGACCCGCTGCTGCATGCCGCCGGACAGCTCGTGCGGCAGCGCGTCCTCGAAGCCCTGCAGGCCCGTCATCTCGATCAGCTCGGCGGTCCGCTTGCGCGCCTGCTCGGACGGCATCTTGCGCATCTCCGCCTGCAGCAGGATGTTCTTGCGGGCGCTGCGCCATTCCAGCAGCGCGGCCCGCTGGAACACGTAGCCGATGTCGTGGCGCGGTCCCGAGACCTTGTCGCCGCGCAGCCGCACGTCCCCGGTCGAGGGCTTCAGCAGCCCCGCGACCAGCTTCAGCATCGTGGACTTGCCGCAGCCGGACGGGCCGACGATCGCGACGAACTCGCCCATCGGGACGTCCAGCGACACCTCGCGCAGGGCGGTGACGTCGCGCTTGCGGGTGCGGAACCGGACGGCGACCTCGTCGAGGCTGACGGCCGTCTCCCGGCCGGTGTCCCGCTTCGCGGTGGATTGCTCGCTCATGGTCCTCATCGCTCGTCCCGTCAGGTCTGCGGCGCGGCCGACGACTGCCAGTACTCCGACGGCGCCTGCGCCTTCCCGATGACCCCGGCCTGCTGGAAGGTGGAGATCGTCTGCTTCCAGTCGTCCTCGGAGTTCACGCCGGGCGCCTTGCCCTGCGTCGCGGGGGTGTGCAGCAGCGTCAGCGTGGTCTTGAACTGCTCGGTGAGCACCTTCTCGGGCGGCAGCTGCTCGGACGCGCCCGCCATGCTCGCGACGGCGCCCGCCTGGTCGGACTCCGCGGCCGTCCACGACTCGCTCGTGGCCGCGACCATCTCCTTGACCAGCTTGGCGTCGCTCTTCAGCTTCCGCTCGCCGGCCAGCAGGCCGTTGGAGAAGAAGTTCAGCCCGAAGTCGGAGTACCGCAGGTACGAGACCTCCTTGCCGGACTTGGCGGCCATCGTCGGGCCCTGGTCGTTCGCGAAGCCCATGAGCCCCTGGGTCTTGCCGGCCAGCACCGCGGCCATCTTCCCGGCCGGGTCGGTGTTCTGGACGGGGACGTCGCTCGGGCTCATCCCGTTCTTCTGCAGGAACACCGGGAAGGTGCGCGCCAGCGCGTCCCCGGCCGTCCCGGCGATCTTCTTGCCCTTCAGGTCGGCGGGCTTCTTGATCCCGGCCGAGGTGAACGACTGCACGGACGCGGGCGTCGTCTGCAGGAACACGCCGATGCTCTTGACCGGCATCCCCTTGTCGACGGCGGCGAGCAGCGCGGGCGTGTCGGCCCAGCCGAAGTCGGTCTGGCCGGCGCCGGTGGCCTGGACGGTCTTCTGCGAGCCCTGGCCCGCCTTGATCTCCAGGTCGATGCCGTGCTTCTCGAAGATGCCCTTCTTCTTGCCGTAGTAGAACGGCGCGTGCTCGCCGTAGGGGTACCAGTTCAGGGTCAGCGTGACCTTGGTGAGCTTCTTGCCCGAGGCGCTCGTGGTCTCGCCGGAGTCACCGCCGCAGGCGGCGCCGGTGAGTGCGAGTGCCGGCGCCATGACGGCGATGGCGAGGGTGCGGAGTTTCATAGGACGGCCCTCCGTAAAGGGGTGGGTTGTTCTCGGCCGTTGGTCTGTCGGGACGTCCCGTCCGGCGGAATCCGGGCGGGCGGTTCGGGTGGCGGGGGGCGCGTCTGCCGGCGGCGCCGTCAGTAGGTGGTGGTGACGGCCTCGCCGCGGCGGCTGGCGTGCCACGGAAGCAGCAGCTTCTCCGCGACCTCGACGACGACGAACAGCACGACGCCGATGGCCGACATGACCAGCAGCCCGGCGAACAGCATCGGGGTGTCGAGATTGCCGTTGGCCTGCAGGATCACGTAGCCGAGCCCCTCGTTCGCGCCGACGAACTCGCCGACCACGGCGCCGGTGACGGCCAGGGTGACCGCGACCTTCAGGCCGGAGAACAGGTGCGGGAGCGACGCCGGCAGCCGGATCTTGGTGAACGTGGCCATCGGGCTCGCGCCCATCGTGGCCGACAGCTGGAGCATCTCCGGGTCCACCGCCTTCAGCCCGGCGACCATTGAGATCACCACCGGGAAGAAGGCGATCAGCACCGCCACGACGATCTTGGGGCCGATGCCGAAGCCGAGCCACACCACGAACAGCGGGGCGATCGCGATCTTCGGGATGACCTGCGCGAACAGCAGGATCGGATAGAGCGTGCGCTCGACCGTGGCCGAGTACACCATGAGCACCGCGGACGCGACGCCGATGAGCACCGCGAGCGCGAAGCCGATCAGGGTCTCGTACGTGGTGACCCACGTGTGGTGCCAGATGTAGCCCCACTTGTCGCCCATCAGCCGCAGCGTCGCGCCGGGCGAGGGGACGAGGTAGGCCTCCACCAGCTTGAAGGCACTGATCGCCCACCACGCGGCGAAGCAGGCCACCAGCAGGGCGGCGGGCCGCCACGACCGTTCCAGGCCGTCGCGGACCCGTTCGCCCGCGCCGGGCCTGGCGCGTTCCACGACGCCGGCCGCCTCCGCCGAGGGCGGTGCGGCCGTCGTACCCTGACTCACCATGGGTTCCTCCGGACGGGGTGGTTCGGAAAGCGCGTTCAGAAAGCGCTTTCTGATGTACCGTAAGAACCGGCACACGCCGCGGTCAAGAGGGTCTTCGCCAGGAACCCGCCGCGAGGGCCCGTGCCGGCCGAGGGGGGCGGGGATGACGGAAGCGGCCGAAGGGGAGCGCACCGGCGACCGGGCGTACGTGACCCTGCAGGACGTCGCGCGGGAGGCGAGCGTCTCGCTGGCCACCGCGTCCCGCGTCCTGAACGGGACCTCGCAGGTCCGCGCCGACCTGCGGGAACGCGTCCTGGCCGCGGCGGCCGAGCTGAGCTACACCCCGAACGCGCACGCCCAGGCCCTCGCCAGCTCCTCCAGCAAGTCCGTCGGGGTCGTCTGCCACGACGTCAGCGACCCCTACTTCGCCGCCGTGGCCCGCGGCGTCATGCGCACCGCCGCCGAGCACGGGATGCTGGTGATGCTCGCCAGCACGTTCCGCGACCCGGCGCGCGAGGTCGAGTACGTGGCGATGCTGCGCGCCCAGCGAGCCCGCGCGATCCTGCTCATCGGGTCCGGCTTCGAAGACCGCGACTGGGAGCGGGCGATGGCCGCCGAACTCGACCCCTACCAGCGCACCGGCGGCCGTGTCGCCGTCCTCAGCCGGCACCGCAGCCTCAAGGTCGACGCCATCCTGCCGCAGAACCGGGAGGGCGCCGCCGCCCTCGCCCGCGCCCTGCTCGACCTCGGCCACCGCCGCTTCGGCGTGCTGACCGGCCCCCGCGCTCTCACGACCGTCCACGACCGGCTCGGCGGGTTCACCGACGCGCTCGCCGACGCGGGCGTCCGCGTCGACCCCGGGCACATCGTCGAGGCCCCCTTCACCCGCGACGGCGGCTACCGGGCGGCGGTCGAACTGCTCAGCCGCGACAACCGTCCGACCTGCGTGTTCGCCGTCACGGACGTGATGGCGGTCGGCGCGCTCGCCGCCCTGCGCGACCACGGCGTGTTAGTGCCGGAGGAGATGTCGCTCGCCGGATTCGACGACATCTCGATCGTCCGCGACCTGACCCCGGCGCTCACCACCGTCGCGCTGCCGCTGAACGCGATGGGGGAGCGCGTCATGGGCCTGGCCCTGCGCGAGCCCGCCACCCGCCGCAGCCGCATCGAGCGCGTCGCGGGCGAGGTGGTGCTGCGCGCCAGCACCGCACCGCCCGGCTGACCCGGGCGCCCGCCCCCCGGAGACATGTAATGAAGATCGAGAAAATCGAGACGTTCTGCGTCGCGCTGCCCACCCGGCGCTCGTTCGGGGTGTCCGGCGGCGCCGTCGCCGTCGCCGGGCAGCCCAGCCTGCGCGTCCTCGTCAAGGTCAGCGCCGAGGGCGCGCACGGCTGGGGCGAGGCGACCCCCATCCCCGCCTGGACGTACGAGACCGCCGAGTCCATCGTCACCACCATCGACCGGTACCTCGCGCCGGCGATCATCGGCCGTCCCGCCTGGGACCTCGACGGCGTGACGGCCGCCTTCGACCGCGCCGTCAACCGGGGCTTCAGCATCGGGGCGCCGCTCGCCAAGTCCGCCGTGGACGTCGCCCTCCACGACCTGCTCGGCCGCGCCGCCGGCGTCCCGCTGGGCGTCATGTGGGGCCAGCGCCGCCGGGAGACGATCGACCTCGGCTGGATCGTCTCCGGCCGTTCCCCGGGCGAGGTGGCGCAGAGCGTCGCCGAGGGCCGTGACCTGGGGTTTCGTGCCTTCAAGGTCAAGATCGGCCTGGGGCCCGAGGGCGCCGAGGTCGTCGAGGCCGTCCGCCTGCACGCTGGCGACGAGGCGGCGCTCTGGGTGGACGCGAACCAGGGCTACACCGTCCGCTCGGCCATCACGATGGCGCGCCGCCTGGAGGACCTCGGCGTGACCGCGTTCGAGCAGCCCCTCCCGGCCAACGACATCGCGGGCCTGCGCCGCCTCCGCGACGCCTCCCCGATTCCGGTCGCCCTCGACGAGAGCCTCCGCCACCCGTCCGACCTGGCGACCTTCGTCCGCCTCGACGCGGTCGACGTCGCCATCGCGAAGGTCCAGCGCACCGGCGGGCTGACCCTGTCCCGCCGCCTGTGCGCCCTCGCGGAGGACTGCGGCGTCGCGCTGATGGGCTCCGGCCTCACCGACTCCGACCTCGGCCTCGCCGCGTCCCTGCACCTCTTCTCGGCCTTCGGCGTCGACACCCCGGTCGACCTCAACGGCCGCCAGTTCATCGAATCCCCGTACGCGGGGCCGACCGTCGAGATCCGCGACGGCACCGCCCGCGTCCCCGACGCCCCCGGCCTCGGCGTCGAGGTGGACGAGCGGACCGTCCGCGACCTGGCGGTCGACGTCCTCTAGACGCGAAGAACCCGCCCGGGCCCCGGGCGGGTTCTCATCTATCGGCCTGAGAGGCCGTCAGTGCGCGGCGAGCTCGTCCTCGGACACGTCGACCTCCGCGGGACGCTCGGAGTCCGGTTCCGCGGGCCGCCATTCGGGCCACGCGTCGATCTTGGTCCGCCGGGGGTTCGCCAGGGCGTTGTCCATTGTTACCGCAGTCCTCCTGTTCAAGGCCGGGCCGGATCAATAGATGGTCCCGGCGGGATGCCGGGTCCGCAAAATGGTCTAGACCGCGGTTCCCATCCCGGGCCGCGGCAAACCCCACAACAACGTCAATCGATCATCCATTCCCGGGCGGGAAACGGGATGGACGGCGACGGCCGTCCCTGGCACGCTCTCACCCATGAACGTCGCCGAGCTGATCCGCCTCCAGGAACAGGGCGAGCGCCCGAAGTTCCTGTTCTTCTGGGGGCACCAGACCCCAGGTCGCGGCTACCTCAGCCAGTGGTGGCCGTCCCCCTTCACCGTCGGCGGCGTCACCTACGCGACCGCCGAGCACTACATGATGGCGGAAAAGGCCCGCCTCTTCGGTGACGAGGAAACGGCCGCCGCCATCCTCGCCGCGCCTCATCCCCGCCGCGCGAAAGACCTCGGCCGCCGCGTCCGCGACTTCGACGAGCAGACATGGCGCGACAATCGTGTGACCATTGTCACAAAGGCCGGCGAGGCCAAGTTCGCCCAGAACAAAGATCTTCGCGACTACCTCGCAGGCACCGGCGACCGCGTCCTCGTGGAAGCGAGCCCCCTCGACCGCGTCTGGGGCATAGGCCTGACCGCCGACGACCCCCGCGCCGAACATCCCGCCTCCTGGCAGGGCGAGAACCTCCTGGGCTTCGCCCTCATGACCGCCCGCGAGACGCTGTCCGCCTGACCTCACCACCCGTCGATCACCTTGGGTGTTCGGATATCGGATCGCCTGAGACCGGCGGACGGTGGCACGCTGCCTCCATGGACCAAGCAGAGGCGCTGCTCATCGGGGGACGGGCAGGCGTCGGAAAGACGACGGTGGGGTGGGAGGTCTCAGCGCTGCTGCGGGCCGCGCGGGTCCCGCACGCGATCATCGATGGGGACTTCATGGGGCAGGTGCATCCGGCACCGGAGGGGGACCCGGACCGCGCCGAGATCACAGAGCGGAACCTGACCGCCGTGTGGGGGAACTACGCGCGATGCGGCTACCGCCGCCTGATCTACACCAACACCCTGAGCATCCTGCCCGAGGTGAACGGCATGTTCGAACGCGCCCTGGGGCCGGAGACGCGGATCGTCCGTGTCCTGCTCACCGCCTCCGACACCACAGCGCGCGAGCGGCTGGTGCGCCGGGAATTGGGCTCTGAACTGGAGCAGGAGCTTCAGGGCAGCGCCCGCAAGGCACGACTCCTGGACCAGCACGCCCCCGCCGACACGGTACGAGTGACGACGGACGCGCGAACCGTCACGGACATCGCAAACGAGGTAGTGAACGCCACTGGCTGGACCACAGTCTGATCTGGACCGCTGCCTGATCTGGACCGCTGCCTGATCTGGGCCGCTGCCTGATCTGGGCCGCTGCCTGATCTGGGCCGCTGCCTGATCTGGGCCGCTGCCTCATCTGGACTGAGGGCGTCTTGCCGTAAGTCATGTCTGATCCGGCCGGTGCGCTGGCGATTGTTCGGGAGATAGAGCACCGATGCCATTGATCTCGATGAGTTTGATCGAGTCGTGTCTTTCATGAGAGGTGTTGCGACGGGGCGGCAATGGCCGTGCCGACTCCGGCATGCTTTTGACCGTCGAGTCCTGACGTGGCCGCCGTCGATCTTGGTGTGCGCGGTTAGGTTTGCGGACGGGGAAGAGGGTCGTCGGATGCAGGCGCTGAATCTCGACCACATCGTTTCTTGCCTTCTTGGTCGGGGGTCATATGGGTTCGGCGTGCTTTCGCTCTGCATTAGCCCCCTTTTCGGGGGACCGTGCATGGGTGCCGTGATGTGTTCGTGCGTGGTGTGTTCTTCGAGGGGGCGGCCGGGGTGGGGTGGCGCTGCGTACGGGGCCGCCCCTCCAAAGTCAAGGGCGCCTTCGGCGTCGCTACGCGATGGGACTTCGTCCCACCCTTGACTTCGGAGCCTCTGCGGCCCCTGGTGCAGGTTTCGTCGGGCAGGCTCCGCCTGCCCCCCGCCCGACGCGCCACCCCACCCCTCCAAGAGGGTTCGTCCTCTATCCCTCCAAGAGGGCCCAATCGTTCGAGGTTGCCGACAGGGGACGGACGGGACTTGCCGGGCAGGGAAGTTCGTCGGCCCTGGGAGGGGTGTTCTTCCCAGTAGATTTGGATCACGAATCGAATTCGAATGTGAGCCGACTCCGTCTATCTATCCAGTGATAGAAGTAAGACCGCGCAATGCGCGGTTGTGGGAGAGTTCGGTCAGCGGTTCGATATAGGCTCTACTTATGCGTTCAGTAGTTGTCGATCTCGATTCGGCGTCCACCATGGAATTGGTGAACGTCGCGTCCGCGATCGCGGCTGAACTCGCCAAGCGCCCCGCACCGGATTCCGCGCCGGCCTGCATGGAGCTGACTGAAACCCTCGCTGCCGCCTCCGATATGCACGAGGCAGCCCTCGCCGGATTCATCGGTGTGGTCGACACCGGCCGGGAAGTGCAGCGGTGGGGCTTCCCCTCCACGCAGTCATGGCTGCGCAACCGCCTGGGCATGCGCGAGGCCCGTGCCAAAGAACGCCTCACCCTGGCCCGGCAACGGCATCGCCTCACCGAGCTGACCGGTCGATGGGAGTCCGGGACCGTCTCGTTCGGGTACGCGTCCACCATCGCGGGCGCAGTCGCCCGGCTGGACGACGAGGACTGCAAAGCTGCCGAGGAGATCCTGCTCGGCATGGTCGACCAGTCCTTCTCCGCCGGGAAGGTCGCCTCGATCGGCCGCCGTATCCGCGACGTGATCGCCGAGCGAGACGGCACCGAACAGCCCCCCGACGCCGACACTCGCCGCGCCTACGAGCGGTCCTGGATCGACACGACCCGATCCCTGGACGGCGGCCGCTACATCAAGGGGTGGCTCAACGCCGAAGACGCCGCCATCTGGGAAGGCACCCTCGGCCCGCTCGCCAAGCCGGCCGGGACCGACGACCACCGCGACCTGTCCGAACGCACCGCGGCCGCCCTCACCTCCGTACTGTCCGGCGGCCACAAGGCCACTAAAGTCACCGTCATCTGCGAGCTGGACACCCTCACCGGCGGCCATGCCCCCGCCCGCCTCGCCGACGGAACCCCGATCCCGGCCGAACAGGCCCGTCGCATCGCCCTGTCAGCCGGAGTGTCGCCCCTGCTGCTCGGCAAGGGCGGCATCCCGCTGTATCTGGGCCGCACCGAACGCTTCGCCACCCCTGGCCAGCGCCGCGTCCTGGAAAGCCTCAACCCCACCTGCGCCGTCCAGGGCTGCGAAGTCCCCGGCACCCTCTGCGAAGTCGACCACGTCGACGGATGGGCGCTCGGCTCGCCCACAGACATCGACCAGCTCACCCTCACCTGCGGATGGCACAACCGCTGGAAGGCCACCAACCCCCACCGAGTCCACATCACCAAGACTCCGAACGGCCGCTACACCTACCGCCTCCAGCCACCGGGCGCCCCCAGGCCCCCAGCCACCAAGCCCCTAACCCCGTGGACCGTAGAGCCCAAAACGATCTCCCCACCCCACCGAATCACCCTCACCACACCCCCACCAACAAACCCGCGCGCCCCGTAACCCAAACCCCCACACCATCCCCCTCTCCGTCCCTCACCCGCCCATCACCCAGACCAATTGGGCCACTACCCCCTGCCCTCACCCCAGCGCACCCCACCACCCACCCCACCCACCCCAGCCAAGGCCAAGAGAACCGCCCCGCTCCCGGCTAGCCCCGCCCGCCCCGCCCGCGTGCTTCGGCTTAGCCCCACCTTGCCTCGCCAGGCCTGACCGCGCCCCTCGCCTACCCCACCCCACCCCAAGGCCAAGAGCACCGCCCCGCCCGGCTAGCCTCGCCCGCCCCCCGCCCTGCTCGGCCACGCGTGCTTCGGCTTAGCTGCCTTGCCTCACCAGGCCTGGCCACGCTTCGCCCGCCCCATTCGGTCCTACCTCGCGCCGGCTTGCCCAGCGTCGCCCCGCCCGGCCTCGCCCGGCCGTGTGTATGTCGGCCCTGCCCTGCTCTGCCCCGCCGGGCCTTTCCTCGCCCGCTCCGCTTGGCTCTGCCTCGTGTCGCCCTGCCCGGCCACGCGTGTCTCGGCCTTGCCTAGCCTGCCTTGCTCTGCCTCGCCAGGACTTGCCGGTGCTTGTGTTGAGTACGGAGTCTTCGTCGGTGGGTGGCGGAGTTGTTGCCGGTGAGAAGTCGATTGGCGCGGGTCAGTGGATCTGTCGTGCCATGAAGATCGCTTGCTCGCCGGCCGACTCGGTGCCGTCGTAGAGCCTGGTGTCCAGCCCGCAGAAGGCGAAGCCCATCTTCAGATAGGCGCTGATCGCTGGAGCGTTGATGTTGCTGACTTCAAGCCATACATGCCCGGCACCCCGCTCTTCGGCGAAGTCGAAGGCGTGGCTCATCAAGGTTCGTCCCAGACCCCTGCCTCTCCACCCTGGTGCGACCTCGATGTCGCAGATGGTCAGGCGCCTGTTCCATGGTTCGAAGGAGTTCTCCACGAACCCGCACAGTTCGTCTTCGCTGTAGGCGACCACCGTCTGGCTCAGCTCGGGATCGCGGTCGGCCCGGGTGTCCTCATCGGCTGGGAAGACCTTGTGGATCGGAGGGGTCACGGGAGCCTGGCGAAGCGTGAAGCCCTCGCCCGTTTCGACCACTTCGAACACGGAATCTGTTGTGAACGACCCATCGAGCTTCGCCAAGGCCTGGTCGTCCTCGGGTCGAGCAAGCCGATAGGTGACGGCGCCCTGCACGCCGAGCACCGTCGCATCGTTCACGGTCTTCTTCATGATCGACAACCTATTGCCGTCCAAGCGGAAGGCTTCGTCCCCGTTGCTGTGTCATGAGCAGTCTCTGTCCGCACCGCTCTGCGGTCGCGTCGGGCGCCACTACCGGCTGGGACAGCGCCCGCCACTCGTCAGGCAGGAACCGCTCCACCATCTCCGTAGCCGCAGGCTGGCGCTAGGCCAAATTCGATGGCGTCTTAGTCGGCCATGCTGGTGGGCGTGGGCGTGGGCGTGGGCGTGGGCGTGGGCGTGGGCGTGGGGGTGGGCCAGGTGGTCATGGCGTGGGTGATGATCGATTCCAGGTCGGGGCGGGTGGCGCCGTCGCGGGCTTGGAGGGAGAGGCCCTGCACCACGGTGGTGTAGTAGCGGGCGAGGGCGTCGAGGTCGGTGGGGGACGCGGTGAGGTCGCCGTCGGTCACGCCGCGGGCCAGGCGGGCCCTGATGGCGGTGAGCATGTCGTGCCGGAGGCCGGCCAGGAACTCGCGGACCTCGTGGTTCTCCACGGCGCCGGTCGGGGCGGCGAGGACGAGCATGCAGTAGTGCGGGGCGTCGGGGCGGGTGATCTCGTCGGCGGTGGCGCGCAGCATGGCGTGGATCGCGGCGCGGGCGGTCGGCTGCTCGCGCAGGGCGCGTCTCGGGGGTTCGCCTGAGGTCGTGCCGTAGAGCGCCATGACCTTGCGGAACAGGTCCGCTTTGCTGCCGAAGCAGGCGTAGATGCTGGCCGAGGCGATGCCCATGGCCTGGGCCAGGTCCTTGAGGGACGTGCCCTCGTAGCCCCGTTCCCAGAACACGTCCAGCGCCTGGCGCAGGGCGGTGTCCGGGTCGAACGTGCGCGGCCTGCCGCGACCAGCCATCGGGATGCGTCTCCGTACTTGTTTGTCGTTCGATCAACTTTACCTTGACCGGCGCCTCGTGCGCGTGGGACGGTTTGTTTGTCGTTCGATAAACAAATAGGAGCCGACCGTTGAACCTTCCCGCCACCATGCGCGCCCTGCGGCAGACGTCGCTGAACGGCCCCCAGGACCTGCGGCTGATCGATGACGCTCCGATACCGAGCCCTGGTCCTGGCGAGGTTCTGGTCCGGGTCGCGGCCGCCGGGGTCAACTTCGTCGACGTCTCGCAGGCCCACGGCACGTTCGCGGGTGGGCCGCAGCCGCCGTATGTGGCGGGCATCGAGGGCGCAGGCGAGGTCGTCGCCCTCGGGGAGGGGGTGGACGGTCCGGAGCCCGGAACCCATGTCATCGGTGTCGGCGTCGAGGGCGGCGCCTTCGCGGAGTACATGGTGCTGCCCGCGGCCGCGGCGGTTCCCGTGCCGGTGGGCTGGGGCGACGAGCAGGCCCTGGGCATGGTCGTGAACTGGCCGACCGCGCTGGCGGCGCTCAAGCCGCTGGGCCGCATCGAAGCAGGTCAGACGGTGTTGATCCACGCCGCGGCCGGCGGGACCGGTCAGGTCGCGGTGAGGCTGGCCAAGCACTACGGCGCGACGGTGATCGCCGCGGCCTCGCCCGGCAAGCACGAGGTCGTCCTGGGGCTGGGCGCCGACCACGTCATCGACTCGCGCGCCGCCGACCTCGCCGGCGAGGTCCTGCGGCTGACGGGCGGCGCAGGCGCCGACCTGGTGCTGGAGTCGGTCGGCGGCGCCGCCCTCGACGCCAGCCTGGCCGCGACCAAGCGGGTCACGGGACGGGTCGTCGTCTACGGCGTGGCCGGTGGCGAAGCCGCGATCACCAACTGGGAACTGGTCTACAAGCACCAAGTCCACCTGATCGGCCTGAACATCGGCACTCTGATCCAGGCCGCACCGCAGATCTTCGGCGAGGTCATGGGGGAGATGTCCGCGCTCCTCGCGGCCGGGGTGCTCGGCCCCGGCCGGCCCGCCACCTACGAGCTGGCCGAGGGGCCCAAGGCGCTCGCGGAACTGGAGGCGCGGGCCACCGTGGGCAAGCTGGCTCTGCTGCCTTGAGCGGGGATGTTCAGTGCGCTTGGCGGGGACGGGGTTTGGCGCGGACGTGGAGGCGTTCCCCCTGGCGGCCGAAGAGGCTGAGGACCTCGACCGGGCCTTCGCCCGTGGTGCCGAACCAGTGCGGTAGCCGGGTGTCGAACTCGGCCACCTCGCCCGGGCCCAGGATCAGGTCGTGGTCGGCCAGGACCAGGCGCAGACGCCCCGAAAGCACGTAGAGCCACTCGTAGCCCTCGTGGGTGCAGAGGTCGGGCACGCGCCGGGCCGCCGGGAGGACCATCTTGTACGACTGGATCGGGCCGGGCTGGCGTGTCAGGGGGAGGACGGTGTTGCCGTTCACCCGCCGGGGCGTCAGCCGGACGCGGGGGTCGCCGACCTCGGGGGCGCCCACCAGTTCGTCCAGCGGAACCTGGTGGGCGTGCGAGATGGGCAGCAGCAACTCCAGGCTGGGACGGCGCTGACCGGACTCCAGGCGCGACAGAGTGCTCTTCGAGATCCCGGTGGCCTCGGACAGCTCGGCCAGCGTCACGTTGCGCTCGGTGCGCAGCCGCTTGAGACGCGGGCCGACCTCGGCGAGCGCGTCGGCGATGGCGGGTGGGTGATGCATGCCCCCATTCCACTGCGGCCGTCCCGGAAATGGCAACAAAGGTTGTCGGCCGGGCGGCGGGGAGGGCACTGTCCGCGGCGGAGGTGATCGCGATGAGCGATGACGAGTACGACGTCGCGGTGGTCGGTGCGGGGGCCGCCGGGTTGAACGCCGCGCTGGTGCTGGCGCGGGCGCGGCGGCGGGTCGCGGTGGTGGACGCGGGCGAGCCCCGCAACGCCCCGGCCGCGCACATGCAGGGGTTCCTGTCGCGGGACGGGATGCCGCCCGCCGCGCTGCTGGACGTGGGCCGGGCCGAGGTCGCCGGGTACGGGGCGGCTCTGATCGGCGCCCGGGTGGAGCACGTCGATCCCGGGTTCACCGTGCGCCTCGTCGGCGGGGCGGTCCTGAGCGCGCGGCGGCTGGTGGTGGCCACCGGTCTGCGGGACGAGTTGCCCGGCATCCCCGGGGTGGCGGAGCGGTGGGGGCGGGACGTGCTGCACTGCCCTTACTGCCACGGGTACGAGGTCCGCGACCAGCCCCTGGGCGTGCTGGGCACCTCGCCCGGCGCGGTGCATCAGGCGCTGCTGCTGCGGCAGTGGTCCGAGGACGTGGTGCTGTTCGCCCACACCCTGGAGTTGGACGAAGAGGAGCGTGAGCGTCTCACCGCCCGCGGCGTGCGCCTCGTGGAGGGGGAGGTCAAGCGGGTTGTCGCGGACGATCGGGTGCGCGGCGTCGAGCTGGCCGACGGGCGGACGGTGCCGCGCCGCGCGGTGTTCCTGTTCCCGCGAATGGTTCCGCGCGACGCCCTGCTGACCGGGCTCGGCTGCGCCGTCGAGGACGGCCGGGTCGTCACCGACCGGACCGGACGCACCACTGTGCCGGGCGTGTGGGCGGTCGGGAACGTGGCCGATCCTCGCGGCCAGGTCGTCACCGCCGCCGGCATGGGTTCCGCGGCCGCCATCGCCCTCAACGCCGACCTGCTGGACGAGGACGTCCACCGCGCCGTGGAGCAGCACCGTGTCGTGGAGCAGCACCGTGTCGTGGACCAGCACCGCGCCGTGGACCAGCACCGTGTCGGGGGTGGGGGGCGGTGAGTGTCGGAGTCGTGTCGGAGCCGGCTTCGGTCTCCGGGAAGAGGTTGCCGCTCGGGGTCTACCTGCTCGCGTTCAGCCTGTTCGCGATGGGCAGCGCGGAGTTCCTGCTGGCCGGGGTGCTGCCGGAGATCGCCGACGATCTGCGGATCAGCCTGTCCTCGGCCGGTGCGCTGATCTCGGCGTTCGCCGCCGGGGTGGTCGTCGGGGGGCCTCCCCTCGCCGTCCTGACGCTGCGCTGGCCGCGACGCGCCACGCTGGTGGCGACGCAGGTCGTCTTCGCGGTCTCGGTGGCGGTCGGCCTTGTGGCCGACGATTACGCGGTGCTGCTGGTCACCCGCTTCCTGTGCGGCCTGGCCTATGCGGGGTACTGGGCGGTCGCGGCGGTCACCGCGATCGGCCTCGTCACGCCCGACCGCACCGCGCGGGCTTCGGGGGTGGTCGTCAGCGGGCTCAGCCTGGCAATGGTCGCAGGCGGTCCGGCGGGCGCGCTGCTCGGCTACTTCACCGGGTGGCGGGGCGGGTTCTGGGGGGTGGTTGCCCTGACCGCCGCGGGCGCGGTCCTGAGCCTGCTCGCGGTGCCCGTGACCAGCGCGGACGCGGAGCCGAGCGTGCGGCGTGAGCTGCGCACCATGGGGCGGCCGCGGCTGTGGGTCGTCTACGCCGCGACCATCCTGAGCACCGCCGCCTACATGATCTCGTTCAACTATCTCGCCGCGTTCCTGACCGATGTCACCGGCATTCCGGGCGTGTGGGTGCCGGCGGTCCTCGCACTGTTCGGCGTCGGCGCTTTCATCGGTCTGTCCGTCGGGGGCCGGATCGCCGACAGACGGCCCACGCACGCGCTCATGGCCGGGGCGCTCGGGATAGCGGCCTGTTCCGTCCTGCTCGCGGTCCTGGCCGGGCATGCGACGGCCGTCGTCCCGCTCGTCCTGCTGCTCGGGGTCGCCGGATTCGTGCTGAACCCGGCCATCTACGGGCGGGTGTTCGCCATCGCGGCAGATGCGCCGACCCTCGCCGGGGCCACGACCGTCTCGGCGTTCCAGCTCGGCATCAGCATCGTGCCGGCCCTCGCCGGTGCCGCCATGAACGCCGGCGCGGGCCTCACCTCCGTCACCTGGATCGGTGCCGGGCTGGCGGCGGCCATCGTGCCGACGGTCCTCCTCGACCGGACGCTCTCCCGCCGCGGACGGGACTGACCAGACCACGAGGAGGCGCGGTCGACGCCCGCTCGGTCCGCCATGCGGACGGCTCCCCCAGCGGTCGTCGCCTCACCACCCAGTTGCGTGCGCAGGGCTTCGACTACGACTCCGCC
>NZ_JBEZJI010000079.1:0-35859 GCF_040649435.1 Actinomadura sp. NPDC048955
GACACTCGCCTGGGAAACCCCAGCCCAGCGACTCGCTAAGCTCCTGACCAAAGCCAGTTGATCAACCGGTGTTGCGACGACCCCTCGAATGCGCCCGGAGGAGAAGGGCCACTTGTTGAAAGCGCACAATGCAGGACGGCGCGCTTCGGGTGAGAGTTCGGCCCCTTCGACGGAGCCGAGGTTCACGGTCGACCACCGGCTTCACGCCGGGGCCGTGAAAGGGTCGCCGTGTCGGCGTCCCCTCCTTCTTGGTGCTCCTGACGACGGAGTCGCGCAGGCCAGGGGCCTACGGCTCTGTCACCACGCTCGCCAGGTCATCGCGGAGAGCCGCGCGGTGTACTCCACCCAGTCGTACCCGGCCCGGGTGTGCTCCTCCCGGAGGTACTTCAGCGTGACGCACTCCCGCACGTAGCAGCCCACCGGCGTGTACTCCACGACGGTGGTCCGCAGGATGGCGATCCGCCGCACGGTGACCCTCGCCACCAGGTACTTCACCACGGTGACGCGCATCGTGGTGAGGTCCAGCACGGGGATCCACACCGCGTCGTACTCCACCACGATCAGCTTCACCAGGGTGAAGTCGATCTCGGTGAAACCGCTTCCGGCGAAGCCGACCCCGGTGAAGGCGGGCCCGGTGTAGCGAATGGGGGGGAAACCGGCCCCGGGACGGGAGAGCTCGAGGGGGCGGTCGTTGGTCGGGATCATGATGATCACCAGTCCTTCGGAATTTGGTCACGAACTGCACGAGGCAGGGGCCCTGCTGAGCAGGACTTGATCAAGACCGTACGGTGCCGGGGCCGGAAGGCAACCTGAGCCGAAAGCGCGATCTGAGTCACATCGCCTGCACGGCGATCAGAAGCCGTCGGCGGGCGGCCACTGCTGAACGGCGGGAACGGCCACTCGTGGAACGGCCGGAAGAGCGGGCCGGGCCCGCCGGACTCACCGGCATCACGCCCATCGAGCGGTGGCTCCGCATCCGGGAGTGCCGCCGAGTCCGAGGCAAGGCTCATAGCCGGTCCGGGCCTCGGTCACCGAAGCCTGCCTGGACCACGAGGAAAGGCCGGTCGGCGTGTGAGCGCGCCGACCGGCCTTCCGATGGATGGGTCGAGTGCCCGGCAGGCCTAAGCCTGGCCGGGCCGGGTCATTCCTGGCCGTGAGACCGCCGCACGATCAGCTTTCTCGCGGCGATTCGGCCAGCCTTTCGACGAACGCCTTCCTGGCCGTGTCATCTCGCAGTCCGTCGAACTCCGTCCAGACGGTCAGCGCGCTTTCGGCCGAAAGGCCGGCGGCGTCGATGGCGTCGGCGAGCTTGACGCTCACGTCCCAGAGGGCGGTCCGCCAGCAGTACGTGACGGCGAGTTCGCGGAGCCCCGGATGCATGGCGTCCAGGTCTCCGACCATCCAGTCACGAGTGTTCCGCACCATTCGCTCGTGGCCGGGGCGCAGCAGTTCCTGGACGTCTGCGCCCCGCCGTTCGCAACGGGCCACGAACCGCGCGTGATTCCCGATGGCCTCGCGGACGACGCGCAGCACGCCCTCGCGGACCCGAGGATCCGTGTAGCGGGCGGACCGGTGCACCGGGTTGATCCCCCTGGCCGGTGGACGATCACGCATCAGCCCCTGCACGGGGTGACCGTGGGCGTCGATCCGGTCCGGGGTCTGCTTCGGCCCGCCCGTCAGGCCCTCGATCAGCACGAGCGCGTCGTTCGCCCGGAAGGTCAGACCTTCCAGACACGGGTCGTCCGGCAGCACGAGCATGTTCTTGCCGCCGTCGGTGCCGGCCGCGTCGAGGTCGAACACGTACCCCCGGTCGGCGTCCGGGTGCGGGTCGAAGTACGCCGCCGCCCGGAACACGTACAGCCCGCGCACCAAGGTCCCTCTGGCGCGCGCCCAGTAGATCTGTTTCAGGACCGCACGGGTCGTACCGCGCATTCCGTTGTCGAGCAGGATGATGTCCCGCGGGGGGGTCGGGCTCGTCCACGGGCAGGCCGAGCCGTCGCAGGAGGGCCGTCAGGTTCCCGGCCGCGTCGGCGATCTCTTCGGGAGACAGAGCCTTCCACTTGATCCCTCCGAGCATGGCGTCCAGCTCGGGGAAGGTCCTGCCGTGGTTCTGCTTCAGATCCGCCAGCGCGCTCCTGACGATGCCGCGGTTGACGAGGATCTCGATGACGTCCAGGCCCGGTTCGAAGGCGAGGACGATCATGCGGCAGTTCTCGCCGTCGCGGCCGACCGAGGCGATCATCGCTCCGGCCGCGGCCGCGGCCCGAATGTCTCCGAGCATGCGGTGCACGGCCCTCACGTAGAACGGCGCGATCGTCTCCCACGCGGCGTCGTACGCGTCGCGGAGGGCGGACGCCACGGCGTCCCGTTCGGCCCGGGATGCGAACTGGAAAAGCCCCTTGGTGTTCAGGACCGATTCCAGAGAGGCTTCCCGCTCTCTTATGCCTTGTTTGCTCAAGTTAGCCGCCATAGCGACTCACTTCCATTCATGGTTTGGTTTCCTTCACGGCCTTTTACCGCAAGGATCATGCTAGCGCATGCATGTTCGACGTCAAGGAGACGTCACAAATTCGCCCTCAGAATTCAAATCGGTGGATTGGCGTTCGCTCCACACTTCGTAGCCCGAAATCGGGCCACTGCGGCCGCGGCGCGTCCGCCCTGACGCCCCATCCGCGGGCGCGACCGGACCCCGAGGGCCGGATCTGACGGGTCAGGGGCGGTCCAGGCGGGGCTCTCTCGGCTCCAGCATGGGGACGAGGAAGCGGTGGGCCAGGGCGGCCAGTTGGGTTTCGTCGTCCAGGTCGATGATGTGGCTGGGGACCGCGAGGAGGGAGCCGGAGATGCGGACCATCATCTCGGCGACGAAGTCGGTGTCCAGGTCGCTCGACACATTGCCGGCGCGCTGCTCGCGGCGGAGCTGGTCGGCGACGAAGCGGCGGACGGTGGCGAGGGTCCGGCCCCCGTCGCCGGTCAGGGAGGGCAGGAGGAGGTCCGGTTCCGTGGCGATCAGGCCGCCGATCAGCGGGTTGCCCCGGATGGCGCGCAGCGAGCTCACGAAGCCGAGGACCACCCGGTCGGCGGCCGTCTCGGCCTGCTGGATGTCGACGAGGAACCGGTCGAAGTAGCGGCGGAACTCGCGCCGCACCACCTGCTCCACCAGGGCGTCCTTCGTGGCGAAGCGCCGGTAGACGGTGATCCGCGAGACGCCGGCCCGGCGGGCCACGTCGTCCATCGTGGAGCGCTGGATGCCCATCCGGCAGAACTGCGCGTAGGCGGCGTCGAGGACGCGCGAACGGGTCTCGTCGGCCTCGTCCACCTCGTCGACCTGTTCGACGGCCTCGACGTACACGCTCTCCAGCAACGATCCCGAGTCCGACGACGCCATGAGGAACGACAGCACAGGTTCCACGATCCCCTCCCGAGACACAGATTCTGCCCGAATCGTCCATGTACGTCACGAAGGGTCTTGTGACGGACGCCACGGTGTGCTCTCATGAGGCCAGACCCTGATACGCAGAAGCACGATGTGTTTCATCGTACCAGGAGTCGCCGTCGGCCCGAGGAGGGAAAGGCATGGAACAACCCAGCAGGCGCAACGTGCTGATGACGGGCGGGGTGCTCGGGGCGCTCGGGGCGCTGAGCGTCGCGACGCCCGCGCAGGCCCGGCCGCTGTGGACGTGGTCGCCCAAGGGATCGGTCGTGGGCGCGGGCAAGGGCGTCGACCCGCGGTGGGTCTGGGACGAGGAGGCCGACCCGCTGGTCGCCTCGCTGATCGACCGGGGCGACGTCCCCAAGGTCAACATGCTGCTGAAGACCTGGACCAAGAACGGCCAGGCGCTGCCGGCGGGGCTGCCGGCGGATCTGAAGGCGTTCATCGAGAAGGCCCGGCAACTCCCGTCGTGGGCCGACCAGACGAAGCTCGCCACCGCGTACAAGTTCAACCAGAAGCGGGGCACCTACCTCGGCGTCAGCTACGGCTTCGCCAGCGGGATGATGAGCACGGTCATCCCCCACGAGGCGCGCGCGGTCTACTACTCCAAGGGCGGCGCGGACATGAGGGACCGCATCACCAAGACCGCCAAGCTCGGCTACGACATCGGCACCCGCAACGCCTTCCTTCCCGACGGCGAGATGATCGTCACCTGCGTCAAGACGCGGCTGGCGCACGCGGGCGTGCGCCACCTGCTGCCCCAGTCCCCGTACTGGACCAAGGTCGCCGACGAGCAGATCCCGATCAGCCAGGCGGACATGATGGTCACCTGGCACAGCCTGCCCACCACGGTCATGAAGCAGCTCACCAGGTGGAAGGTCCCGATCCCCGCCGACGAGTCCGCCGCGTTCCTGCACTCCTGGCAGCTGACCGCGCACATGCTGGGCATCCTGGACGAGTACATCCCGGGCTCGTGGGACGAGGCGAACTCCCAGGCCGCGCAGGTCCTCGACCCGGTCCTCGCCCCCACCACCGAGGGCGTCAAGCTGGCCGACATCCTGCTCCACCTCGGCGTCACCATCGACGGCGGCATCCTCACCACGCACATCCTCGGCGCGCTCACCCGCTACATGCTGGGCGACGAGATCTGCGGCTGGCTGCAGATCCCGCGCGAGCCGGTGTGGGACCCGGTCTTCGAGGCCTTCTGGCCGACGTTCGTCGCCATCAAGGAGGGCCTGCTAAAGATCACGGACGCTCCCCCCGGCCTGCTGCAGGTCTACTGGGCCTTCGACGAGATCATCCGCCTGGGGACGCTGCTCTTCCTGTCGGGGGGCAACCTCCCGATCAGCATCCAGATCCCCACGGCCAACAACCCGAACTACTGATCGCATCGGTCCCACCCCACGGACTCCCGAAAGGACGCGCGCGCTCCCGCGCCGGAGGCCAGAACCGGGCCCGGAATCCACCGGATTCCGGGCCCGCGGCGTTTCCGGCCGGCGGAGAGGAGCCCGTCCGCGGCCGGTCCGCGAAAGGTAATGGCCGGGAGGCGATGTCGTTACCGGTCGAGGGCTCGTTTCTTGCCGGTCTGGGGAGTGCTTGTGGTGTTTAGTTGGAAATGGCAGGCATTTACATCTGGCACACTGGGGGTGTGACGGATATCGATCCGCTGATCCGGCTCGCGCGTCCAGGCGATGCGTCCACTCTGGTGGAATTGCAGCACATACTGGACAGCGAGACGGAGTTCATGCTCCTGGAGCCCGGCGAGCGGGAACTGGACCTCGAACCGCTGAAGCTGCGGCTGGCCGCCCGCGCCGAGGGGCGCGACCTGTCGTACCTGGTCGTGGCGCTGGAGGGGCCCGCGGCGGTGGGGTACGTCGACGTGTCGGTGCTCCCCTTCGCCAGGGCCCGCCGCACCGGCTACGTGGTGGCCGGGGTGCGTTCCGGCCATGGCGGACGGGGGCTGGGCGGGGCCCTGATGCGGGAGGCGCTGCGAGAGGCGCAGACGCGCGGGATGCGACGTCTGGAACTCACCGTCATGGAGCACAATCGCCGCGCCCTGGCGCTCTATCTGAACTGCGGTTTCCAGGTGGAGGGGCTCCGGCGGGCCGCGCTGGACGTCCAGGGGCATCGGATGAACGAGTACTACATGGGCCTGCTGCTGGACTGAGGCCCGGGGTGGCGAGCGCGCCTCACGTCCAGGCGAGGCGCTCGGCCAGGAGGGTCCGCTGGGCCGGGTTGCCGGCCAGGGCGAGGGCGCGGCGGTCGGCGGTGCGGGCCTCGACGCGGCGGCCGAGGTCGCGCAGCAGTTCGGCGCGGGCGGCGTGAAACAGGTGGTGGCCGTCGAGGGGCTCGGCGAGCGGCACGAGGGCGTCCAGCGCGGCGCCCGGACCCAGGACATAGCGGACGGCGACGGCGCGGTGCAGCCGGACGATCGGCGTGTCCGTCATGCGCAGCAGCATGTCGTACAGGACGAGGATCTGCGTCCAGTCGGTGTCGTCCCAGGTCGGGGCCTCGGCATGGCACGCGACGATGGCGGCCTGGAGCTGGTACGGGCCGGGCCGTCCCATCGCGGCGGCGCGGGCGATCAGGGCGGCGGCCTCCGCGACGGCCTCGCGGTCCCAGGCGCCGCGGTCCTGGTCGCGCAGCGGGACGAGGTGGCCGCCGCCGTCGAAGCGGGCACCGGCGCGGGCCTGGTGGAGGCGGATGAGGGCGAGCAGGCCGAGCGCCTCGGGCTCGCGCGGCATCAGCCAGGCGAGGCTCGCGGCCAGCCATTCGGCGTCGCCGGCGAGGTCGCGGGCGTGCGGACGGTCGCCGCCGCTGGTCAGGTACCCCTCGTTGAACAGCAGGTACACGACGGCGAGGACCTGCCTCACCCGCACGTCGAGTTCGGCGTCCGCCGGGATACGGTACGGGATCCGCGCGTCGGTGATCTTGCGCTTGGCGCGGGTGACGCGCCGCGCGACCGTCGCCTCGGGGACGAGGAAGGCGGCGGCGATCTGCCCCGTGGTCAGCCCGCACACGGTGCGCAGGGTGAGCGCGACCTGCGCCGGCACGGGCAGCGCGGGATGGCAGCAGGTGAAGATCAGTCTGAGCCGGTCGCCGGGGTCGGCGGGCACCGGCCACTGGAGCAGGGCGAGCTTGTCGCGGTAGTTGGCCTGCCGGCGCAGCAGATCGATGCCCCGGCGCCGCGCGGTGGTGAGGAGCCAGGCGTCCGGATGGTCGGGAACGCCCTCTTCGGGCCAGCGTCTCAGCGCGGTCTCGACGGCGTCCTGCATGACGTCCTCGGCGGCGGCGAAGTCGCCGAGCGTCCGGACGAGGGACGCCGTGAGCCGGCCCGCGTGCTCTCGCACCACGCGGGCCAGCTCGGCGTGGGCCTCCTCCGTCACGTGAGCGGGCGGATCTCGACGACCGGGCAGGCGGGCCAGGCGCGGGCCAGGGCGAGGGCCTCGTCGAGGTCGGCGACCTCGACCTCGGCGTAGCCGCTCACGACCTCCTTGCCCTCGACGAAGGGACCATCGGTGATCAGCGGGTCCGGGGCGTCCAGGCGCAGGGTGGTCGCCGTGTGCGCCGGCTTCAGATGCGCGTGGTGGGTGATCTGGGTGGAATACCGGGCGAACCACTCGGAAACCCGTTCGTACGCCGCCTGCCGCTCATCGTCGGCCATGGCGGCCAGCTCCCTGGCGTACTCCTCGGTCTCGACGAACATGAGAACGTATTTCACGTGCGCCACCTCCTCGGTTCCGGCCGGCCGTTCAGTTCGCGGGCAGGGTCGCGTACGGGTCGGGCATCAGGCGCGGCCTGCCGGGCAGGTCGCAGTTCGCGTGGCCGGGGTGGGCGGCGTCGATGCCGGAAACCACGATCTCCATGGCGTACTCCTCCGTGATCGCTGGGGGCTTCACCTCCTAGACGATCGGCGGGCCGCCGGATGCGACACGTCCGCCGGGTCAGGGTTTGCGGGCCAGGCCGCAGGCGGCGTCAACCGTTTCCGGCATGCCGAACGGCACGGCCTCGGGGCGCCAGCGGGACGTGGAGACGACCCCCGGCTCCAGCAGTTCGAGGCCGGCGAAGAATTCGGCGATCTGTTCGGGAGTGCGGACGACGTAGGGCGTCGAGCCCTGCTCGACGGCGATCCGGATGGCCTCTTCGCGGCCCTTCTGGTCGACGACCCCCGTGCCGTCGTTGAACGCCATGAAGCTTCCCGGGACGAGGGCGTCCAGGAGCCGCCGGACGATGGCATGCGCCTCGCCGTCGTCGACGACGTTGCCCATGATGCCGAACAGGATGAGGCCGATCGGCCGGTCGAAGTCGAGGGTGCGGGCGGCCTCGGCCAGGATCCGGCCGGGGTCGCGGACGTCGCACTCGATGTAGTCCGTCCTGCCTTCGGGGCGCCCGGTCAGCAGCGCCCGCGCGTGGACGAGGACCAGCGGATCATTGTCCACGTAGACGACGCGCGACTCGGGGGCGGCGCGCTGGGCGACCTCGTGGGTGTTGTCGTGCGTGGGCAGCCCCGTCCCGATGTCGAGGAACTGCCGGACGCCCTCCCGCTCGGCGAGATGGCGGACCATGCGGCCCAGCGTCACGCGGGAGTGGCGGGCGACGTCGCCGACGCTGGGGAACGCCGCGGCGACCTGCTCGCCGACCTGCCGGTCGATCTCGTAGTAGTCCTTGCCGCCGATCCAGTAGTTCCACATGCGGGCCGGATGCGGGCGCGAGGTGTCGATCTCGGGGGGTCGCTGTGCGGACATGGCGCTCATCGTCGCCGCGCGGATGCCGCCCCGCAAGGCACAATCGGAGGGTGGCGAAGCGATGTCCCTGCGGGGTCGGCTCCCGGTACCGGGACTGTTGCGGGCCGTTGCACCGGGGTGAGGAGGCGGCCGCGACGGCCGTCCAGTTGATGCGGTCGAGGTTCAGCGCGTTCGCGGTGGAGGACGAGGCGTACCTGCTCGCGACCTGGCATCCGGCGACCCGGCCGGAGCGGATCGGGTTCGGGGACGGGACGCGCTGGACGCGGCTGGAGATCGTCCGCACCGAGGGCGGCGGGCCGGACGACGACCGGGGCCTCGTGGAGTTCCGCGCCCATTACCTGACGGGAACGGAGCCCGGGGAAATGCACGAGGTCAGCCGGTTCGTGCGGCATGACGGTGCCTGGGTCTACGTCCGCGGCAAAGTGAGCTGACTCTCCGCCGTACGGGCGAGCGGCATCGTCCGTACGGGGGAAGAACAGCCGGGCGGGCGCTGAGAACGTGTGGAGAGCGGGCAAGGGATACCCGCGGAAAAGAGGAATCCACATGTCACGGAAAAGGCGTGCCGCGGTCGCCGGAATGGCCGTTCTCTGCGCGGCCGGAGCGGTCGGCACCGGCAGCGCGATGGCGCAGGACAAGGCGCCGCTCCCGAAGGAGTCCCACGTCACCGGGGACGCATGGGTGAAGTACCCGGGCGACCCCCAGTACCCGTACCGGCGGTTCATCGTGGACGCCCACGGGGGCCCGTGGAAGTTCGTCGACGGCAAGATGGTCATGGGCGCCGCGCGCGGAACGGTGAAGTTCGACCACTACTCGCCGGACGAGCCCGGCGGGCCGTCCAAGCACCACTGGGGCTGGATCAAGGTCGACTACGTGATGGCGTCCGGGCCGGTCGCCGTCGTGTCGGGAATCCGGCAGGACGACGAGCACGGGATCCCGGCGAACCAGAAGCGCGCGAACCTGACGTTCTACCAGTCGCCGCGCGGCCACAAGTTCGACCGGATGGGCTTCTCCTGGGGCGTCGTCTTCCCGCAGTGCCAGCAGATGGGTTCAGGGCCCGCACCGTTCAGCACCAACAGTTCCGGTCCTTTCGGGAAATGGCTGAAGGGGTACACGGTGAAGGACGCGCCTCTGCAGATCCCGACCGGTGACTTCCAGCCGCCGGACAACCCCGCCGACTGCTCGTTCGCCGACGAGTAGGCTCCCCGTACGTGGACGACCTGGACTGGGAGACCAACCGCCCGGCGGTGTTCGGCGCCGCGTACCGGCTGCTCGGCAGCGTGGCCGAGGCGGAGGACGTCGTCCAGGACGTCTGGCTCCGCGCCTCCGGCGCCGACCGGTCGGGCGTCCGCGACCAGCGCGCGTGGCTCGTGACGATCGCGGCCCGGCTCGCGTACAACGTGCTGAAGTCGGCGCGGGTGCGCCGCGAGGAGTACCCCGGGCCGTGGCTGCCCGAACCCCTTCTGACCGGCCCGGACGTCGCCGACCGGGTGATCGTGGACGACTCGGTCAGCACCGCGATGCTGCTGGTGATGGAGGAGCTGTCGCCGGCAGAGCGGGTCGCGTTCGTCCTGCACGACGTGTTCGACGTCCCGTTCGCCCAGGTCGCGGGGGTGCTCGGGGGTTCGGCGGCGGCGGCGCGCAAGCTCGCGTCCCGGGCCCGCGGGCGGGTGGCGGACGCCCGCGAGGCCCGGCCGAGGGCGAGCCGCGCGGAACGGGAGCGGGTCCTCATCGCGTTCCGCGCGGCCGCCGAGGGCGGCGACATCGACCGCCTCGTCCGGCTCCTCCACCCCGACGCCGTCTACGTCGCCGACGGCGGAGGCAGGGCCGTCGCGTCCCGCCGTCCGATCACCGGCGCGGACCGGATCGCCCGCCTCCTGGCGGGCGTCGCCGCCCGGTCCCGGACCGGCCGCGTCGCCCTCGTCGAGGTGGGCGGCGAACTCGCCCTGGAGACCCGCCGGGACGGCCGCGTCGTCTGGGTCGACACGCTGGAGATCGCCGACGGTCGCGTGACGGCCTTCCACCGGATCGCGAACCCGGACAAGCTGCGCCATCTGTAGCCCGCGCGGTCACATGTGCGGGCGCTGCCTTGTCTCCCTGGCGCGTATCGAGACGAGGAGACGGACATGGCGCACATAGTGATCGTCGGTGGAGGTTTCGCCGGGGTGTGGAGCGCGGCGGCGGCCGCACGGGTCCGCGGGACGCGGGACCTGCGGATCACGCTGATCGCACCCGGTGACGATCTCGTCCTGCGGCCCCGGCTGTACGAGCCGGAGCCCGAGCGGGCGACGGTCGCGTTGAAGCGGATCCTGGAGCCGGTCGGCGTCGAGCACATGCGCGCGGCCGTCCAGGACATCGACGTGGACGAGCGGACCGTCACCGCGGACGGGCGGAAGGTCGGGTACGACCGGCTCGTCCTTGCCGCGGGGAGCCGTCTCGTCCGGCCGGAGATTCCGGGCGCGGAGCGAATGTTCGACGTGGACACCCTCCCGGGCGCCCTGCGGCTGCGCGGCCACCTGCGCGGCCGCGACGGCACGACGGTCGTGGTCGGCGCGGGCTTCGCCGGGCTGGAGATCGCCGCGGAGCTGGCCGGGCGCGGGCGGGTCGTGCTGGTCGAGAGGGCCGAGGAGATCGCCCCCGACCTCGGTCCCGGCCCGCGGCCGGTGATCGAGGTGGCGCTGGAGAGGCTGGGCGTCGAGTGCCGCCTCGGCACGACGGTCACGGAGGTCACCGAGGGCGGCGCGATGCTGGCCACGGCACCGCGATCCCGGCGGACGCCGTCGTGTGGACGGCGGGCCTGGAAGCGAACCCGCTCACGTCCCAGATCCCCGGGGAGCGCGACCACCTGGGCCGCCTGAAGGTCGACGCGCACCTGCGCGCCCACGACGCCGTCTTCGCGGCGGGGGACGTCGCCGCCGCCCGCGCCGAGGAGGGGCGCCTGACGATGCAGAGCTGCCAGCACGCGACCCCGATGGGCAAGACGGCCGGGCACAACGCCGCGGCCGACCTCCTCGGCGTCCCGCTGATCGACTTCACCCCGGCCCCCTACGTCACCGACGTCGACCTCGGCGCGGCCGGCGCCGTCTACACGCGCGGCTGGGACCGTCTCGTCGCGCTGCACGGCGCGGAGGGCAAGTGGGTCAAGCGCTGGATCATGGACAAGATCCACCCGCCGGTGGACGACGCCGGGACGATCCTCACCCACGCGGGCATGGTCACGACGCCGATCCCGTTCTGAGCCGCCGCCCGCAGCGGGCCAGCAGCACCAGCAGCAGGGCGGGCGCGACGAGCACGGCGGCGCGCAGGGTGGTCAGGTCGGCGAGCGTCCCGAGCACGAGCGGGGCGACGCCGATCGCCACCCCGGACGCGAGCGCGCACCGCGCCGCGGCCCACGCCGGCTCGGACGGCCGCGCCGCGAGCGCCTGCCCAAGGATCACCGGATACAGCAGCGCCACCCCGAGCCCGGTCACCACGAGCCCGGCGACCGCGACCGGCGCGGGCGACGCCCACAGCACCGCGAACCCCCCGATCCCGACGGCCGCCGCGAGGGCGAGCAGCCGGTCCGGCCGCCCTCCGCGCCGCACGACCGGCCCCGCCGCCGCCCGCCCGACGGCCATCCCGAGCACGAACCCCGCCGACAACGTCGCCGCACCCCCCGCCCCCAGCCCCTTGACACTCCCAAGGAAGTCCGCCGCCCAGAAGACCAGACAGAACTCCACCCCCACCGCCAACACAAGATCCCCCCACCGCCCCCAGAACCCCACCCCACCACCGGCCTCCACACCAACCGCCCCGGGAGCAGCACCGGCGGGAGCGGCGGCGCTGGGAGCGGCACCGGTCGGAGCGGCACCGGTGGGAGGGGCGGCGGTGGGAGGGGCGGCGGTGGGAGGGGTGGGGGTCTGGGTGGGTTGGGCGGGGCGGCGGGGTGGGCGGGTGAGGAAGATGAGGAGGATGGCGGCTGCCAGGAGGGGTGGGGTGGTGAAGGCGGGGCGCCAGCCGAGGCCGTGGGCCAGGGCGGCGCCGATGAGGATCGGGGAAAGGACGGACGCGGCGCTGGAGACCGCGTTGGCCTCTCCGATTTGGATCGTTCCATCTCCCCGGTGTGCGGCACGCAGGGCCGCCGGGACGAGTTGGACGAGGCCCGCTCCGCCGAGGCCGAGGACCAGGGCGCCGGCGGCCGTTCCGAGGCGTCCGCCTGCGGCGGCCAGGAGGGCGGCGCCGCCGACGAGGGCGGTCAGGGCCGCCGGGATCGCGTAGCGCCCGAGCCGGGCCGCCAGGCGGTGCCCGACCAGACCGACGATCACCAGCCCGAGGGCGAAGGCGGACGGGTAGAGGGCGGCCTCCGCGCGGGGCAGGCCGCGTTCCTCCCGCAGTTGGGGCAGGATCGCGCCGAGCGCGGTGAGCAGGTAGCCGAGGCATCCGAAGGCGGCGTAGAGGCCGAGTGTCTCCCCTGTCCGCCCGGTGTCCGGGCCCGTGTCGGCGGACTTCATCGCGCCTCCCCTATTAAACTCGTAGGGCGAGGATAAGCCGGGCACGCCAGGATGTCACCCATGGAGCCGATGACCGCGCACTCCGCGCGCGCCCTGCGCAGCCAGGGGGCGCTGGCCGTGCTCCGCCACGTCCACGCGCACCCGTCCGCGAAACGCGCGGACGCGGCGCGGGCGCTGGGGATGAGCAGCGGGTCCGCCACCGAGATCACGAGCCGGTTGAAGGCGTCCCGGCTGATCGACGAGGAGGCCGCCGCCCTGACCGGCGGGCGCGGCCGCCCCTCCCCGGCACTCGTGCCCCACAGGGACGGCCCGCTGGTGTGCGTCGTGGACATCAGCCACGAGCGGTGGCGTGTGGCCTGCGTCGAGCTGGGCGGTCGCGTCGTCACGCAGGAGGCCGGCGGCCACTCCGGCACCCCGGACGTCCTCGGGACGCTCGGCCGCCGCGTGTCGGCCCTGCACGCCCGCTACGGCCACCGGCTCCGCGCCGTGTCCGCCTGCGTCGCGGGAACGGTCAGCGCGACCACGGTGGTCCAGGCGTCGGGCATGGGCTGGCACGACGTGGACCTCGGCCCGCTCCGGCCGCCCGGCATCCCGCTGCTCGTCGGCAACGACGCCTCGCTCGCCGGGCTGGCGGAGGCGAGACGCGGGGCGGGCGCGGGAACGCGGGTCGTGCTGCACCTGACGGTCGAGGTGGGGGTGGGCGGCATCCTCGTCGTGGACGGCCGGCCGGTGGACGGCGCCACGGGCGCGGGCGGCGAGTTCGGCCACATGCCGTTCGGCGACCCGTCGCTGCACTGTCCCTGCGGCGCCCGCGGCTGCTGGGACCTGGAGGTCGACGGCCGCGCCATGGCCCGCGCGCTCGGCCGTCCCGCACCCCGCGACCCGCGCACGGCGGCCGGGCACGTGATCGCCGCCGCCGCCTCCGACCCGGCGGCCCGCTCGGCCGCCGGCGCCGCCGCGCACGCGCTGGGACGGGGCATCGGCGCTCTCGCCAACGCCCTCGACCCCGGCGTCGTCACGCTCTCCGGCCTGGCCACCGACCTGGCGGCGACGGCGCCCGCGGCCCTCGAAACCGGCTACACGGCCGCCCTGATGCGCTACCGCCGTGCGGCACCGCCGCCCATCCTGCCCTCGACGCTCGGCCCGCAGGGCCCCCTGACCGGCGCCGCGGACGCCGCCTTCGACCTCCTCCTGACCGAAGAGGGCCTAGCCGCCTGGACCCGCACCTGACCCCGAGCGTGCCGTTTGGGGGTGGGGTGTCGTTGGTCAGGCGGGGCGCCATTCGGGGATGGCGCCTGGTTCGTGTAGGCAGTGGTCGGGGGCGGCTTCGAGGGCCTTTTCCTCGCCGCCGGGGGTGTAGGTGACGATCAGGCGGAGGGGGCGCCAGGTCATGTTGTAGGTGGAGTGCCAGACGCCCTTGGGGATGTGGACGGCGTCGCCTTCGCGGATCAGGAAGGGCTCGCCGTCGTCGACCATCTGCGCGGCCTCGCCGGAGATCACGTAGATGACCTCCTCGGCGTTCGGATGGTGGTGGCGGGCGTGGCCCTTGCCGGGGTTGACGATCACCTCGCCGAGCGTGCTGCCCGCCCCGGGCACCGCGGACGGGGTGACGAACCATTTGATCGACCCCCAGTCGAAGGTCGCGGTCGCCACGTCACCGGGGTTCCTCAGCATCAGATCTCCAGGTTCTTGAAGGCCGCGACCTGCGCGGTGATGGCCTTCTCGGTCGGGAGCCGCTCGACGGAGGAGGCGCCGAAGAAGCCGACGACGCCCTCCGTCCGGGACAGGACGTGGGCGGCGTCCTCGGGTTCGGCGATGGGACCGCCGTGGCACAGGACGAGGACGTCGGGACGGACGGCGGCCGCGGCGTCCCGCATGGCCTGGACGCGTTCGACCGCCTCGTCCAGGGTGAGGGACGTCCCGGCGCCGATGCTGCCCTTGGTGGTGAGGCCGACGTGCGGGACGAGGACGTCGGCGCCGGCCTCGGTCATGGCCCGCGCCTGGTCCTCGTCGAAGACGTAGGGGGCGGTGACGAGGCCGCGCTCGTGGGCGAGGCGCACCATCTCGACCTCCAGGTCGTACCCCATGCCGGTCTCTTCGAGGTTCTGCCGGAAGACGCCGTCGTAGAGCCCGACCGTCGGGAAGTTCTGCACGCCCGCGAAGCCCATGGCCTTGAGCTGGTCGAGGAAGACCGGCATGACCCGGAACGGGTCGGTGCCGCACACCCCGGCGAGGACGGGGGTGTCGCGGACGACGGGCAGCACCTCCGACGCCATCTCCACCACGATCTGGTTGGCGTCCCCGTAGGGCAGGAGGCCGGCCAGCGATCCGCGTCCGGCCATCCGGTAGCGGCCCGAGTTGTAGATGATGATCAGGTCGACGCCGCCCGCCTCGGCGCACTTGGCGGACAGCCCGGTGCCCGCGCCGGCGCCGATGACGGGCCTGCCCTCCTCGACGGTGCTCCTCAGCCGGAACAGGACGGTCTCGCGGTTCACTGCGCGCCCTCCGAGATCAGCCGGTGCAGCCGGTCGGCCATCGCCCGGCCGAACTCCGGGTCGTTGATGTGCATGTCGAGCATCTCCGCCTCCGCGACTTCCTCCAGCGCCATGAAGCACGCCACGTCCGCCACCGGATCGTGGAACGGCATGCCGGGGGCGTCCAGCGCCGACACGCCCTTGAGCGGGACGAACAGTGCGGTCGGCCCGGTGGCGGCGGCCAGCTTGGACGCCATCCTGCGTCCCAGCTCGCCCATTTCCTCCGGTGTCGTCCGCATGAGGGTCACGGTCGGGTTGTGGACGTACAGCAGGCGCTCGGCGAACCGTTCGGGGACGGTGGCGCGCGGCCCGAAGTTGACCATGTCGAGGGCGCCGGGGGCCACGACCTGCGGGACGCCGTGCCGTCCGGCCGCCGTGAGCCGGTCGGGTCCCGCGGACAGGACGCCGCCGACGAGGTCGTCCGCCATCTCGGTCGTCGTCAGGTCGAGGACCCCGGCCAGCAGGCCGCTCTCCACGAGCCCTTCGAGCGCCCGCCCGCCGGCGCCCGTCGCGTGGAAGACGAGCACCTCGTAGCCCAGTTCCTCCAGCCGCTCCCGGGCGGCGTCCACCGCGGGGGTCGTGACCCCGAACATGGACGCCCCGATGAGGGGCCGCCCGTCCGCCGCGGGTTCCGGGACGGCGTGCGCCTTGGCCATCCCGGCCGCCGCCGCGGCGGCGTTCCCGAGGATCAGGCGCGACAGCCGGTTCACGCCCGCGATGTCGACGACGCTGTAGGTGAGCGTGACGTCCTTGGCGCCCACGTAGGGCTCGACGTCACCCGCCGCCATCGTCGACACGATCAGTTTGGGCAGCCCGATGGGCAGGTCCCGGACGGCCCGCGCCGCGATGGACGATCCGCCGCTCCCGCCGACGGCGAGCACGGCGTCCACCCGGTCGAGGGCGGCGAGGACGACCGCCGCGCCCTCCCCCATCGCGGTGACGGCCGCGCCCCGGTCGGCCGCGTCGCGCAGGGCCTGGAGCGAGGTGCCCCCGGCCGCCGCGACCTCTTCGGCGGAGACGTCGGCCTCCACGTCGGACGGTCCGACCCCCGCGTCCACGAGGACGGTGTCGCAGCCCAGCTCGCGCACCCGGTCGCGGAGCCACGCGTACTCCGCGCCCTTGGTGTCGAGCGTCCCCACCAGTACAACGGTCGCCATCGAGCCCTCCTGTTCCCCGATACCGATTCCCCCGACGATCACCTCGCAAGCCTGTCTCGCGGGTTACCGCCGCACTCATTGGAACGGGACAAACAGGACATGCCCAGCTCCGCCCTCGGCAAGGGGGCGGGCACCGTCCGGCGCGGGAGGCCTCGGCGGGCGAGGGTCAGGCGGGGACGGAGGCCTCGGTGACGGCGCCGTCCTCCAGGGTCAGGACGCGGTCGGCCTCGGCGAGGAGGGACTCGTCGTGGGTCGCCACCAGGACGGTCACGCCCTCGCTGGAGACGACGGCGCGGAGCAGCGGCATGATCGCGGCGGCGGTCTCGGAGTCGAGCTGGCCCGTGGGCTCGTCGGCGAGGAGCAGGCGGGGGCGGTTGGCGAGGGCGCGGGCGATCGCCACGCGCTGGCGCTGGCCGCCGGAGAGCTCGTAGGGGCGCTGCAGCGCGTGGTCGGCCAGGCCGACGAGGCCCAGCAGGACGCGGACGCGCTCGTCCCGTTCGGCGGGCGGCGTGCGGACGAGCCGCAGCGGAACCTCGACGTTCTCGGCCGCCGACAGGACGGGGATGAGGCCGTGCGACTGGAACACGAAGCCGATGTCGTCGCGGCGCAGGGCGAGCAGGTCGTCCTCGGAGAGGGCGCCGACGTCGCGCCCGTCGACGTGGACGGTGCCGCCGTCGGGGCTGTCCAGGCCGCCGATGAGGTTGAGGAGCGTCGTCTTGCCGGAGCCCGAGCGGCCCCGGACGGCGACGAGCTCGCCCGGCGCGATGGTGAAGGACGCCCCGCGCAGGGCCGGAACCTCGATCCTGCCCGTCCGGAACGTCCGGACCAGTCCTTCCACGGCCACCATCGGGGCGGTCATCAGGTCTCCTCCCGGTCGGGCCAGACGCCGACGTGGTCGCTTTCCAGGGCGAGACGGACGCGGTCGCGCATGTCCAGGAACTGGGTGAACCCCTTGGGCAGCTGGACGCGGCCGACGCGGTCGAGGAGGGCGTACTCCTCCACGACGCGGGTCCCGTCCTCCTCGGAGCGGCGGCGGACCTCGACGCTGGTGCGGCCGTCGCGGATGCCGACGGTCCGGTCGACGCGCTCGGACACCTGCGCGTCGTGGGTGACGACGACGGTGGTGGTGCCGAGCTCCTGGTTGACGCGGCGGAGGGCGGCGAACACCCCGGCGGCGGTGGCGGTGTCGAGCTCGCCGGTCGGCTCGTCGGCCAGCACGACCTGGGGTTCGTTGGCGACGGCCACGGCGATCGCGATCCGCTGCTGCTGGCCGCCGGACAGCTCGGCCGGGCGGCGGCCCGCGCAGTCGCCGACGTCCAGCATGCCGAGCAGCTCGGCGGCGCGGGTGGCGCGCGCGCGGCGCGACCGCCCGGCGAACCTCATGGGCAGCTCGACGTTCTGCGCGGCGGTCAGGTACGGCAGGAGGTTGCGGGACGTCTGCTGCCAGATGAACCCGACCTTCTCGCGCCGGAACTCCAGCCGCTCCTTGGACGCCATGGTGAGCAGGTCGGAGCCGGCGACGCGGGCGACGCCGGCGGTCGGCACGTCCAGGCCGGACAGGATGTTCAGCAGCGTCGACTTCCCCGAGCCGGACGCGCCGACGATGGCGACGAGCTCGCCGGGGTCGATCAGCAGGTCGAGGCCCTGGAGGGCGACGACCTCGACGCCGTCGGTCTTGTAGATGCGCACCAGGTTGTCGCAGACGATGTGGGCGCCCTCGCCGTAGACGGGGCCGCGCTCCGCGGCGCGGCGCTCCAGTTCGGCGAGGTCGGTCGTTTCGGTCATCATTCCCCCGTTCTCAGGGCGTTGCCGGGGTCGGTGTCGAAGGCGCGGTCGACCGCGACGGCGGCGGCGGCCGCCAGCAGGAGCGCGGCGAGCAGGCCGAGCAGCGCCGGGAGCCCTGGGACGTGTGCGGTGACGGCGAAGCCGCCGGTGTAGGGGCGCAGGTCGACGACCGGCCCGGTGATCTCCGGCAGCAGGAGGCCGAGCACCCACCCGGCGCCGACCGCGCACAGCAGGACGGGCGCGAGCTCGACGAGGGCGAGGCGGCGGCTCTGCCGGCGGCTCAGCCCGAGGGCGCGCAGGTGGGCGATCATCCGGCCGCGGGCGCGGGCCCCCACGACGAGGACGAGCAGGACGGCGAGGAGCCCGTAGACGCCGCCGGCGATGGCCGAGTCCCGGAAGGTGTCGTGGACGACCGACACCAGGGGCAGCCCCGTCATGTTCCGCAGCACCTGCCGCCGCATGACGACGTCGTCGCCCGGGGCGGCGGCGCGCAGCGCCTTGGCGTCGATGTCGTGGCCGGTGAGGAAGACCTGGGACGGGAAGCCCGTCGCACCGGCGACCGCCCGGTAGGGGACGATCACGAAGGCGCTGTTCCTCTCCAGCCCGGGGAAGCGTTCGATCTGGGCGGACGCCTTGACCGTCACCGGGTCCATGCCGGCGCGGCTGAGCGTGACGGCGCTCGGGCCCAGAGTGCGGGCGGCCAGCGGCGACACCAGCGTGCCCGCGCCGGTGTTCGGGATGCCGGGCACTTCGGGCGCGAGTCTCCGGTAGGCGTCGAGGTCCACGCCGACCACGGTCAGCGGCGCGGGGTCGGTGGCGGACGAGGCGCGGGCGATGACCCGGGCCCGGACGGCGCCGGTGACGCCGGGGACCGCGCGGATGCGGCGCAGGCCCTCGTCGTCCAGCGACTCGGCGTCGACGCGCGCGTCGCCGCCGGTCTCGGCCCACGAGGCGCGCTCCTGCCCGGTCCGCAGCGCGGTGTCCACGGTGGAGGTGAAGCCGGCGATGGTCGCCGCCAGTAGCAGGACGGCCAGCGGCAGCGCGCCGACGAGGTTCTGCCGGGACGCGCGGGCGACGCCGATGAACGCGACGGCGCCGGTCCGCCGCCGCAGGATCGGCCCGGCCGCGCGCAGCAGGTACGGGTAGGCGCGCAGGACGAGCACGCCGAGCGCCGCGCCGAGCAGGGCGGGGACGGAGGCGACCAGCGGGTCGGTGCCGGAGGAGGCGCCGCGCTCGCGCAGCAGCACGACCCCGACCACGGCGAGCACCACCAGCAGTCCGTCCAGGACGAGCCGCCGCCGGGAGGGGCGCGCCGCGACGAGGTCGTCGCGGCGTTCGGTGACCGAGCCGAGGCCGCCGCCGCGCTCCCGCAGGACCATGGCCGCCGGGAGGCCCAGCACGGCCGCCACGAGCAGCCCGATCGCGTACAGCGACGCGGCCTGCGGCGGTCCGGCGTCCAGCAGCCGTCCGGCCGCGTATCCGAGCAGGGCGGACGGGACGGCGGCGAGCGCGGTCAGCCCGCAGGCGGGCGCGGCGAGCTGGCGCAGCGACGCGCCGCGCGCCCGCATCACGCCGAGGATCGGCCGGAGCCGCTCGCCGAGCAGCCCGGCGGCGAGCAGCAGCAGCCCGGCGGCGACGGCGACGAGCCCGCCGAAGGCCAGGCCGACGACCGACCGGGCGGTGCGGAGGCGTCCGGCGAACTCCTTCAGCCGGTTGTCCAGGGCGGTGGAGACCTCGCAGGGGAAGAGGTCGGCGCGCCCTTCCACGGCGGAGCGGAAGGCGTCGAGGTCGCGGGTCATGGCGCGGACCTGCTCCGCGCTGACCACGCCGGTGCGGAGCGGGAACCGCCAGTCGTAGTTCAGTTTCAGGCGCGGGTCGCGCGTGAGGCGCGAGTACGCGGCCGGGTCGATCAGCGCCGTGCCCGCGTCGGCCTCGATGGTCGTCTGGGGCATGTACTCGATGGTGGGGTGCAGGATCCGGGCGCGGGGGCCCCAGAACTGGTCGGCGGCGTTCACGGGTTCGTACAGGCCGCTGACGCGGACGGTGAGGTCGCCGAGTCCGATCCGGTCGCCGACCTTGTAGCCGAGCTGGTCGGCGTACCGCTTGGCGACCATCGCGTTCATGTCGCCGCTCGTCTGGCCCGTCTTGTTGAAGGGGAAGCCGCCGGAGACGACGCGGATGCGCCGCCATGCGCCCGGTTCCCAGCCCAGGTACAGGAGCCTCGGCCTGCGGAACTCGCCGTCGACGGCCTGGGAGGGCGAGGTGACCGACGACTCGGGCTCGCCCGTCACCTCGGCCAGGGAGCGGGGCAGCCGGTCCCGCCAGGCGAGGGCGTTGGCGTTCAGGGCCGCGTCGCTGGGGACGGCGGCGAAGGCCGCGGAGCCGCCCGCCTCCCCCTTCACGTGGATGTCGGCCCCCGGACCGGCCGCCGCGGCCGCGGCGCGGTCGTACCCGGCGGTCGTCCGGGACGGGACGGCGACGGCGAGCAGCGCCGACACCAGCGTCAGCACGGCCAGCGCGGTGAGCGGCGCCCACTGCGCGCGGACGAGCCGCATCCCGGCACTTCTCATCGGTCCTCCCCCACGCGCAGGCCGGCGCCGAGGTTCCGGCGCCGCAGCGTCCGGACGACGGGCGCGAGCACGAGCCCGAGCACCGCCGCCACCCCGCCGGCGACGGCCAGCACCACGGGCCACTGGACGACCAGGTCGGCGGGCGGGTACGGCTCGGCGGCCTGCACGCTCAGCACGATGTGCGGGACGACGAGCCGCGCCACGACCAGGCCGAGAACCGTCCCGCCGAGCAGGCCGAGCCCGACGAGGTAGGCCTGCTCGATCGCGAGCATCCCGGCGACCTGGCGGGGCGGCACGCCGAGCGCCCGCAGCACCGCGAACTCCCGGTACCGCTCGCCCGCGGTGACCGCCGCGTTCACCACGAACGCGATGACGGCGAACGCCAGCGCCGCGGCGAACCCGAGCACGAGGGCGCCCTGGAGCGCCGCGCCGAGCGGGGCGTCGCGGAGCCGGGAACGCGTCTCGACGCGGTCGGCCGCGACCTCGCCCCACGCGGGGTGCCGGGCGAGGTCCCGGACGGCCGGGGCGGTGCGGCCGCCGCGCGCCGACGCCCACCACTCGCGGGGCGTGATGGGGTCGCCCGCCGAGCCGTCCACGGCGAGCCGCGACTGGGTGAGGGTGGGCAGGTCGACCAGGACGCCGGGCCTGCCCGGCGGCACGCTCGGCAGGGCGGGCGCGATGCCCGCGACCTTGACGGGCTGGTCGCCGTCGATGGTGTTCACGGTGACGGTGCCGCCGACGCCGACCTTGGCGCGGCTCGCCATCTCCTCGGTGATGACGCCCGGCACGGCGGGCAGCAGGTCGGTGTTCTTGATGTCGTGCGAGGGCGGGGTGGACGTGCCGAGCATCGCGTGGACGGCCGTGCCGGTCGCGTAGCCGTAGAAGCCCTGGCGGTCGAGGGTGGGCGAGGAGGGGATCGTCAGGGTCGCGAGGGCGTCCCCGGAGTCGGTGATGCGCGTCCTGAGCGGGTGCTCCAGGTCCTGCGGCCCGGCGAAGGCGTCCCAGCGGGCCCCGGCGGGACGCGCGGCCGGGCCGGTGCCCTCGCCGGTGACGCTCCGCAGTTCCAGGACGAGCCTGCCCGAGATCTTGTTGTCGTCGTAGCCGAAGTGGACGCCGCGGACCGACAGGGGGTAGGACGGCACGCCGTCCCGCCCGGCCAGCCGGGCGGTGTCGAGGGCGAGGGTGTGCGCCTTGCCGTCCGCCTCGACTCCCGGCAGGGTCACCTGCCGGGTCAGCCCGCGCGCGTCCACGACGGTCACCACGAACTTGTAGCCCTCGCCGAGGGGCGGCACGTAGTCGGGGGGCACTTCGGGGTTCGGGCCGGAGCGGCTGAGGCGCACGTCGAACAGCAGCCGTTTCGGTTCGCCCGGGACGGTCAGGGCCGGGACGGCCGGGCGGGCACGCGCCAGCTCGCCGAGCCGCAGGTCCTTCCGCAGGCCGGGGTCGACGCGCAGGAGCGGGCCGATCGCCCTGGCGTCCACGCCGAGCAGCGTCGCGGGTTCGGTGCCGAGGTCGGCGTCCATGCGCAGGACCCCGGTCGCGGCCGAGACGCCGGGCAGCGCCGCGAACCGTCCGGCCTGCCCGAGCGGTTCCGGGCCGCCCTCCCTGGACGAGGCGGACAGCCGCAGGTCGGCGCCGCTCTGGAAGTCGGCCTGGTCGGTCTGGGACCGCCGCCAGGTCGCCATCGTCGTGACCGACAGCACCCCGACGGCCATCGCCATCACCAGCAGCAGGACCGGGCCGGTGTAGCGGAGCTGGCGCCGTCCGACCTGCCGGGTGCCGAGGACGGCCACGAGCCCGCGGCGGCGGGTCGCGACCCGCTCGGCCACGCGGGAGACGGCCGGCACGAAGCGGAGCAGGAGCACCCCGCCGGCGAGCAGGGCCAGGGCCGGGCCGGACACGATGAACGGGTCGATGCCGCCCGTGCCGCCTCCGGGGGCGCCGTCGCCGCCCGCGCCGTCCGCCCCGTACCGGGTGAGCTGCCAGATCGCGAGCCCGGCGACGAGCAGCAGGGCCAGGTCGGTGCCCGAACCGCGCAGGCCGCCGCGGCCCTGCCGCCCGATGCCGGCCTGGGCCTCCACGAACGTCCGGTTGGCGCCCCGCAGCGTCGGGACCGTCAGGACGACGGCGCAGGCCAGCGCCGTCAGCACCGAGACCGTCCACAGCGGCGCGAGCGGCCCGGCGTCCAGCCGCAGCCCCGAGTCCCGCACGGCGGGCGCGTGCCCGGCCAGGCGCAGCAGCGGCCCGGCCAGCAGCGGGCCGAACACCGCGGCGGGCAGCACGATCAGCAGGCCCTCGACGAGGCCGAGCCGGGCGAGCTGGCGCATGCCGAGGCCGCGGGTGCGCAGCAGCGCGACCTCGCCGCGCCGGTGGTCGGCGAGCAGCCGCGCGACCAGCAGCCACGCGCAGCCCGCCAGCAGGACGAGCTGGATCACCGGGATGAGCATCGTGGAGCGCGCCACCTGGAGCGCGGTGCGCAGCTGCGCGGTCAGGTCGGGCAGGTCCGTCGCGACGCTGAACTGCGCCCCGTCGCCGGCCTTCCTGAAGGTGTCGCCGCCGTCGGCCACGCGGTCGCCGAGGGGGCCGAGCTCGCCGGGCTCGACGCCGCGCAGGTCCGGCAGGACGGTGAAGCGGGCCTCGGAGCCGGTGCCGGTGAACTTGGCGGCGAACACCTGGGGCGGAACCACGAACGGCCCGTAGCTGGTGTAGGTGAGCCGTTCGACGCCGGTCGTGACGAGCTTGTCGTCCTGCCAGAAGTAGTCCTGCGGGTCGGGGACGTCGAAGAGCCCGACGACGCGGACCTTGACGACGGACTTCTTGTCGACGCGGCCGTGCAGCGTGAGGACGTCGTCCACGCCGGCGTGCATCGCGCGGGCGGCGGCGCCGGGCAGGGCCGCCTCGACCTCACCGGAGCCGGAGGCCGCGCCGGGCCAGCGTCCCTCGGTGAGCCGCGCGTGCTTCTCGATTCCGGTGTAGGTCTCGAACGCCGTCAGGTCGGGGTGGTCGCTCTTCTCCTGGCCGGGGAGCGTGTAGGAGTCGCTGCGGACGCTCATCGAGACCGCCAGCGGGACGTCCCGGTAGATCTGGCGGAGCGCCCGGTCGACCTGGCTCTGCACCTTGGGGAGGCCGTTCGCCGGGACGTGCGTGCCGAGCGTCGTCCCGACCGACTCGAACGTCGCGTCGGCGAGCGTGCGGCGCAGCCCCTCGCGGGTCACCGAACCGGTGTAGCCGACCAGGGCGGCGAGGACGGTCGTGGCGAACAGCGCGGTCGCGCAGGCGGCCAGCACCAGCGTCCGGTCGCCGATGATCCGGCTGAGCACCAACCCCCGTCGTCCCACGATGGGTCATGATCATCCTGTGTGAGGGGAGCCACAAGGGGTCGTGATGATTCCGCGACCATTCGCAACCTTCTTGCAATAAGGACGAATCGCCCACACCTCCCCCGTCCCGGGAGGCACTGCCGCGCCACCCGACCGTCCGCGCCCTACCGGTCCGCCCATACGGATGCGCCTTCCGGAGGGACGTTCTCCGCGCGGCGCAGGATCTCCACCGGATCGAGGGCCGCGCCCGCGGCGAACGCGTCCGGCCCGGCCTCGTCCCCGATCAGCGCGGCGGCCCGGTCGATGTCGTCCTGCTCGACGGGGCCGGGCGGCACGCCGGCCGCCTCCCGGACCGCAGCCGCCTTCCCTAGGGCCCGCGCCGCGTCCCCGTGCCGTCCGGTGAGGGCCAGCGCGCAGGCCAGGCACTCCAGGGCGCCCGCCAGGTCGCGCGGCGCGGCCAGCCTGATCGCGACGGCCAGCGCGTCCCGCTGGTACCGCACGGCGGACGCCGCGTCGCCCCGCGCCTCCGCCACCCGCCCCAGCCCGGTCTGGATCATCGGCAGGTACAGGGGCGGGAACTCCTCCGGCGAGGCCGCCGCCAGCAGGGGCCGCAGCCGGTCCTCGGCGTCCTCCGCCCGTCCCTCGCGCTGCGCCGCCAGCCCGAGGCCGATGTCGGCGAACATGACCGCGGGCGCGAACCCCTGCTCCACGGCGACCCGGCGCGCGCGCCCGAACAGCCGCCGCGCGGACACGTGGTCGCGGCGCAGGTAGGCGATCCAGCCGCGCCACGCCATCCGCATGGCGACGTCCGGCCACATCCGCAGCTCCTCGGCCATCCGCTGCGCCTCGTGGTGGAGCCGCTCGGCCCGGTCGTAGTCGCCGGTCAGCTCCGCCAGCCCGCCGAGCCACTCCACCGCCTGGAGCCGTCCCCAGCGGTCGCCGACCTCGCCGAACAGCACGGCGGCCCGCCCGGCGTCGCGCTCCAGAGCGGCGGGCTCGCCGCGCGCGTGGGCGTGCATGGCCCGCTGGACGAGCGCCGCCGCCTCGCCCCACCGGTCGCCGGACGCGCGGAACCCCGCGAGCGCCTCCTCCAGCCGCGCGGCGCCCTCGCCGGTGTCGTCCAGTTCGGCCCGGGCGAACGTCAGGAACCAGCGCGCCCACGCCTTCAGGCGGTCGTCGCCGGTGGCGTCCACGAGCGCGAGGGCCTCGTCGCGGCGGGCCTTCCAGTCGCCGGGGGCGCCCTTGAGCACGGCCAGCCCCGCCCGCCAGGTCAGCGCGCGGGCCCGCAGGTCCGGCGAGCCGCCGTCCCGCGCGAGGGCCGCCTCCAGCGACCGCAGCGCCTCGGTCAGCCGCCCGCGCAGGAACCAGTACCAGGCGAGCGCGTTGACCAGCCGCAACGCGGCGTCGGCCGACCCGGCGGCGTCGAGCGCGGCCCGCAGGTTCGCCGCCTCGGCGTCCAGCCTCGCCATCCAGCGCGCCTGCTCGGGCCCGGTGAGCAGGTCCGCCGCGCGCTCGGCCAGAGCCAGGTAGTGACCGCCGTGCGCGGCCTCGGCGCGCCGCGTCTCCCCCGCCTCCGCCAGCCGCGCGGCCGCGTAGGCGGCGACGGACTCCAGCAGCCGGTACCGGGGGCCCTCGCCGGGACGCTCCGTCATCACGACCAGCGAGCGGTCGACCAGCCGGACCAGGACGTCGAGGACCTCCGCGTCCGGGACGTCCCCGCCCGCGCACACCGCCTCGGCCGAGTCGGCCGTGCAGCCGTCGGCGTGCACCGACAGCCGGCGCAGCACCGCGCGCTCCGGCCCGGTCAGCAGGTCCCAGCTCCAGTCGATCACCGCGGTGAGCGTGCGCTGCCGGGCCGGGGCGCCGCGGTGCCCGGACGACAGCAGCCGGAACCGGTCGTCGATCCGTTCGACGAGGCCCTCGACCCCTAGGGTCCGCACCCTGGTCGCGGCGAGTTCGAGGGCGAGCGGGATGCCGTCCAGCCTGCGGCACAGCTCCCCGACCGGCCCGGCGGTGTCCCCGTCCAGCCGGAAGTTCCGCGACGCCGCCCGCGCCCGCTCGGCGAACAGCCGGACCGCGCTCGACGCGGCCGGGTCGTCGCCGCGGCCCGGCACGTCCAGCGGCGGGACGGCCCACACGACCTCGCCCGGCAGGCCGAGCGGCTCCCGGCTCGTCGCCAGCACGCGCACCCCGGGCACCCCGCGCAGCAGCCGGCCGGCCAGCTCGGCGGCCTGCTCGACCACGTGCTCGCAGTTGTCCAGGACGAGCAGCAGCCGCCGGGCGCCGAGCGCCGCCGCCAGCCGGTCGAGCGCCGCGGCGGGCGCGCCGGGCGCGTCCCGGATGTCGAGGATCGCCGTCACGACCTCCGCGAGGTCGGGCACGGTCGAGCGCTCCAGCCCCGCCAGCTCCGCCATCCACACGCCGTCGCCGAACGCGTCCGCGAGCCCGGCCGCCGTCTCGATCGCCAGGCGCGTCTTGCCCACCCCGCCCGGGCCGGTCAGCGTGACCAGCCGGTCGGTGCCGATCCGGGCCCGGATCTCCCGGACGGCGCCGTCCCGCCCGATCAGCTCGGTCGGCGGGACGGGCAGGTTCGACCGCGGGCGCGGCGGCGGCGCGGCGGCGGGCCCGCCCAGGCCGGGGTCCTGCCGCAGGACGGCCCGCTGGAGCTCGGCCAGTTCGGATCCGGGGTCCAGGCCCAGCTCGTCGGCGAGCAGCACCCGGTACCTCTCGAAGCTCTCCAGCGCCTCGTTCTGCCGTCCGGCCCGGTAGAGGGCCCGCATGTGCGCGGCCCTCAGCCGCTCGCGCAGCGGGTGCTCCTCGACGGCGCCGCCGAGCTCGCCCGCCAGGACGCCGTGCTCGCCGAGCTCCAGCCGCACCTCGGCGTGCTCCTCCAGCGCGGTCAGCCGCAGTTCCTCCAGACTCGCCACCGCCGCGCGGGTGAACTCCTCGTCCCGGAAGTCGGCGAGGGCGGGCCCGCGCCACCGTCCGAGCGCCTCGGCCAGCAGCGCCGCCCTCTCCTTCGGCTCCACCGCCCCGCGCGCCCGCTCGACCAGCGACCGGAAGCAGCGCGCGTCCACCTGCTCGGCGGCCGCGGCGAGCAGGTATCCGGCCGGGCGCGACTCCACCAGCGCCCGCGCGCCCGGCTCCGCGTCCTCCAGGACGCGGCGCAGCTGCGACACCTTCGCCGACAGCGCGCCCATCGGGTTCCCGGGCGGCGCGTCGCCCCACAGGTCGTCGACCAGCCGGTCGGCGGGCACCGGACGGCCCTCGTGCACGAGCAGGTCCGCCAGCAGCGCCCGCACCTTCAGCCCCGGCACGGGGACGAGCCCGCCGTCGTCGGTCCAGACCGCGAGCGGCCCGAGCAGCCCGAATCGCATCTTCCGACCCTAATGCGAACCCGTCCGCCGGCGCCTCGGGGCGGCCGCCGGAAAGGAAGCGTAAGGATGCGGTAAACGCTCTCGCGCACAGTGGTCCCACCGCGCCGGAAGGCGAACGATCACCCTGACGGAGGAGACCATGCGCAAGATCATCAACTCGACGTACGTGTCGCTCGACGGCGTCATCGAGAACCCGCAGAACTGGACCTCGGCCTACTTCCAGGACGAGGCCGCCGCCTACGCCAGGGAGCTGCTGTTCTCCTGCGGCGCCGTGCTGATGGGACGCAAGACGTTCGACGGCTTCTCCCAGGCCTGGCCGGCCATGGAGGAGGCCACCGGCGACTTCGGCGTCCGGATGAACAGCCTGCCCCACTACGTCGTGTCCGACTCCCTCCGCAAGCCCGGCTGGGGCGACACGACGGCCATCCCGCGGGCGGAGGCGGTCGCCGAGATCACCAAGCTGAGGGAGCAGGACGGCCAGGACATCCTGCAGTACGGATTCGGACCGGTGACGCGGACGCTCGTCGAGCACGGCCTGCTGGACGAGCTGCGCCTGTGGATCCACCCGGTGCTCGTCGGCCCCCGCGGCACCGACGAACTGCTCAACGCCGACGAGTTCTCCGCCACGTTCGAGCTGTCCGACACCAAGGTCTTCACGACCGGCGTCATCATCGCCACCTACGTCCCCACCGCGCGGTAGGGGACGGCCCGGCGCGGCGGTTAGGCGAGCCGGGCCAGGGCGGTCTGAAGGATCGCCCGGGTGCGGTCCGGGTGCTCGGCCTGGACGCCGATGCGGTTCAGGGCGTCGCGGTAGCGGGCGATGTCGGAGGCCCGGTCCGGGTAGAGCGCGCTGGTGAGGTGCTCCAGGTAGACCACGTCGGGCAGCTCGGGCTCGGCGAACCGCAGCAGCGTCATCGGGCCGCCCTCCACCGCGGGCCCGCCCGAGGCGAGGGGGACGATCTGCACCGTGACGTGCGGCAGCTCCGTCATCTCGATCAGATGCCCGATCTGGGCGCGCATCGTGGCGGGGCCGCCGACCGTCCGGCGGAGCGTCGCCTCGTCCAGCACCGCCCACAGCCGCAGCGGGTCGGGGCGCTCGAACACGCGGCGACGGCGCATCCGCAGCTCCACCCGCCGCTCGATCTCCTCGGACCCCGCCTCCGGGTGGCGGGCCGCGATCAGGGCGCGGGCGTAGTCCCTGGTCTGCAGCAGGTCGGGGACGTCCTGGGCCTCGTAGACGCGGACGAGCACCGCGCCCTGCTCCAGCCCCAGGTAGGGCTCGAACCAGGACGGGATCACGTCGCCGAACGGCTGCCACCAGCCCGGCGCGCCGGCGTGCTCGGCCAGCTCCAGCAGCGGCTCGCGCAGTGACGGGTCGGTCACGCCGTAGAGGGTCAGCAGGTCGGCGACGTCGCGCTCCTTGTAGCCGACGCGGCCGAGCTCCATCCGGCTGATCTTGGAGTGCGAGCCGCGGATCTCGTACCCGGCGGCCTCGGTGGAGATGCCGGCGGCCTCCCGGTAGCGGCGCAGCTGCGCGCCGACCAGCATCCGCAGCACCGTCGGGCCCGCCGTCCGGTGGTCCTGGGCGACCCGGGCGCGGTCGTCCGCCGGTACTCCCATGGGACGCCCTCCTCGACGCGCGAAAAAACTTTCCACCGGATGAAGTTACTCGTTGGAGAGTCACTTGCCCACTAGTCCGGAATGTCCTCTTTGCTGGGCATCTCGGCGTATCTACGGTGGTGTCCGGTCCGGCAGCGCCGTGACCTGGCACGATACGGGCAGGAAAAAAATCCGGAAGATTTCGGCCGGGATGTCGATCCGGTCACACCTTCTTCGACGCGTTCGTGACAGGCCGGGAGGGCCCGGCCGGTGAACAGAGGAGACGACATGCGGTTCCTGATGATGACGACCGACGACGGTTCCGCCCCCGCCGGGCCGCCGGACGAGAAGCTGCAGACGGAGATGGGCAGGTTCATCGAGGAGATGTCCCGGAGCGGGGTGCTTCTCGCCACCGGCGGGCTGGAGCCCGGCGGCACCCGGATCAAGTCGTCCGGCGGCAAGGTCACCGTCCTCGACGGCCCGTTCGCCGAGGCCAAGGAGACGGTCGTCGGGTTCGCGCTCATCGAGGTGGGCACCCGCGAGGAGGCGATCGAACTGTCCAAGCGGTTCTGGGCGATCGTCGGCGACGGCGAGGGCGTCATCCAGCAGGTGTTCGGGCCGGAAGACATCCCCGGCGCCTGACCCCGAAACGGGCCGGCGGGCGTCCGCCGAGCTTGCGCGGCGGCCGGTGCGGGTGCTCTCATCGGCGGCGTGACGGCATCGGACGAGCCCGGGGCGCGAGATGCGCCCGCGCGGAGCACGGGCGTGCACGCGACCATCGACGCGGTGTGGCGGCTGGAGGCCGCGCGCATCATCGCCGGTCTCGCCCGCATGGTGCACGACATCGGGCTCGCCGAGGAACTCGCGCAGGACGCGCTGGTCGCCGCGCTCGAACAGTGGCCGGAGTCGGGCGTCCCGGATAACCCGGGCGCCTGGCTCATGGCCGTCGGCAAGCGCCGCGCCGTCGACCGGATCCGGCGGCTGCGGCGGCTCGACGACAAGATCGAGCAGATCGGCCGCGACCTGGAGACCCAGGCGCCGCCCGAGGAGATCGACGTTCCGGACGACGACCGCATCGAGGACGACGTCCTCCGGCTGATCTTCACCGCCTGCCACCCCGTGCTGTCCGCGCGGGCGCGGGTCGCGCTGACGCTGCGCATGCTCGGCGGCCTCACCACCGAGGAGATCGCGCACGCCTTCCTCGTCCCCGAGGCGACCGTGGCGCAGCGGATCGTCCGGGCGAAACGGACGCTGTCGGAGTCGAACGTCCCGTTCGAGGTGCCCGAGGGACCGGACCGCGCGGCCCGGCTGGCGTCCGTGCTGGAGGTCGTCTACCTCGTCTTCAACGAGGGGTACGCCGCCAGCGCCGGCGACGCGTGGGTGCGGACGGACCTGTGCCGCGAGGCGCTGCGCCTCGGCCGGGTCCTCGCGGAGCTGGCCCCCGGCGAGCCCGAGGTGCACGGGCTCGTCGCGCTGATGGAGATCCAGGCGTCCCGCACCCGGGCCCGCACCGGGCCGTCCGGGGAGCCCGTCCCGCTGCCGGAGCAGGACCGCGCCCGCTGGGACCGGCTCCTCATCCACCGCGGGTTCGAGGCGCTGCTGCGCGCGAAGAGGATCGGGGAGCCGCCCGGCCCGTACGTCCTGCAGGCCGCGATCGCCGCCTGCCACGCACAGGCGCTCACCGCCGAGGACACCGACTGGGCGCAGATCGCCGCCCTCTACGCGGTCCTCGCCCGCGTCGCGCCGTCCCCCGTCGTGGAGCTGAACCGGGCCGTGGCGGTCGGCATGGCGGAGGGCCCCGAGAAGGGCCTGGAGATCGCCGACGCGCTGGTGGACGAGCCCGCCCTGCGCGGCTACCACCTGCTGCCGAGCGTCCGCGGCGACCTGCTCGCCCGCCTCGGCCGCCCGGAGGAGGCGCGCGCGCAGTTCGAGCGCGCCGCGGAGCTCACCCGCAACGCGCCCGAACGCCGGGTCCTGCTGGACCGCGCCGCCTCGCTCAGTAGTCCCGCACCGTGAACGAGCCGACGATCTCCCCGAAGTCCTGGAAGTCGACGGCCTCGGTCTCGGCGCCCATCTCGGCGTTGCGCTGGGCCTCGACCCGCGCCTTGTTGGTCAGCGCCAGCTCCTGGTTGGCGGCGACGTACCCGCGCAGCTCCTTCTCGTAGTTCGCGAACGCTGCGCGGTGGTCGCCGCCCGCCGCCTTCAGCTCCCCGGCCAGCACGTACGCGCCGACCATGGCCATGCTCGTGCCCTGCCCGGACAGCGGCGACCCGCAGTAGCCCGCGTCGCCGAGCAGCACGACCCGCCCCTTCGACCAGGAGTCCATGCGGATCTGCGCCATCGAGTCGAAGTGGAAGTCGGGCGCGTCCCACATCGCCTCCAGCAGCTCGGGCAGCACCCAGCCGCCGCCGGCCAGCGCGTCCGCCATGATCTTCTTCTGCGCGGCGATGTCGCGGTGGTCGTACTCGATCGGCCGCTCGGACTCGAACCCCAGGTAGACGCGGACCTCCTCGTTGCCCCGGACGCTCATCACGCCGCCGCCCCAGCTGCTGCCCGGCACCTGGTGGAACACCTGCCAGCGGTCCAGGCCGAGGAAGTTCGGGGCCGTCCACACCGCCAGGTAGGTACCGAGGTGGGTGAGGTAGTCCTTCTCCGGCCCGAACACCAGCCGCCGCGTGGCCGAGTGCGCGCCGTCCGCGCCGACGACCAGGTCGAACGTGCGGATCAGCCCGCTATGGAAGATCACCCGGACGCCGGCGCCGTCCTGCTCCAGCCCCGCGATCGAGTCGCCGTACAGGTACTCGACGCCGTCGCCGGCCGCCTCCGTCAGGATCCGGGACAGGTCGTCGCGCAGGATCTCCACGTCGGGGCTGTCCAGATCGCCGCCGGTGACCGTGTACTCCTCGCTGCGGTACAGCTCGTTGCCGTCCCCGTCCACCATGGACATGCCGCGCATCTCGACGCGCTGCTCGCGGATCCTGTCGAGGACGCCCATCCGCTCGGCGACCTCCAGCGCCGGACCCCGCACGTCGATCGCCTGCCCGCCGGCCCGCGGCCCTGGCGCCACCTCCACGACCGTCACGCCGAACCCGTACCGCCGCAGCCAGTACGCCAGCGCGGGGCCGCCGATGCTCGCACCCGAGATGAGGACGTTCTTCATGGGGACCTCCCTAGTCCGGCGGGACGTGTCTCCCGCGCCGATGAGAAGACTCGCCGCGCCCGCTGACCAACCCCGCACGAGCCGCTGACGGAGGCGTGCTCGACCGGTCAGGGCCGGGTGGCCCGATCGGTGGTCATGTCCCAAACTGGTGTTGGGTACTGATGCCACGGAGGGAGACCGGTGATCGATCGCTCAGACGTCCAGGCCGCCGCGGAACGGGTCGCGGGCCATGTCCGCCGCACGCCGATCATCGAGGTCGAGCCGGAGCCGCTCGCGCCCGCCGGGCGGATGTGGCTGAAGCTCGAACTGACCCAGCACACGGGGTCGTTCAAGGCGCGCGGTGCGTTCAACCACATCCTCGCCGCGCGGGAGGAGGGGCGGCTTCCGGAGGCGGGCGTCGTCGCGGCGTCCGGCGGGAACGCGGGGCTGGCCTTCGCGTACGCGGCGGCGCGGGCGGGCGTCCCGGCCGAGGTGTACGTGCCGGAGACGGCGCCCGCGGTGAAGGTCGCGCGGCTGCGGGCCCTCGGCGCCGCGGTCGTGCAGGTCGGCACCCGGTACGCCGAGGCGCAGGACGCCGCCACCAAGCGCGCCGCCGACACCGGCGCGCTGTTCTGCCACGCCTACGACCTGCCGGAGGTGTGCGCAGGCCAGGGCACGCTCGGCCTGGAGGTGCTGGAGCAGACCGGCGGCGAGGCCGACACGGTCCTGCTGGCGGTCGGCGGCGGAGGGCTGATGGCGGGCGTCGCCGCCGCGCTCGAAGGGCGGGCGCGCGTCGTGGGCGCCGAGCCCGTGACGGCCCCGACCCTCGAACGCGCCCTGCACGCCGGACGTCCCGTGGACGTGGAGGTGTCGGGTGTCGCCGCCGACTCCCTCGGCGCGTCCCGGGCCGGTGAGATCGCGTTCGCGGTCGCCTCCCGCACCGGGGCGCGGTCCGTCCTGGTCACCGACGAGGCGATCATCGAGGCGCGCCGGTTCGTGTGGGAGGAGTACCGCCTGGTCGTCGAGCACGGCACGGCCGCCGCCGTGGCCGCGCTGCGCTGCGGCGCCTACCGCCCGTCCGCCGGGGAGCGCGTCGTGGTCGTCCTGTGCGGCGCCAACACCGACCCGTCCGACCTGGCCTGACGCCCTCCGGCGCGCCTCATCCGTCGGCGCGGAGGGCCTGGAGCGGCAGCAACCGCACCTGCGCGGCGGGACGGGCCGTGCCGGTCGCGGGCCGGCTGCCGCACAGCGCCTCCACCACGTGCGCGGCCAGCGCGTTGTCGATCGGGTGCGGGACGGGCGTGCCGCTGGCGCTGAGCTGCTGGTACTTCATCAGGTTGAAGGCCAGCGAGATCTGCCGCTCGCCCCCGGCGGACGTCAGGGACTGGGTCCCGGCGCCGAAGACCGCGCCGTCGTGGCCCCAGAACGTCCCGCACGGGAGGTCGAGGGAGTAGAGCCCGAGGCCGTAGTTCATCAGGATGTTGCCGTCCGCGTCCTTCACCGGGACGGTCCGCCGCATCTGCGCCAGAGCCTCCGGCCCGATGAGGTCGCCGGCGAGGAGCCTGCGGTAGAAGCGGTTGAGGTCGTCCATGGTGGAGACCAGAGCGCCCGCCGTCCACGCCCAGCTCATGTCGAAGGCGCTGTAGTCGCGGGGCGGCGTCACGTGCTGGTACAGCGACTCGTACATCCGCGGGTGCGGGCCCGCTATCCAGGACGAGGACGGGAAGTAGGTGTGCTTCAGCCCGGCCTTGCGGATGACGTTGCGGGTGATGTACTTCTCCGCCTTGGTCCCGGTCACCTTCTCCAGGAGTTCCCCGGCGATGATGTAGTTGGTGTTGGAGTACGACCAGCGCTCCCCCGGCTCGCCCGTGCGCGGCGCCTGCAACCCCCACGCGATGAGCTGCGCGGGCCGGACACTGCGGAACCGGTACTCGTCCAGGCTGTCGGCCGACAGTTCCCGCAGCGAGGGGAACGCCGCGGAGACGTAGTCACCGATGCCACTCGTGTGGTCGAGCACCATCCGCACGGTCGTCTGCTCGCCGTAGCGTCCCGGAACGAGGCCGGGCAGGTAGCGGCCGACCGGGGCGTCGAGGTCGACACGGCCCCGCTCGACCTGCTGGAGGATCGCGGTGGCGACGAACGACTTGGTGATGCTGCCGACGCGCTGACGCATGCCCGGAGTGACCGGGCGGCCCGTTCGCACGTCCGCGACACCGGCCGCGCCGTCCCACGCCGTGCGTCCGTCCCGGACCCCGGAGAACAGCCCGTACATGCCGGCGTCGTGCGTGGCGTCCAGGGTGGCCCGCAGCTTGGCGGGATCGAACGGGACCGTGGGCGGCAGCGCCGTGGCGATCGCGGACGGACCCACGTCCGGCCCGGCCGCCGTCGCCGCGACCTGGGCGGTCGCCAACGTCAGAACGAGCGCCGCACCCGCGGCGGCGCCCCTGACGGCGCCGCGCCCCGTCAGCCGTCCCAGCCCTCTGGCCATCGTTCCCGTCTCTCCGCGCCGACCGCGTTCCCGAAGGAGCCTCTTCTAGATCATCCACTCTCTCACCTCGGGGGTGGAAGCGGCCCCGGAGCCACCAAAACGGGTCGGAGACGACACGTGCCACCGGACGTCGCGGCGACAGGAGCTTGACATCGGCTCCCCGGTTTCTTATAACTGGACTTGTAAGTTTCCTCTTGTGCGAGGAACAGGTAATCGGCGCTCAGCCAGGCGCCGAGGTCTTCGGAGGTGATGGACCATGTTGCTGACGTCGATCGACCCGTTCGTGCAGGAGTTCGAGCGGCAGTTCGACCGGGCGGTCCGGCAGGCCGCCGGCCAGGGCGGCGCCGGCATGCCGATGGACGGCATCCGCCGCGCCGACGACGTCGTCCTGCGGTTCGACCTGCCGGGGGTCGACCCCGGCTCCATCGAGGTCACCGTCGACCGCGGCGTCCTCACGGTGACCGCGCGCCGCGAGGAGGAGTTCGGCGAGGACGAGCGCGTCTTCGTCCGCGAGCGCACGATGGGCGCCTTCACCCGCCGGGTCTACCTGTCGGAGCACCTGGACGCCGAGGCGATCGAGGCCGCCTACGACAACGGCGTCCTCGCCGTCCGCATCCCCGTGCTGGAGCGGGCGCGGCCCCGGAAGGTGGCCGTCCAGCAGTCCGACGGCGGCCGGAAGGCGATCAGGAACTGACGCGCGACGTCCGGGCGGCCCCGGCTCGCGCGGCCCTCGGCGTGCCGCGCGGGCCGGGGCCGCCCGCATGGTCCGGCAGTCCGCCGGAACCGCACCGGCGCCGAGGAGGCCCCCCATGAACCTGCCGTTCGACGACGAGCACGCCGCGCTGTTCACGGTGGGGCAGGTGGCGCAGATGCTGGACGTCCAGCAGGCGTTCCTGCGCCGCGTCGACGACCAGCGGGTCGTGTCCCCCCAGCGCTCGACCGGCGGGCAGCGCCGCTACAGCCGCCACGAGATCGGCCGCATCCAGGAGGTCGTCTCGATGATGGGCGAGGGCATGACGCTGCCGGCGATCCGGCGCATCTTCGAGCTCCAGCACGAGGTGGCCGAGCTGACCCGGGAGCGCGACGAACTCGCCCGGCGGCTGGCCGCGGGCCCCGGCTCCGCGACCTGACGTCCCGGGGGCGGGCACGCCGGAGGGCGAAGGCGGTCGCGAACGAGACCAGGCAGGCCAGGGTCCAGGCCAGCATCAGCCACCGATCGTCACCGGCA
>NZ_JBEZJI010000080.1:0-35667 GCF_040649435.1 Actinomadura sp. NPDC048955
TGGAGCGAAGCCGGAGGCGAGCGGAACCGGGCAGATCGCGAAGCGATGCCGCGTTCGCCCAGGCCAGGTCACGTAGCGAGCCGCTAGGCGAGCGAGTGGGCCGGGACTGTGAGAACACAGCTCTGTAATTCAGCCACGCAGCCAGGCGACCCAGTCGCCCTCGGCGGTGCGGCGGCTGGCGACGACGTGCCAGCCGGGCGGGGCGCCCTTCGGCCATGACGCGGTCGGTGGAGCGTTCTTCGGCCAGGCCAGGACGACCAGGTCGGCGTCCTGCGGCGGCGCGGTCCAGCGCGCGTCGAAGACGCTGCCGTCGCTCCACCAGGCCCAGTAGTACTGGGAGAGCCGGATCGTCCACCAGATGTTCCAGTCGACGGCGATGGACCGCTGCTTCTCCAGGTCCACGGTGCCCCGCAGGTCGGTGTAGGCCGTCTCGGCGCGCACCAGCGGCTGCGCGATGCGTTCGGTCGCGGTGACGCACATGGCGAGCGCGACGGCGGCCAGCAGGCCCGCCAGCAGCAGCGGGCCCTTCGAGCGGCGCGGCCGCAGCAGGACGGCCGCCGCCGACAGCGCGAGCAGAAGCAACCCGGCGGACGTGGCGCGCCAGAGGTGGAACGCCGTCCAGTCCCAGGTCAGGAACGACGTCTCCGGGAAGTCGTAGGCCGTGTAGGTGTACCGGCTGAGCAGGCCGCCCGCGTACCACTGGACGACGCTCGCGGCGCCGACCGTCAGCACGGCCGCCGCGCCTGCCGCCCAGAGCAGCGTCCGCCGCGAGGCGCGCATCAGTACGGTGACGCCCACCGCGAACAGCGCCGGCGTGACGCTGGCCAGGTAGCGGCCGTACACGTAGTTGCCGATGCGGTACTCGACGGGCAGGGCCGCCGACGTCGCGAACGCGATGCCCGCCACGAGCCCGACGACAGCGAGCGCCAGCGCCCGCACCGGCCCCGGGGTGGCGCGGCGGACCGCGAGGAACACGGTCGCGACGAGGCCGAGCGCCGCCACACCGCCGGTCGCGACGGACTGGTACCAGACCTGGCCGGTGCCGAGCGAGAGCATCCAGCCCCACCCGTCGAGGGTGGTGAGGCGCTTCACGACGTTGCCGCCGAGGTCGTTGTCGCCCTGCGGGTACATGTGCGGCAGCAGCGACCGGTTCAGCAGCATCCCCGCGGCCGTCGCGGCGGCGAGGGCGAGCACGGCGGCGGCCACGGCGCGCCAGGACCGCCACCGGAACACCAGGGCGGCGCCGAGCAGCGCGGCGTGCACGAGCAGCAGGATCGCGCCGCGGGTGTGGCAGGCGTAGGCGTAGGCGACCAGCAGGGACGCGCCCGCACCGGCCAGCGTCAGCCGGACGGACGAGCGGCGCCCCGCCGGGGGCGGGGCGGTCAGCCAGGTGTGCGCCAGGAGCAGCCAGCCGACCACGAGCACCGGCAGGATCGCGTCGGTCAGCACGAACCCGGAGTAGAACAGCACGCACGGCAGCAGCGCCGTGACGTGCGCGAAGACGTACGACCAGCGCCGCCGCACCGCCAGCCGGCGCAGCAGCAGGTAGGCCAGCGGCAGCATCGCCGCGCTGACCAGCGCGTTGATCGCCAGGGCGGCGCGGTACACCCCGACGGGGCCCTCGCCGACCCAGAAGGCGGGCGTCAGCAGCAGCGGGTAGCCGCCGCGGTACACCGTCCCGAACGACATGTCGGCGTCGGGCCCGCCGGTCAGGACGCGGGCGGCGAACAGGTAGCCCGACTCGTCCGGCGTCGCCACCGGCACCGTCTGCCCCGAGCCGAGCCAGAGGCGCACCGCGACCTGCGCGACCCAGCCGAGCGCGAAGAGCCAGGCCCAGCGGCGGCGGTCCACGCGCGGCGGCGCGGCGGCCGGATCAGCCGGGGAGGCGGGCGGGCGGGCGGCGGCGCGTCCGGGCGGCGCGTCCGGGCGCGCGGAGCCCTGCGGGATGCGGGTGCTCACCGGCGCGCGGCGCGCCGGGCGCGGACGACCGGGGTGAGAAGATCCATCGACGGACAAGCCTGTCACAGTGCGGGCGGGGCGTCCGAGCCCGGCCCGGAGACGCTCAGCGACCGTCCTCGTCGCCGTCCTCGGACGCGGTCGCGCCCGCCTTGGCGGCGGTGACCTTCGCGTCGGCCTTCACGCCGGTCTTCGCGTCGGTCTTCACTTCGGTCTTCGCATCCGTCTTCACGTCGGTCTCGGCCGCCTTCTCGGCGCGCTCGGCCTTCGCGGCCTCGTCCCTGGCGACCTTCCGCGCGGCGGCGTCGACGACGCCCGCGGCCTCCTCGGCCGGGTCCGTGAGCGGCGGGTGCTGGCGGCGGCGGATGCCGAGGATGCTGACGAACAGCGAGGCGAAGATGGCCTGGAAGCTCATCACCAGCGCGGTCGCGGCGGGGACGACGATGCGCAGCGAGTGCCGCGGGTCCAGCTCACCGAAGCTGTTCACCCGCCAGTGCAGCAGGGACGCGACGAGGCCGGCGAGGCCCGCGGCCGCGAGCAGCCCGCCGAGCAGCAGGCCGCGCTCCAGGCTCCACCAGTCGATGACCTTCTGCACCCGGCGGTCGTGCGGGAGGAAGCCCTCCTGCATCGCGTAGACCTTCGTCAGCAGCGCGAACAGCACCGCCTGGAAGCCGATCACCAGCGCGGCGGAGGCGCCGACCAGCGTGTCGACGTCGAAGGCGATGTCCCCGACGGTCACCGGGCCGGTCGACAGCGCGACCCCGGCGACCAGGCCGAGCATCATGAAGACCAGGCCGGGGATGAGGAAGAGCCAGCGCGGGCTGTAGAGCATGAGGAAGCGCAGGTGGCGCCACCCGTCGCGCCAGGTGTTGAGGTGCGGGGCGCGGGTCCGGCCGTCCGGCGACAGCGTGGTCGGCACCTCGCGGATGTCGTAGCCCTGCAGGGTCGCCTTGACGACCATCTCGCTGGCGAACTCCATGCCGCCGGTCTGCAGACCGAGCCGCATGATCGCTTCCTTGTCGAAGGCGCGCAGCCCGCAGTGGAAGTCGCCGATCTTGCTGCCGAAGAACAGCCGGCCGACGAAGCTGAGCACCGGGTTGCCGAGGTAGCGGTGCAGCGGCGGCATGGCGCCGTCGGCGATGCCGCCCTTGAACCGGTTGCCCATGACCAGGTCGGCGCCGTCGCGCAGCTCGTCCAGGAACGGGCCGAGGGTGGTGAAGTCGTAGGAGTCGTCGGCGTCGCCCATCGCGACGTACCGGCCGCGCGCGGACCGGATCCCGCCCATCAGGGCGTTGCCGTAGCCCTTGTCGACCACCGGCACGACGCGGGCGCCCGCGTCACGGGCCAGCTGCTGGCTGCCGTCGGTGCTGCCGTTGTCGGCGATGACCACCTCGCCGTCGATGCCGCTGTCCTCGAAGAAGCCGATGGTCTTGCGGACGCAGGTCTCGACCGTTTCGGCCTCGTTCAGACATGGCATCACTACGGAGAGTTCCACGCGATCTCCTTCATTACCCCTGGTGGCGTCGTTACCCTTGGTGACCCTGTTACACCTGCTGACCGTCTGCGGCGTTTTCCACTAATCTCTGTTGTTCCGCGTGTTGTTCATCGGGACGGCCCGTCGGCGTTCATGATGCCCGCCGAGGGCGGGGCATGATGGCCGCTCTCGTCAAGAGCACCCGTATCGTGTTGCCCACTTGCAACCGGAAAACCCTATCCGGCACCGTCGCGGGCGGCATGTTAGGACGTCAAGCATACGGGCACGGCGGCCCGGAAAGGGTGGGCGGCTGTGACGCGCGCCGCAGGACGCAGTGCCGTGGACGAAGGTAGTGCCCTGGACCAACGCAATGCCACCGGACCGGGGGCCGGACATCGAAGGGAAGGTGCGGCAGTGGCGGGGGAAACGCCGCGGGGCACCGCGCTCGACGGGTCGGTGCAGGGCGGGACGGCCCTGGCGACGGCGGCCGCGTCCGCCTCGGCGACGGCCGCACCGGACGCTCCGGGCGACACGCCCGGGGACGCGAAGACCGTCCCGGAGTCGGGCAAGACTCCGTCAGGATCCGGCAACGTCGCATCCGATTCCGCTCCGGGGCCCCTGGAATCCGGCATAACGGTCGCCGATTGCGGCGAGTCCATTAAGGACAGCCCGGAAACGGACACAAAGGCACGTCCGGAATCGGCGGACCTGGGTGACGACGTGCCCGGGGACAGTGCGGAGGCGGGCCGCGGGCGCGGGCGCGGGCTGTGGACGCTGGCGCGCCGCAACCCGGTCTTCAGTGTGATCATTGCCATAGCGGCACTGCTCCGCCTGGTGGCGATGCTCGGCTACCAGCCGGTGATGTTCTTCAACGACAGCTTCGACTACCTCAACGTCGCGATGGACCCGTATCCGCACCCGCTGCGGCCCGACGGGTACTCGTTCCTGCTGCTCGTTCTCAAGCCTTTCCACAGCTTCGCGCTGGTCGCCGGGCTCCAGCACCTCATGGGCCTGGCCATGGGCGTGATGATCTACGCGCTGCTGCGGCGCCGGTTCGGGCTGCCCGGCTGGGGCGCCGCGCTCGCGGCCGCGCCGGTCCTGCTGGACGCCTACCAGCTGCAGCTCGAACACCTGGTGCTGTCGGACACGACGTTCACCTTCCTGGTGATGTGCGCGGTCACGCTGCTGCTGTGGCGCGACCGCCCGTCCTGGAAGATCGCCGCGGCGGTCGGGCTCATCATCGGGATGGCGTGGCTGACCCGCTCGGTGGGGATGCCGGTGCTCCTCGGCGTGCTGGTGTACATGCTCATCCGCCGCAGCGGCTGGCGGCTCATGGCCGTCACGCTGGTCGCCTGCCTGCTGCCGGTGCTGGGCTACATGGGCTGGTACAAGGCCGAGAGCGACAAGTTCGCGATCACCGAGAGCAACGGGATCTTCCTGTACGCCCGGGTCTACAAGTTCGCCGACTGCCACAAGATGGACGACCTGCCGGTCAGCGAGTACCCGCTGTGCACCGAGCCCGCGAACCGGCTGCCGAACTCGCAGGACGGCATCTGGAACGCCCGCTCCCCGCTGAACCGCTACACCGGCACGCGGTTCAGCCCCGAGAACAACAAGCTCGGCAACGACTTCGCCAAGCGGGCCATCGCCGCCCAGCCGCTCGACTACGCGCAGGTCGTCGCGCACGACTTCCTCCGCGTCTTCCAGTGGAAGCGCACGGTGTTCCCCGATCCGGCGACGTACTCGCAGTACGAGTTCGAGAAGAAGAGCAGGCCGCTGCCCGACTGGCACATGCCCGGCGGCGGTACCGCCGCCCAGGACGCGCGCGGCTACGAGCACGGCAACGCCCGCACGCAGGTCGTCGAGCCGTTCGCCGGGGCCGCCCGCGGCTACCAGGACGTCTTCTACCTGCGCGGCACCATGGTCGGCGGCATCCTGCTCATCGGCCTGGCCGGGCTGGTCCCCCTGTGGCGCCGCTTCGGCGGCGAGTCGCTGCTGCCGTGGACGCTCGCCACCGGGCTGCTGCTCGCGCCCGCGGCCACCGCCGAGTTCGACTACCGGTACGTGCTGCCGGCCGTCCCGCTGGCGGCGCTCGCCGCCGGGCTGGCGTTCAGGCCCGAGGCCCGCGCGACGGCGGCCGGCTGGACGCGCCGCCTCATCGGCCGCGGCAAGGGCGAGGCGACGCCGCCGGTCGAGCCGACGCCCCAGGAGTCGCAGGAGTCGCAGGAGGCCGCCCGCGTCACGGCCTGACCGGCCTGACCGCTACCAGGCGTGCAAGTGACGCAGGTGGAAGACCATCGCCACGTCGCTGCCGCTGCGGGCGATCGGCGCCTCGTCGTGCATGCCGTCCCTCGCCGAGAGCGCTTTGACGTTCTGGCTGCCGCAGCCCGGGCAGGAGCGGTCCATCCAGGGCGTCGTGCAGGGCTGGCCCTGGCGCCAGTAGACGACGGCCGCGTTGCCGTGCCCGTCACCGGAATGCCGGACCTGGAACTCCTCGTCCCAGGCGCCCTCGCAGTGCAGACACTCGAAGCCCCACACCTCGTGGTTCGTCCACGCCTCGTGCACGGCACTCACCCCTCACAGACCATCTTCCGCGCGTCTCTTCGGCGCCCCTGGTCTGCTCCCTCGGATGCCGCGGCCGGAGGCCACCGGATCGGTTATGCCCGGGAGAAACCCGTTTGGATCGCTCTGTGGGGGGTGACTATTTCCTGGCCTTGACAACGGCGTCGTAAACGAGGCGCTTCTGGGCGCCGTTCTCCCTGGCGACCTCGGCGATGGCCTGCTTGCGCGGCGTCCCGGCCGCCTCCCGCGCGGCGACGGCCGCCGCCAGATCCGCCGGGTCCGTCAGCCCCCGCGGCTCGGGCGCGCCCCCGACCACCACCGTGATCTCGCCGAGGACGCCGTCACCCGCCCACGCGGCGAGTTCGCCGAGCGTCCCGCGGCGGACCTCCTCGTAGGTCTTGGTCAGCTCGCGGCACACCGCGGCGGGACGGTCCGCGCCGAACGCCTCCGCCATCGCCGCGAGGCTGACGGGCAGCCGGCGCGGCGACTCGAAGAACACCATCGTGCGGGGCTCTCCCGCGAGCGACTCCAGGCGGCGGGCCCGCTCCCCCGGCTTGCGCGGCGGGAACCCCTCGAAGCAGAACCGGTCGGTCGGCAGCCCCGACACGGCCAGCGCGGTCGTGACCGCGGACGGGCCGGGCAGCACCGTCACCGGGACGCCCTCGGCGACGGCGGCGCGCACCAGCCGGTACCCGGGGTCCGACACGCCCGGCATCCCGGCGTCCGTGACGACCAGCACGTCCCGTCCGGCGAGCAGGTCCTCCACCAGGCCCGCGGCCCGCTCCCGCTCGTTCACGTCGTTGTAGGACACGACGCGCGCGGCCAGTTCGACGCCGAGATCGCCCGCCAGCCGCCGCAGCCGCCGCGTGTCCTCGGCCGCGATGACCGGCGCCTCCGCGAGCGCGGCCCGCAACCGGGCCGAGGCGTCCTCGGGCCTCCCGATCGGCGCCGCCGCGAGCCGCAGCGTTCCCGTCCCCGCCTCCATCACGGCCCCCATCCAGCTCGTCCCGTCACGCGGCTCATTGTCCCAGGGAAGGCCCCGAGGTCCTGAAGGAGGCGGCAAGTGCAAATAAACTCGCAGGATGTCGACGACGGATCTGGCTCCGGTCCCGGCCACGGCGTCCCGGCGCAGGCCCCCTCCGCTGCGGGAATGGCTCGCGCCCGCGATCCCCGGCAGCGCGCTGCTGTCCTGGCTGGGCCCGCTGCTGGTCACCGCGCTCGCCGCGTACCTGCGGTTCGACCGGCTCGGGACGCCGAAGGCCGTGGTGTTCGACGAGACCTACTACGCCAAGGACGCGCTCGCCCTCCTGAGGTTCGGCTGGGAGCACAACACCGTCGAGAACGCCGACAAGATGCTCATCGCCGATCCGGACGCCCATATCTGGGGCAGCGGGCCCGCGTTCGTCGCCCACCCGCCCTTCGGCAAGTGGATGATCGCGATCGGCGAGTGGATGTTCGGCGCGACGCCGTTCGGATGGCGGTTCGTGCCCGCCCTGGTCGGGACGCTGTCGGTGCTGATCCTGTGCCGCCTCGCCCGCCGGATGACCGGCTCGACGCTGCTCGGCTGCGCCGCCGGGCTGCTGCTGGCGCTGGACGGCCTGGCGTTCGTGACCAGCCGGGCCGCGCTGCTGGACGTCTTCGTCATGTTCTGGGTCCTCGCGGGCTTCGCCTGCCTGGTGAACGACCGGGACCGGTCCCGCCGCGTGCTCGCCGAGCGGATCGAGCAGGGCCGGACCTCGGTGTACGGGCCGTTCCTCGCGCACGGCTGGCGGTGGGGGGCGGGCGTCTGCCTCGGCCTCGCCTGCGCCACCAAGTGGACGGGGGTCTTCTACGTCGCCGCGTTCGGGGTCATGACCGTCCTGTGGGACTACGGCGCCCGCCGCGCCGCCGGGGTGCGGGCCCCGTTGCAGGGGACGATGCTGCTGGAGGCCGTCCCGGCGTTCGTGCAGATCGTCGTCGCGGGTCTGCTCGCGTACCTGGCGACCTGGTGGGGCTGGATCTTCAGGCCGGGCGGCTGGGGGCGCGGCGAGGTCTCCGGCAACCCGCTGTGGCGGCCGTTCGAGGCGATGCCGAAGCTGTGGCACTACCACTCGGAGATGCTCGGCTTCCACACCGGTCTGGACGCCAAGCACCCCTATCAGTCGTGGCCGTGGGACTGGCCGATCCTGCGCCGTCCGGTCGCGTTCTTCTACACCGAGCCGAAGGGCGCGTGCGGCGGCGCGACCCGCTGCTCGCGCGAGATCCTCGGGATCGGCACGCCCGCGCTGTGGTGGGGGGCGCTGGTCGCGCTGGCCGTGGTCGTGTTCCTCTGGCTGATCCTGCGGGACTGGCGGGCGGGGGCGATCCTGCTCGGCTTCCTCGCGGGCTGGCTGACCTGGTTCCCGTCGGCGTTCGCCGACCGCACGATGTTCCTGTTCTACGCGACGCCGCTGATCCCGTTCATGGTGCTGGCGGTCGTCCTGGTACTGGGCTACCTGATAGGTCCCGCGCCCGCCTCGGTGGCGGGCGCGCATGCGGCGCGTCCCGGCGAGAGCGGCTACGACGGGGAGCTCACCGCTCCGCAGCGGGCCTCCGACGCGTCGCCTCCCGGCCTGCCCTGGGAGACGCCCGCCGCCCCGGAACCGGCGCCCGGCCAGGTCGCCGGGGTCCGGCGGCTGATCGGCGCCGCCGCGGCGGGGGCGTTCCTGCTGGTGGTGCTGGCCAACTTCGCGTACTTCCATCCGATCCTGTCCGCGCAGACGATCCCCTACGACGACTGGCAGTCGCGGATGTGGTTCGACCGCTGGGTCTGACCCCCGGCCGGGCCGTCACAGCCGGGCGGCGGCGTCCGCGGTGACGGCCGGGGCCGCGGCGGGACGCAGCGTCCGCGCGCCGAGCAGGCACAGGGCCAGGGCCAGGACGCCCCCGACCCCGGCACCGGCGAACGCGCCGGGCACGCCCGCGGCGTCCTGCCCGACGCCCGAGACGAAGGAGCCGACGGAGCCGCCCGCGCCGATCGCCGCGACGATCCACGCGAACGCCTCGGTGACGGTCCCGTCCGGGGCGAGCCGGTCGACGAGCGTGAAGCTGCACGCGAGCACGGGGGCGAGGAACACGCCGGAGACGAACGCGAGCACCGACATGACGGGCAGGCCCGGCGCGAGGACGAGCGGGAGGTACCCGGCGGCGAGCGCGGCCAGCAGCCAGGGCAGCCGCCGGTGCGGCTCGCCCGCCCACCGCCGGGCGCCGTAGACGATCCCGCCGGTGAGGGCGCCGCCCGCCATGCACGCCAGCAGCAGTCCGGAGGCGAGGTCGCGGCCGAGGTCCTCGGCGTAGGCGACGACGGCGACGGAGTAGACGCCGAGCGCGATCCCGGCGCAGGCGAGCGACAGCAGCAGGACCCGCAGGCCGGGCGAGCGCAGCGGCCCGGCCCAGTCGGAGGCGCGCGGCCGTCCCCGCCACCGGCGGGACGGCCCGGACAGCGCGACCACGAGCGTCCCGGCGATGCCGAGGGCGCCGGTGATCAGCAGCGCGGTCTCGGTGTTCACGACGGCCGCGGCGACGACGAGCAGCGGCCCGAGGGTGAACAGCAGCTCCTGGGCGGCGGCGTCGAGCGCGTAGGCGGCGTCGACCTGCTCCGGGCCGTCCAGGACGTCGGGCCACAGGGCGCGCAGCCCCGCTTCGAGCGGCGGGGTGGCGAACCCGGCGGCGAAGACGGCGGCGACCGCCAGCGGGAGCGGGGCCGCGCCGACGGCGGCGAGCAGGGCGAACCCGGCCGCGGAGGCGCAGGCGGCGGGCAGCAGGACGCGCGGCTGGCCGTAGCGGTCCATGGCGCGGCCGAGGACGGGCTGCCCGGCGGCGGTCGACAGCCCGAGGACCGCGGCGAGGGTCCCGGCGAGGGGGTAGCCGCCGTCGTCGGCGCGGACGTGCAGGACGACGGCGAGCATGCCCATCCCGTTGGGCAGCCGGCCGAGGAGGGTGCCGCCGAGCAGCCGTCCCGCGTAGGGCCTTCGCAGGAAGACGACGTAGCCGCGCATTCGATGGCCCCCGGATCCCGTTCTAAATGTGAGTCATACGTATTACCTCCGTCATACGTACCACCTCCGGGTCCTCCCGTTCTAGTCTGATTTCGTTAGCCCGATCCGCCAGGGAGGCGCAGGTGCCGGCGATCAGCCGTCCCACCAGCAAGGACGTGGCTCAGGAGGCCGGGGTCTCGCAGTCCACGGTCTCGCTCGTGCTGGGCGGCAAGTGGAGCGGGCGCGTCTCCCCCGAGACCGCGCGCAGCGTGCGGAACGCCGCCGAGCGGCTCGGCTACCGGCCCAACCAGGCGGCCCGGAACCTGCGGCTCGGGACGACCCGGACCGTCCTGCTGATGGTGCCGACCCTGACCGCGCCGTTCTTCGGCCCCGTGTACACGGGCGCCGCGCGGGTCGCGGCCAACCACGGCTTCGGCGTCGTGGTCTCGACCTGGCCGGACGACGCGGCGGGCCGCGCCGACGGCCCGTTCGCGGCCCCGGACGAGGCGATCGACGGCGTCCTCGCGTCCTCGATGGCCGCGCGGACGCTCGGCGAGTTCCGCGAGACGCCCGTCGTGATGCTGGACAGCGGCCCGGACGGGCGGCCCGGCGCCCCCGCCCCCACGGTCGACTTCGGCGTGGCCGACGGGATGCGGGAGATCGCGGCGCACCTCGCGGACCTCGGCCACCGCCGGATCGGGCACGTGGCCGCCGCCCTGGACCAGTGGACGTTCCACGCCCGCGCGGACGCCCTCGCCGAGGTCGTCGCGCGCCTGCCCGACGGCGTCCTGACCCGGGCCGGCTGCGCGATCGACGTCGCCTCGGCCAAGGACGCCGCCACGCGGCTGCTCACCGGCCCCGAGCCGCCGACCGCCCTGGTCTGCGACGACGACCTGATCGCGGCGGGCGCGTACAAGGCGGCCCGCGCGCTGGGCCTGGACGTCCCGTCCGACGTGTCGGTCACCGGCTTCGACGACGTGCTGCTGGCGACGGCGCTGGAACCCGAGCTGACGACCGTCCGGCTGCCGGCCGAGGAACTGGGCGCGCAGGGCATGGCGGCGCTCCTCGACCTCCTCGGCGGCCGCCGCCCGGCCCCTCGCGTCCTGCCGGGCGAGCTCGTCGTCCGCGGCTCCACGGCACCGCCGCGCGCCCGCTGAACGGCCCGGGCGGTCCGGCTCGCCCCGGCTTCTCTTCTTCTGGGAAAGCAGGGGTATAAGGCGCGCATGGGATCCCATCCATCCGAGACCGACTTCGACGAGGATCCGGCCAACCGGATCGGCTCCGCGCCGCCGCGGACGCGAGCCTGGCGCGGCGGCGCGATCGAGGCGGAGGGCTTCCCCGTCGCGCGGCTGAGCGACTACCTGGAGCGCCCGGACATGGTCGTGTGGCTCGACCTGTGCGCGCCGCGGCGCGAGGACCTCCACGTGGTCAGCGACGAGCTCGGCCTCGACCCCGTCGCCGTCGAGGACGCGGTGTCCCGGCACGAGCGGGCGAAGCTCGACCGCTACGAGGGGTACGCGTTCCTCAACGTCTACGTCCCGGTGGTGACCGACGGCGAGCTGGCGATGCACGAGGTGTCGGCGTTCCTCAGCGAGCGCGCCCTCGTCACGGTCCGGCAGGACCGCGGGTTCGACGTCGACGCGCTCGTCCGCCGCTGGGACCAGACCCCGCACGCCGGGTTCGACGAGCCGACCGCGGCGTTCCTGCTCTACGGTCTGCTCGACCTGGTCATCGACCTGCAGCTGACGGCCGTCCAGGCGCTCGACGACGAGGCCGACGCGGTCGAGGACCTCGTCTTCGACGACGCGTTCCCGGTCAAGGAGATCCAGCGGCGCAGCTATCGGCTGCGCAAGAACCTCACCGCGCTGCGGCGGATCGCGCTGCCGATGCGGGAGGTGCTCAACACGCTGCTGCGCCGCGACCTGAAGATCGTCCCGCCGCCGCTGGTCCCCTACTTCCAGGACGTCTACGACCACACGCTGCGCGTCGGGGAGTCGACCGACGGCCTGCGCGACCTCGTCGCCGACCTGCTGGAGACGCGGCTGGCGCTGCAGGGCAACCGGATGAACGAGGTGATGAAGAAGGTCACCAGCTGGGCGGCGATCATCGCGGTGCCGACCGCCGTCACCGGGTTCTACGGGCAGAACGTCCCCTACCCGGGGTTCTCCCAGCACTCCGGCTTCATCGCCAGCACGGTCATCGTCGTCGTCTGCAGCCTCTCCCTCTACGTGATCTTCAAGGTGCGCGACTGGCTCTGACCCGCCGCGTCCGGCGAGGTCAGCGCAGCGGTATATGCGTTCGCATATCGAGACGCACGCCATATCAATATTGGACATGCCGTTCGCGGCTCTGGTCTGCTCTCCGGCATGACGACCCACAGCATCCGCGACCGGCGGCTCGGCGCCGCCGCTCTCGCCCTGACGACCATCGCCGGCCTCGCCGGCTGCGGTTCCGGCGCGGACCCGGACGTGCGGAGCGCGGCGCCGCGCAGCGCCGCGTCCGCGATCGCCGTCGACCCCGTGCAGGCGAAGGTCACCAAGCAGATCGGCCGCCTCGAAGCGACCCACCACGTGCGCATCGGCGCCTTCGCGATCGACACCGGCAACGGGCGCAAGGTCTCCCACCGGCCGGACGAGCGCTTCGCGTTCGCCTCCACGTTCAAGGCGATGGCGTGCGGCGCGGTGCTGCGCAAGGCCCGGCAGACCGACCCCGGCCTGCTCGACAAGGTGATCCACTACACCAGGGACGATCTGGTCGCCGGCTCCCGCGAGACCGAGAAGCACGTGGACACCGGCATGACCGTCGCCGCCCTGTGCCACGCGGCCATCACCCAGAGCGACAACACCGCCGGGAACCTGGTGCTGAAGGAGATCGGCGGGCCCGCCGGGCTCACCGCCTTCTTCCGCTCGCTCGGCGACACGGTGAGCCGCAGCGACCGCTGGGAGACCGACCTCAACATCTGGAAGCCGGGCGAACTGCGCGACACCACCGCGCCCCGCCCGTGGGCGGGCGACCTGCGGGCCCTCACCGTCGGCGACGCGCTCGTCCCGGCCGACCGCAAGCAGCTCATCGACTGGATGAAGGCGACCGTCACCGGGGACAAGCGCATCCGAGCCGGGCTCCCCAAGAACTGGACGGTCGGCGACAAGACCGGCACCGGCGGGGTCTACGGCACCGCGAACGACATCGCGATCGCATGGCCGCCGTCCGGCGCCCCGCTGGTCATCGTGATCACCACGAACGGGCTCACCGCCGACGCGGAGACGGACGACAGGGCCGTCGCCCAGACCGCCCGCGTCCTCGCCGGCGCGCTCCGCTAGAAGCCCGTGGCACGACGATCGCCCCTGGTGCCGGACGTCCGGCACCAGGGGCGGCGCGCGGCAGAGGCCGCCCGCGGCTCAGAGCGCCCTGAGGAACTTCGCGGCGATGGGCGCGGCGGCCTCGGCTCCGGTGCCGCCGCCCTCGACGATCACGGCGAAGGCGACGTCCTTGCGGTACCCGATGAACCAGGCGTGGGTCGGCGGGTCGTCGCCCTCGCCGAACTCCGCGGTGCCGGTCTTGCCCGCCGTGCCGGACGGGAAGTCGACGCCGGACGCGGTGCCCTCGCTGACGACGGCCGGCATGAGGGCGTGCAGGGCCTTCTCGACGGCGGGCTCCAGCCGCTTCGGCGGCTCGGGCTTGCGGCCTCCGGCGTCGGCGGCCCGCGCGGCGAGGGACGCCTCGACCAGGCGGGGCGAGCGCCAGGTCCCGTCGGCCGCGGCCGCGGCGACGCTCGCCATGTTCAGCGGGCTGGTCAGCACCTGGCCCTGCCCGAAGGACGCGGCGGCGAAGGCGGTGTCGTCCTTGTTGTCGGGGAACGCGGCGCGGACCGCGGGGAGCCCCGCGATGATCGGGGCGTTGAACCCGAACTGGGCGGCGACCTGGGCGAGCCGCTTCTCGCCGAGCTTGTCCACGGCGAGGCGCGCGAACGTGGTGTTGCAGGAGTGCGCGAACGCCTCGCGGAGCGGGACCGTCCCGAAGTCCTCGTGCTTGTAGTTGTGGAACGACCGGCCGCCGACCGCGGTGGTCGCCGGGCAGGCGACGTTCGACCCCGGGGACAGGCCGCCCGCGACGAGCGCGGCGGCCGTGACGACCTTGAACGTCGAGCCCGGCGGGTACCGGCCCATCAGCGCCCGGTTGTAGCCGCCGGGCTGGTTCGCCACGGCGAGGATCTCGCCCGTGGACGGGCGCAGCGCCACCATGGACGCCGGCTTGGCCGCCCCGGCGACCGCCTGCCCGGCGGCGGCCTGCGCCTTCGGGTCGATGGTCGTCTTCACGGGCTCGCCCTGGGCGCCGCCGAACCGCTGCAGCGTCTTCACCGGGACGCCTTCGGCGTCCACGATCTGCACGGCGAGCGCGGGCTTGCCGGAGAGGCGGCGCTCGTACTGCTGCTGGAGGCCGTCCACGCCGGCCGGGTCGCCCTTGCGGTACGGGGCGCCGAGCTTGCCCGCCGCCTCGGCGGACACGGGGCCGACCTGCCCGGCGAGCTGCCGCGCGGACCCGGACGGCGAGGACCCGAGGTCGCTGCCGTCCGCCGCGAGCACGGGGGCGCGGTCGGGCCAGGCGCGCGACGCGCGCAGCCGCTGCCCCTCCTTGAGCTCCGGGTACATGACCTGCGGCGACCAGCGGACGCGCCAGTCGCCGTCCTTCTTGACCATCGGCAGCGACCCGTCGTACTTCCACGTCCGGTCGCCGGCCAGCGTCACCTCGGCGCTGTAGGCCCCGCCGACCGCGTCGCCCTTGGGACGTCCCACGGAGGCGACCGTGTAGCGCTGCCTGACGACGCCGAGGTCGTCCCGCATCCGGGTGATCCGCGTCTCGAAGTCGGCGGGCGGGCGGTCGGTCAGTGCCTTCATCGCCGCGGCGTCGCCGCCGCTCCAGGCCGCGAGGTAGCGCTCCGCGGCGTCCCTCGGATCGTCACCGTCGCGCAGGAACCACACCGCCCCCGCCCCCACGATCACGATCGCCGCCACGACCGCGGCGACGGCGAGCACACGGGATCGGCGCATCGTCGAACTCCTTCTCCCCCTGACAGACCCAACGGCCGGGCGATCCGCGCGAAGGCGCGGATGACCGCTGGGGGGCACCAGAACACCAGGCGTCGCCCAAAAAGTCCAAGATTGATATCGGTCCAGATGAATATCCGTTTTGGTATCATCACTGGTCGTGAACCTGGTCGGGCATCTGCGGTGCTTCGTCGTCGTGGCCGAAGAACTGCACTTCGGCCGCGCGGCCGAGCGTCTCGGCATGGCGCAGCCGCCGCTGAGCCAGCGTATCCAGCGGCTGGAGAAGGAGCTCGGCGTGCGGTTGTTCGACCGGTCCAGCCGGCGGGTGCGGCTCACCGCGCCCGGCGGCCTGCTGCTGGAGGAGGCGCGTGACATCCTCACCCGCGTGGACCGCGTCTACTCCGTCTCCGAGCGCGCCCGGCTGGGCGAGGTCGGGACGGTGCGCGCGGGCCTGCCGAGCGACCTCGGCGGCCGGGTCGTCGCCGCGCTGATCGCCGCGTTCCGGGAGCGCCGCCCGGACCTGCGGCTCGACCTGCGCGAGACGGGCACCGACCAGCAGATCCGCGCGCTCGCCGAGGGCGCGCTGGACGCCGGGGTGGTGCGGCACCCGTGCGACGCCCGCGGGCTGGAGCTCGGCCCGATGCTGGCGCAGCCGCTCGGCGTGCTGCTGCCCGCCGGGGACCGCGCCGCGCGGCCGGGCGCGCCCCCGGAGGTGCATCTGGCCGACCTCGGCACCCGCGACGTCGTCGTCCCGCCGCGCGAGGAGGCGCCCGGCGCGCACGACGAGGTGCTCGCGGGCTGCCGCCGGCACGGGTACGCGCCCGCGGCCGTCCACGAGGCGCGGCATCCGGGATTCGCGCTGGGACTCGTCCTCGCGGGGTCGGCCGTGGCGCTCGTCCCGCGCACCGACGACACCGCCGGGGTGGTGTGGCGGCCGCTGGCGGGCGAGCCGCTCGCCTGGCGGACGTCCTGCGCCTGGCGGCGGGCCCGCGACCCCGAGCACGCCCGCGCCATCGCCGACTTCACCGCCGTCGCGACCGCGGTGCTGCGCGGCGAGGCCGGCATGGCGCCGCTCGACCGGGCCCCCGCCCGCCGGGTCGTCCCGCGCCCGTCCTCCGGGTTCCTGGCATGAGCGAGGTGCCGCTCAGGAGGGCGAGCGCGGCCGAGCGGATCAATGCGGCGTTCCGGTCCGCGGGCGTGACCGGGTTCCTGCACGTCGTCGACATCGACACCGGGCGGGACGTCGCGGTCGGCGCCGACGAGCCGGTGGTGCTCGCGTCGGTGTTCAAGGTGCCGCTGCTCGTCGCGTTCCACCGGCAGGCCGCCGAGGGCGTGCTGGACCCGGCCGAGCAGGTCACGCTGCGCCCGGGCGACCGCACCGCCGGGCCGACCGGGGTGTCGGCGCTGCTGGACGAGGTCCGCATGTCGCTGCGCGACCTCACCTGCCTGATGATCACCGTCAGCGACAACGCCGCCGCCGACGTCGTGATGGACCGGGTCGGCCTGGACGCGGTCAACGCGGCGGCCGCCGACCTCGGGCTCCGCGACACCGTCATCGAGGGCAACGGCCGCGACCTGCACGAGTCGCTGCTCGCCGACGCCGGCGCGGACAGCGTCGCCGAGGTCTGGGCGCGGCTGGACGAGCCGGGCGTCCAGGGCCGGCTGCGCGCCCTCGACCCGCTGCGCACGAGCCGCAGCACCCCCCGCGACATGACCCGGCTGCTGTCGATGATCTGGCGGGACGAGGCCGCCCCGCCCGCCGAGTCGGCGGCGATGCGCCGCCTGTTCGGCCTCCAGGTGTGGCCGCACCGCCTGTCGTCCGGGTTCCCCTACGACGACGTCGTCGTCAGCGGCAAGACCGGCACCCTGCCGACCCTGCGCAACGAGGTGGGCGCGGTCGAGTACCCCGACGGGGCCCGCTACGCGGTGGCGGTCTTCACCAGGTCGATGGTGCCCGTCGCCGTCCTCCCGGAGGCCGACGCGGTCATCGGCGCCGCCGCCCGGATCGCCGTGGAGTCGCTCCGCCGCCCCTGAACGGGCGGTGCGGCCCGGGCGCCACAGCACCCGCTCTGAAAACATAAGCTGTACCCCTGTTTTGGACGTTCTTGGAGAGTGTTCGTTGCGGCTGCCAGAGCATCTGGAGCTACTGCTCACCGACGAGCCGGTGCTCGACGTCTACTCGCACGGCCCGTGGCGCGTCCCGGACGGCCTGTTCGAGGAGATCTCGGCACGGATCGACGGGCTGGCGGCCGACCCGCGGGCCGTGGAGCTGACCACCGACGAGCACAAGCTGCTGACGCTGCCCGCGTCGCTCGTCACCGCGGAGATCTTCGGCATGCTGGCGTTCCTGCCGGGCGGCGGCGCGATCAAGGCGGGGTCGTGGTCGCAGCTCCCCGAGCGGCTGCTGCACCGGCACCTGGTCAACCCCGGCCCGCTGAGCACCCGCATGACCCGCTGGGACGCGCCGGGCGGGCGGTGGCGGCCCCCGGTGGACTGGCTCATCGAGGCGCCCGACCGGGCGCTGGCGATCGAGCTGGCCCGCGACTGCCTGTCGGTGCTGGAGGGCATCGAGCCGCTGGAGGAGCGCCGCAAGGCGCTGCTGCGCCTCTACGACGACCCGCCGGTCTGCGACGTCAACCTGCCCAAGACGGAACTGCGGGAGCACTGGCACGCGCACGCCGGAGACGACATCGTCGCGGCGGTGCCCGAGCTGCTCGGCCCGGTCGGCTACCTGGAGTGGGTCTGCGCGGGCCTGCTCGCGTCCTACGAGCACCTGATGGAGGCGGCGCCGCGCGAGGAGACCGTCGAGGTCCACCTGGTCCAGCTGCTGCTGCAGGGCAGCATGGAGCAGGTCCCGGCCGAACTCGCGGTCGCGCTCGGCGAGGACCGGTACGGCGAGCTGCTCCAGCGGTTCACCGCGGAGCGCCGCGGGTTCAAGGCGGGCGCGTGGCAGGAGCGGACGCGGGCGTGGCTCGTCCGGGCGCTCGTCGCGGGCGCCGCCGACGCGTGCCGCGGCTGGCTCGACATGGCGATGCGGTTCATCGCGATCGTGCAGGGCCTGCCGGGCGACCCGTGGTTCCCGAAGGCGGAGTGGATCCCGGTCGGCCAGTTCCAGACCGACCTGCGCCGCCTGTACGCGCCGCGCCGCCGCGTCGTGAACCCGCTCACCGAGACGCTGACGAGCGTGCCCGCCGCCGGCGCCGCGCCCGGGACGGCCGCCGGCGGGCGGCCGGAGATCGCCACGTCGCTGGTCGAGCAGCCGGAGGTCACCGAGGCGCTGGCCGAGCTGACCCGCGGCAGCGCGCCCGTCCGGCTGCTGATCAGCGGGCCGGACGGCACCGGCAAGCGCGACGCCGCGCAGGAGCTCGGCAAGGCGCTGGCGCTCGGCCGCGACCCGCACTGGGTCACCGACAACCTGTTCACCGGGCAGCGCCTGTCGGACGCCGTCGCCAAGCTGCACGCCGACGCCCGCGACTGCGCCGGCGACCGGCTGCTGATCATCGAGGGCCTGGACGGGATCGTCGCCGACCCCGGCAACGGCGAGGCCCTGGCCGCCGAGCTGCACCGGCTCCTGGCCGTCCACCCCGACCTGAACCTGGTGGCGCTGTGCGACGCCGGCGGCGAGGAGCGGATCCGCGAGATCAATCCCGTCCTGCCGCAGCGGTTCCGCATCGCCCGCACCCGGCCGTTCACGGCGGCGGGCCACGCCGAGCTGTTCCGCCGCGCGCTGGACGCCCGCGGCGCCCGCGGCACCCGCCCGGCGATCGAGGCGGCCGGCGCGCTGCTGGCCGCCACCCCGCCGACGCAGACGCTCCGCAACGCCCGCCTCGCGCCGCACCTCGCCGACCAGGTCGTCGCCGCCGCACGGGCCCGGCTGGAGGCCGGCGAGCCGGGCGCCGCGCTCGTCGTCCGCAAGCAGGACGTCCCGGCCGCGCTCGACACCGCGCAGGCCGCGGGGAACCCGCTGGCCGAGCTGAGCGACCTCACCGGCCTGGAGACCGTCAAGCACGAGATCGCGCTGCTCGTCGCGGGCACGCACGCGGCGCGGCTGCGCAGCGAGTCGGGCCTGCGGATCACCCCGCCGACCCGGCACATGGTGTTCACCGGGAACCCGGGCACCGGCAAGACGATGGTGGCCCGGCTGCTCGGCCGCATCTACAAGCGGCTCGGCGTCCTGTCGTCCGGGCACCTGGTGGAGGCGTCCCGCGCCCACCTCGTCGGCGAGTACATCGGGCAGACGGCGCCCCGCACGCGCCGCCTGGTGGAGCGCGCGGTCGGCGGCGTCCTGTTCATCGACGAGGCGTACACGCTGACGCAGTCGCCGCTGAAGGGCGACTACGGGCACGAGGCGATCGCCGAGCTGGTCAAGCTGATGGAGGACCACCGCGACGACCTCGTCGTGGTCGTCGCCGGCTACGAGCAGGAGATGGCCGAGTTCCTCGCCGCCAACCCCGGCCTGGACTCCCGGTTCCCCAAGCAGATCCACTTCCCCGACTACAGCGACGACGAGCTGATCACGGTGTTCGGCCAGCTCGCCGCCGCCGACGGCTTCGAGCTGGCCCCCGGCACCGAGGACGTGCTGCGCTCGATGCTGCGCCGCGCGCCCCGCGGCCCGTCGTTCGGCAACGGCCGCCTGATGCGCAACATGCTGGACGTGGCCGTCGCGAACCAGGCCGACCGGGTCGCCTCCGCCGCCGTCGCCCTCACGAAGGACCCGGCGGCGAAGAAAGGCGCGGGCAGGGACAAGGGCACCGAGCAGGCGCCTCCCACCAGGCAGGAACTGGTCACGCTGACCGCCGACGACCTGCCCCCGCTGCTGGACCACCCCGAGGAGTTCTTCGGCCTCTACCTGTAGCGAAGTCCCGGCCCACTTCGTGACCGGTCCTAGGGCCTGTCTCGAAATGGCTCCGGTCAAGCGCGCGAACGCGTGACCTGGCCGGTGGAGCGAGGCCGGAGGCGAGCGGAGCCGGGCAGATCGCGAAGCGATGCCGCGTTCGCCCAGGCTCGGTCACGTAGCGAGCCGCCAGGCGAGCGAAGTGGGCCGGGACTTTGAAACACAGCCTGGCGCGGCCCGGGTCAGGGGGCGAGGTGCTCGGCGGCGGTGAACAGGAGGCTCTCCGCGCCGCGGCGGGTGACGAGTTGCGCCCCGACCGGCAGCTCGCCGCCGCCGTCCGCCGGGACGGTTCCGGCGGGAACGGACAGGGCGGGCAGCCCCAGCACGTTCCACGGCGAGGTGAGGCTGACCAGCAGCGCGGTGAGCGGGCCGAGCCCGACCTCGGTCGCGCCGATCCGGGGCGCGGGGATCGGCATGGTGGGCATGGCCAGCAGGTCGTAGCGGTCCAGCAGCCCGGCGATCTCCTCGGCGTACCGGTCCCGCTCGCGCAGCGCACGCACGAGCCGCCAGCCCGGCATCCGGCCCGCGTCCTCCAGGCGGGCGAGCGTCGCGGCCTGGTACCGGCCGGGCGCCTCGGCGACCCGCTCGGCGTGCACGTCGTACGCCTCGCTGTACTCGATCGCCAGGAACACCTGCCGGAGCCCGGCGAAGTCGATCCGCTCGGACGGCGCGTCCGGGAACAGGGCGCGGACGCGCCGCTCCACCTCGGGGTCGCACGCCGGCGGCTCGATCCAGGCGACGCGCCCGTACGGGGCGCTCCCGGCCCGGCCGCCGCCGGACGAGCCGTCCAGGAGGGAGGGGACGGCCTCCGCGGGCCCGGTCAGCGCGTGGTAGGCGACGCGGCAGTCGTCGGCGGTGGCGGCGAGGACGCCCACGTGGTCGAGCGAGCGCGACAGCGGGAACACGCCGTCGGCCGGGATCGTGCCGTGCGCCGGCTTGAACCCGGCGATCCCGCAGAACGCGGACGGGATGCGCACCGACCCGCCCGTGTCGGTGCCGATGGCGAGCGGGACCATGCCCGCGGCGACCGCGACGGCGCTGCCGCTGCTGGACCCGCCGGACATCCGCTCCCGGTCGTGGGGGTTGCGGACCGCCCCGTTCACCGACACGTCGCCGCTGCCACCGAACGCGAACTCCTGCGTCCCCGTCTTGCCGACGATCACGGCGCCCGCGTCCCTCAGCATCGTCACGCAGGCCGCGTCGGCCTCGGCGACGTGCCCCGCGAAGTGGCCGGACCCCATCCCGGTGGGCAGCCCGGCGACGTCGATGATGTCCTTCACCGCGACCGGGACGCCGTGCAGCGGGCCCCGGTCGACGCCGGACGCCAGCTCCTCGTCGGCCCACCGGGCGGCGGCCTCGGCGCCCTCGGCGTCCAGGGTCACGAAGGCGTTCAGGTCCTTGTCGACCGAATCCAGGACCCGCGCGACCAGGCCCCGCGCCGACTCCCGCCCCGCGCGCAGATCGCGCCCGATGCCGGTCAGCGTCCGTCCGGTGAAGAACCCGCCCATTGCGTCTCCTTGCCCTCTACCTGTGCCGATCTGCGTAGCATCTCAGACCCTCGCGGCCCCTCTCCGTCCGCCCGCCGTCCCGGTCGTCGCGCACAATGTGGCACTCTGTCATCAATTGATCGCTCATAGTCAACCGTTCACCGCAGATTGCCCACCGCTGGTCGAACCCGCTTCCGGAACCGTGAACCTACGCACGGGTAGGCGGCAGGCTTCCAGCACCCAGAGGTGACGCTCCCGCCGGTTCGCTGGGGGGCGGGGCGGAGGCCGCGCGCCGACGCGCCCGGCATGCCGCCCCTGTAACCGGCGACGGTCACACCGAGGTGGGGGGAACGAGGTCACGGCCGGGCGCCGTGGCCTCGTTGTCGCCGCGGCCTCGTTCCCGCGGCGGCCGTCCCCAGGGACGTTCGGCCCTAGGCCCGCGAGCACGGGGCTGATGGGCTCTCCTCGACGGTTGAGAACCCCGTCCGTGGGGACGGGATGTCCTCAGGGCGATCGAGAGAACCCGGAGGACCCGCATGACCCAGTCGGGCACCCTGAGCGATGACGACGTACGGCAGATCAACGCGTACTGGAGAGCCGCCAACTACCTGTCCGTGGGGCAGATCTACCTTCTGGACAACCCGCTGCTCCGCGAGCCCCTCGAACGGCGCGACCTCAAGCCGCGGCTGCTCGGGCACTGGGGCACCACGCCGGGACTGAACTTCTGCTACGCCCACCTCAACCGCGTGATCAGGGCGCGCGACCTCGACATGATCTACGTCATGGGCCCGGGGCACGGCGGGCCCGCGGCGGTCGCGAACGCCTGGCTCGAAGGCACCTACAGCGAGGTGTACCCGGAGGTGTCGCAGGACGAGGCGGGCATGCGCCGGCTGTTCCGGCAGTTCTCCTTCCCCGGCGGCATCCCGAGCCACGTCGCGCCGGAGACGCCCGGCTCCATCCACGAGGGCGGCGAGCTCGGCTACTCCCTCGCGCACGCGTTCGGGGCGGCCTTCGACAACCCCGGCCTCGTGGTCGCGTGCGTCGTCGGGGACGGCGAGGCCGAGACGGGCCCCCTGGCGGCGAGCTGGCACTCCACCAAGTTCCTCGACCCCGTGCGGGACGGCGCCGTCCTGCCCGTCCTGCACCTCAACGGCTACAAGATCGCGAACCCGACGGTGCTGGCCCGCATCCCCGAGGAGGAGCTCGTCCAGCTCCTGGACGGGTACGGCTACCGACCGTTCCTGGTGAGCGGCGACGAGCCCGCCTCCATGCACCGCAAGATGGCCGCCGCCCTCGACCAGGCCCTCGACGAGATCGCCGACATCCAGCGCGCCGCCCGCGAGGGACGGGCGACCGAGCGGCGCCGCTGGCCCATGATCGTCCTGCGGTCCCCCAAGGGCTGGACGGGCCCGAAGGAGGTGGACGGGCTGCCGGTCGAGAACACCTGGCGCTCCCACCAGGTGCCGCTCGCCGGGGTGTGCGAGGACGCCGGGCACCGCGCGCAGCTGGAGGAGTGGCTGCGCTCCTACCGCCCGGAGGAGCTGTTCGACGAGGCGGGCCGCCCGGTGGCCGCGCTCCGGGCCCTCGCGCCCGCGGGCGACCGGCGGATGAGCGCGAACCCGCACGCCAACGGCGGGCTGCTGCTGAAGCCGCTGGCCCTGCCCGACTTCCGCGACTACGCCGTGGAGGTCGGCAAGCCCGGCACCGTCACGACCGAGCCCACCCGCAGGCTCGGCACGTTCCTGCGCGACGTCGTGCGGGCCAACCCGTCCAACTTCCGGATCATGGGCGCGGACGAGACGGCGTCCAACCGGCTCGGGGACGTCTTCCAGGCCACCGACCGCGTCTTCCAGGGCGGGCTGCTGCCGACCGACGAGCACCAGGCCCGGTCCGGCCAGGTGATGGAGGTGCTGAGCGAGCACCTGTGCCAGGGCTGGCTGGAGGGCTACCTGCTCACCGGGCGGCACGGGCTGTTCAACAGCTACGAGGCGTTCGTGCACATCGTCGACGCCATGTTCAACCAGCACGCCAAGTGGCTCAAGGTCACCCGCGGCCTGCCGTGGCGGCGGCCGATCGCGTCGCTGAACTACCTGCTGTCGTCGCACGTGTGGCGGCAGGACCACAACGGCTTCACCCACCAGGACCCCGGCTTCCTCGACGTCGTGCTGAACAAGAAGCCGGAGATCGTCCGCGTGTACCTGCCGCCGGACGCGAACACGCTGCTGTCGGTCGGCGACCACTGCCTGCGCTCCCGCGACTACGTCAATGTGGTCGTGGCCGGGAAGCAGCCCGCGCTGAACTGGCTGCCGATGGACGCCGCGATCGCGCACTGCACCCGCGGCATCGGCATCTGGGAGTGGGCGTCCACCGACGGCGGCGCGGACCCCGACGTCGTGCTGGCCTGCGCGGGCGACATCCCGACGCTGGAGACGCTCGCGGCCGCCGACCTGCTCCGGCAGCTGTTCCCCGAACTGCGCGTCCGGGTCGTCAACGTGGTCGACCTGATGCGGCTCCAGCCGTCCAGCGAGCATCCCCACGGCCTGTCGGACCGCGAGTTCGACGCGCTGTTCACCACCGACAAGCCCATCATCTTCGCCTTCCACGGCTACCCGTACCTCATCCACCGCCTCACCTACCGGCGCGCGGGGCACGGCAACCTGCACGTCCGCGGCTACAAGGAGGAGGGGACGACGACCACGCCGTTCGACATGGTCATGCTGAACGACCTCGACCGGTTCCACCTCGTCATGGACGTCATCGACCGCGTCCCGTCCCTCGGCGCCCGCGTCGCCCACCTCCGGCAGCGGATGGCCGACCAGCGCCTCTTCCTGCGCGCCTACACGCGCGAGCACGGCGAGGACGCCCCCGAGGTCCGCGACTGGACGTGGCCCTACTGATGCGCGTCCTGACGGTCAACCCCGGGTCGAGCAGCCTGAAGGTGAGCCTGCTCGACGCCGGAGACGAGGTCCTCGCCGAGGACTCCGGCGGCGGCCACGAGATGGCCGGGCTGGTCGCCCGGCTGCCCCGGCCGGACGCCGTCGGCATCCGGTTCGTCCACGGCGGCACCGACTTCACCGAGCCGGTGCGCGTCGACGAGAAGGTCACCGCGCGGCTCCGCGAGCTCGCCGACCTCGCGCCGCTGCACCAGCCCGCCTCACTGCACGCCCTGGCCGAGATCACCAGCGTCCTGCCGGACGTCCCGGCCGTGGCGTGCTTCGACACCGCCTTCCACGCCACGCTGCCGGACGCCGCCGCGACCTACGCGCTCCCGCGGGAGTGGTCCGAGCGGTTCGGGCTGCGCCGCTACGGCTTCCACGGCCTGTCGTTCTCCTACGCCGTGCGCCGCGCCGGCGAGATGATCGGCGCCGACCCGGCCGCGCTGCGGATGGTGGTGTGCCACCTCGGCGCCGGGGCGTCGCTGTGCGCGGTGGCCGGGGGCCGGTCGGTCGACACCACCATGGGGTTCACGCCCCTCGAAGGGCTGGTCATGGCGACGCGGGCGGGCAGCATCGACCCCGGCATCCCGCTCTGGCTGATGAAGCACGGCATCGCGCCCGCGGAGGTGAACGACGCGCTCGAACGCGACTCCGGGCTGCGCGGCCTCACCGGCACCGGCGACATGCGCCAGGTCCGTGAGCGGGCCGCCGAGGACGACCGGGCCGCCCTCGCCGCCCTGGACGTCTACCATCACCGCCTCCGCGCCTGCGCCGCCGCGATGACCGCCTCGCTGGGCGGGCTCGACGCCCTCGTCTTCACCGGCGGGATCGGCGAGCACGACCCGGCGGTGCGCCTGCGGCTGGCCGAGGACCTCGCTCACCTCGGGACCTCCGTCGACCCGGACCGCAACGCGGCCGCGGACGGCGACACCGACGTCACCGCCGCCGGCTCGGCCGTCCGGACGCTCGTGGTGGCGGCGCGCGAGGACCTGGAGATCGCCGCCGGCGTCCGGAGGTGCCTGCGGCCGCAAGCCCCGCCCGCCGCCGTGAGGTAGTACATAAGGTGTGAGCGTGGAGAACACGGCGGGCGCTTCGGCGGGCGCGATCCGCAGGCTGGCGAACATCCAGGCGATCACCGACGAGGCGTTCGCCTACATGGACGTGGACGAACTGCTCGGCACCCTCCTCGACCGCGTCCGCGCAGTCCTCGGGGTCGACACCGCCGTGGTCCTGCTTCTGGACCGGGAGGAGCGGTTCCTCGTGGCGACGGCCGCGAAGGGCCTTGAGGAGGAGGTCGTCCAGGCCGCCCACGTCCCGGTGGGCGAGGGGTTCGCCGGGCGCGTCGCCGCCGAGCGGCGGCCGGTCTACGTCCCGGACGTGTCCAGCGCCGGCGTGTTCAACCCGCTGCTCGTCGAGCGGGGCCTGCACTCGCTGCTCGGCGTCCCGCTCGTCGGCGGCGGGAAGCTGGTCGGCGTCATGCACGTCGGGACGCTGGCCCACCGCCGCTTCACCGGCGAGGAGACCGAGTTCCTCCAGCTCGCGGCCTCGACCGCCGCGCTGGCGGTGCAGTCCCTGCTCAGCCGCGCCGAACGCGCCGGCGCGCTGGAGCTGCAGCGCAGCCTCATCCCGGCCGCGCCCCCGGAGGTCCCCGGACTCGAAATGGCCGCCCGTTACCGTCCCGGCAAGGCGGTCGTCGGCGGGGACTGGTACGACGTGTTCGCGCTGCCCTCGGGAGAGGTCGGGATCGTCATGGGGGACGTGGCGGGCCACGGGCTCCCGGCGGCCGTCGTGATGGGCCGGATGCGCAGCGCCCTGCGCGCCTACGCGCTGGACAACGACGACCCGGCCGAGGTGCTGCGCAAACTCAATCGGAAGATGCTGCACTTCGAGCCCGAGGCGACGGCGACCGTCCTGTACGCGGTCGTCGACCCCGTGGTGGGCCGGGTCCGGGTCTCGTCGGCCGGGCACCCTCCCCCGGTCCTCGCGCTTCCGGACGGTTCGGCGGAGTCGGTGGACATGAAGTTCGACGTCCTGATCGGCCTGGGCGAGAACCTCCCCCGCCGGACCATGACCTTCGGCCTCCGGCCCGGCGCCCTGCTCTGCTTCTACACCGACGGGCTGATCGAGCGGCGGGACGAGTCGATCCTCGGCGGCGTCGCCCGGCTGTGCGAGGCGGCCTACGCCGGCCCGCCCGAGGCGGTCGGCGCCGCGGTGATGTCGGCGATGATCGGCCGCGAGGCGCCCGAGGACGACGTCGCGCTCCTGATCGCGCGCCGCGTCCCGTAGGAGCGCCCGGATAACCGGCAGGGACTTCGCGGAACCTCGGTGCGGGCGGGAGCGTCCGAGTCGGGCGTTTCGGAGGCAAGGGGGCGGCGGTGGCGGGCGTTCGGCGGGCGGGTCCGGGCCGGCGACGGCTCCTGGGGGCGGTGCTGGGTCGGCGATGGCTCCTGGGGGTGGTCCTGGCAGGGGCGGTGGCCGCGGCGGGAGCGGTCGTGGCGGTCGTGGTCGCCTTCGATGCGCCCGTTCGGCCTCGGGAGTGCGGGTGCAGGCCGCCGCCGGTGACCAGCGGGATCAGCGGGGTGCCGCGCGAGTGGCAGGCCGCCGTGGCCCGCCGCGACGCCGGGACGGCCTGGCGGTTGCTGACGCCCGAGGCGCAGCGGCGGTACGGCTCGGTGAAGGGGCTGCGCGGGGCGCTCGCCCGGCTTGCCCTGGACTCCCATGGGCCCTCGGGGTGGAGGCTCGTCAACACGGACACGCAGGGGAGCGGCACGCCCAGCACGTTCCTCTACCTGCTCGTCGAGAAGCGGAACCTGCGGCCGGCCGGAGCCGTCGTCGTGCACTCCATCGCCGACGGCTCCGCCGATGGGCGGGTCGATCCCGTGCCCGCCGCCACCGTCCGCATCCTGGAACCCGCCGCGCGGGCCACCGTGGGCGTGCGCCCGCGCCTGCGTGCGGCGACCGGGTCCCCTCCCGCGTACGCGGTCGTGCGACGGGACGGTGAGATCCAGGGTGGCGTGGGATCCATCCGTGCCGCGGACGGGTGGGACACACCGTTCTACGATGCGCTCAAGCCCGGCCCGGCGCTGATCGTCGCGGTCGAGGCGGACGGCGGCGGACGCCTCGCGTACGGAAGCGTCCGCGTCACGATCCGCTGACCTCGTACCGGGTCGCCGGCGGCGTCAGTCGGCCGGCTTGCGGGACGCGGCCCGGGCGCGCTTCTCCTCGTCCTCCAGGAGGGGGCCGACGCGGAACGGGACCTGGTGGGTCAGCACGATCGAGGTGGTGCTGCGGCGGACGCCGGGGCAGGCCAGGATCGAGTCGATGACCTCGTGGAGCTGCTTGCCGTTGGGGGCGACGGCGCGGACGAGGAGGTCGCCCTGGCCGGTGATCCCGAGGACCTCCAGGACGCGCGGGATCGCCGAGAGCGCCACGGCGGCCTCGCGCAGCCGGCCCTGGGCCACCTCCAGGGTGACGAAGGCCGTCAGCTCGAAGCCGATGGCGCCGAGGTCGACCTCGCGGCCGCGGTGGCCGATGACCCCCTCGCGTTCGAGGCGCTCCACCCGGGCGTGCGCGGTGTTGCGGGCGATGCCGAGCTTGGCGGCCAGTTCCGTGACGCCGATGCGGGGCTGCTCGACGAGGCGGCGCAGGATCTGCAGATCGAGGAGAGTGGTACGGGTCACAACGCTCAGCTCCGGCGGGTAACTCGATTCTGACTTGAGCAATCCGCTCAAATATCGTCCGGCCATCTTGCACTCCGCTCAGCTTAGGCGGCTCAATGCAAGCATGAGCACCACCGTTTCTTCCTCCCCCCTCCGCGACCGGCTCGAACTGGAGCGCGGCCGGATCGCGATCGGCGGGGTGCACGCCCTCGTCCGGCTGCTGCTGGAGCAGCGGCGCGCGGACGCCCGGCGGGGATGGCGGACCGCCGGGTTCGTGTCCGGGTACCGGGGGTCCCCGCTCGGCGGCCTCGACCAGCAGCTGGTGCGGGACGCGAAGCTGCTGGACGCCCACGACATCCGGTTCGTGCCGGGCGTGAACGAGGAGCTGGCGGCGACGGCCGTGTACGGGTCGCAGCTCGCCGACCACCTGCCGGGTCCCCGGTTCGAGGGCGTGTTCGGGCTCTGGTACGGCAAGGCGCCCGGGGTGGACCGGTCGCTGGACGCGTTCAAGCACGCGAACTGGCTCGGCACGTCGGAGCGCGGCGGGGTGCTCGCCGTGGTGGGCGACGACCCGTCCGCGAAGTCGTCCACGCTGCCGTCGGCGACGGAGGGCGCGCTCGCGGAGGCGTTCATGCCGGTGCTGGTGCCCGCGTCGGTGGGCGACCTGCTGCGCCTCGGGCGGCACGGCTTCGAGATGTCGCGGTTCAGCGGGGCGTGGACCGGGTTCAAGCTCGTGACGGACGTCGCCGACTCGCACGAGATCGTGGACGTCGAGCCGGTGCCCGGCCCGGTGTACCCGGAGTTCGCGTGGCGCGGGCGGCCGTGGAAGCCGACGCGCAAGCCGGGCGTCGACCTCCAGGGCACGACGGCCCTCGAAACCGAGGTCCTCCAGGGCCGCCTTCAGGCCGCGACGGCCTACTCGGCGGCCAACGGCCTCGACCGGATCGAGGGCGCCACCGGCGACGCGGCCGTCGGGCTGGTCGCCGCGGGCCGCACCTATGTGGAGCTGCGTGAGGCCCTCGACCGGCTCGGGCTGGACGACGAGGCCCTCGCCCGCCGGGGCGTCCGGCTGCTGCGCCTCGCCATGATCTACCCGCTGGACGCGGACCGGATCCGCGAGTTCGCCCGCGGCCTGCGCGAGATCGTCGTCGTGGAGGAGAAGCGGCCGTTCGTCGAGACGCAGATCCGGGACGTCCTGTACGACCTGGCGGAGCGTCCCGCCGTGTACGGCAAGAACGGCCCGGACGGCGCCGGCCTGGTCCCGCCGGACGGGGGCCTGGACGCCGACCGGCTCGTGAAGGCCCTCGCCCGGCTCCTCGCCGACCGCGTCGGGCAGGAGCACGTGGACCTGCGCGACGCGGTGCTGAAGCCCCGCACGCCGCAGATCAACCTGCTCGCCCCTGCGCGCACCCCGTACTTCTGCTCGGGCTGCCCCCACAACCGGTCGACGGTCGTCCCGGACGGGTCGGTCGCGGCGAGCGGCATCGGCTGCCACGTGATGACCGTGTTCACCGACCGCGGCATCGGCACCACGCAGATGGGCGGCGAGGGCGCGATGTGGGTGGGCGCGGCGCCGTTCTCGGACACCGGGCACATGTTCCAGAACCTCGGCGACGGGACGTTCTTCCACTCCGGCAGCCTCGCGGTCCGGCAGGCCGTCGCCGCCGGGACCAGCATCACCTTCAAGATCCTCTACAACGCCGCGGTGGCGATGACCGGCGGGCAGGACGCCGACGGCGGCTCCGACCCGGCCGCGATCACCCGGATGCTGCACGCCGAGGGCGTCGCGAAGATCGTGGTGGTGGCGGACGACCCGTCCCGCTACCCGCGCGGGACCGGCTGGGCGCCCGGCGTCCGGGTCCGGCACCGCGACGACCTCGACGCCGTCCAGCGGGAGCTGCGCGAGATCCCGGGCGTGACCGTCCTGCTGTACGACCAGGCGTGCGCGGCCGAGACGCGGCGCAAGCGCAAGCGCGGCCTCGTCCCCGACCCGCAGACCCGCGTCCTGATCAACGAGGCGGTCTGCGAGGGGTGCGGCGACTGCGGCACCAAGTCGAACTGCCTCAGCCTGGAACCGGTCGAGACCGAGTTCGGCCGCAAGACGCAGATCAACCAGACGTCCTGCAACAAGGACTACTCGTGCGTGGACGGCGACTGCCCCTCGTTCGTCACCGTCCTTCCCGGCGGTACGCCCAAGGCCGCGCGGACGCTGCCGCCGATCGGCGAGCTGGAGGAGCCCGAGGCGCGGCCCGAGTCGGCGGACGTGCTGCTCGTCGGCATCGGCGGCACCGGCGTCGTGACCGTGAACCAGGTGCTCGCCACGGCGGCGCTCATCGACGGCCGCCACGCCCGCGCGCTCGACCAGACCGGGCTCAGCCAGAAGGCCGGCGCGGTCGTGTCGCACCTGCGCATCGGAACCGCCGACCGGGAGCGGCCGGGCATGGTCGGGGCCGGCGGCGCCGACGCCTACCTCGTGTTCGACTCCCTGGCCGGGACGACGGAGGCCAACCTGCGCCGCTGCGCGCCGGACCGCACCGCCGCGATCGTGTCGACCAGCGAGGTGCCGACCGGGCGGATGATCGTGGACACCTCGGCGTCGCTGCCGCCGAGCGCGGCGCTCGTCAAGCGGATCGCCGAGCGCACCCGGGCGGACCGGCTGGTCGCGCTCGACGCCCTCGCGCTCGCCGAGCGCTGGTTCGGCGCCACGACGACGGCCAACTTCGTGGTGGTGGGCGCCGCCTACCAGGCGGGGCTGCTGCCGCTGTCCGCGAAGGCGATCGAGGAGGCCCTCACGCTGAACGGCGTGCAGGTGGAGGCGAACATCCAGGCGTTCCGCGCCGGGCGCCGCCTCGTGCTCGAACCCGAAGGCCGGGACGAGGCCGCGGCGCCCGCCGCCCAGGTCGCGCCGCGCCCGCTGGACGCGACCGCGTCGGCCGCGATGGACCTCGTCGACGCGTCCGGCGTGGACGGCGAGCTGGCCCGCGTCCTGCGGATCCGCGTGCCCGACCTCGCCGCCTACCAGAACCTGGCGCTCGCCGGGCGGTACCTGGACGCGGTCCTGCGCGTCGCCCGGGCCGAGGACGCGGCGGGGGCCGCCGGGCACCGCCTCGCGGTGGCCGTGGCGCGCAACCTGTACAAGCTGATGGCCTACAAGGACGAGTACGAGGTGGCCCGACTGCACCTCGACCCGGAGCTCGCCCGCCGCGTCGAGGAGCAGTTCGGGCCCGGCTCCCGGGTCGCCTACATGCTGCACCCGCCGCTGCTGCGCGCCGTCGGCGTGGACCGCAAGATCGCGCTCGGCCGGACGGCCCGCCCGGCGTTCCGCGCGCTGCGCGCGATGCGGCGGCTGCGCGGCACCCCGCTCGACCCGTTCGGCGCCACCGCGCAGCGGCGCGCCGAGCGGCGCCTCGTCACCGGGTACGTCGCGGTGGTGAACGAGCTGGTGGCCGGGCTGGACGCGGGCGCCGCCGGGGACGGCCGGCACGAGTCCGCCGTCCGGATCGCCGAGCTGCCGGACATGATCCGCGGTTACGAGGATGTCAAGACCGCGAACATCGCCCGGTACGAGGAGAGCCTGCGCGAGCTGCTCGCCGCGTGGCGGGCCGAGCGGTCGCCGAGCCGGGTGTGACGCTCAGGTGATCGCGCCGGCCACCGCTCCGGCCAGCGCGATCACCACCAGCTCCAGCGCGAGCAGCTTGGCCAGCGGGCCCGGCGCGAGCCGGCACGCGTAGCACTGCTCGACGAAGATCTTGAGCTGGTCGGACGGGTGCAGGCGCGGCGCGGAGTGCCGGGACGGGACGCCGCGCAGCGCCGCCGGCGGGGGCGGCTGCTCCTCCACCGGCCGCACCAGCACGCTGGTGACCGACCGCGTCGGCACGACCATCCGGTCCCAGTGCAGCGCGTCCAGCGGCAGCGGCTTGCCGTGCCCGTCGAGCTGGAAGATGGGGCCGCACAGGGTGATGAAGGGCAGCTCGCGCCCGCGCGCCGCCGATTCCTCTCCGAGGAGTCCGCGAAAGGTCTCGCCGCTGTTCAGGGTGATTTCGAGTTCGACGTCGCGGTCCCCGTAATCGGCGCTCGACCCGGCCGCCGGACGGGCCTCGGCGGGAAACGGCCCCGGACGATTCTCCAATCGCGCGAGAACGGCCGCGGCCAGCGACGAGAGCGTAAGGGAAAGCGCGAGGAAACAGCACGCCGTCCAGGCGGCGGCGAGGGGCGGGACCGCGGCGCCGCCCTCGTCCAGGAGGCGGTGCGGGCTCGGCACCACGGCCTGCCCCAGCACGCCCAGCAGGATCGACGTCACCGTCGTGACCATCGTGCCGGCGACCACGACGCGGGAGAACCGCGGCAGCGTGTCGCCCGGGCGGGCGCGTTCCCGGCGGCCGCGCACCAGATCGAAATGCAGGCCCGGAACCGCCGCCAAGACCAGCAGTACGACGGGCACGACAATGGAGCCCACGGTCATGGTCACCCCTGCCCTGCATCGGGGATCATGAGCTACAGATCCTGTCACTTGGACCGGGGATTCTCAATATCAAGACAACTGACTCCTGGTCCAATTGCCGTCCCTTTTCCGGGACCGTTCGAAAAGGTCTTCACCGCGGATCGGTCGAACCCGCCGGGGCCGGCGGCACGTACTGCCTGACGAGCCGGGGACCGCGCCCGGCACCGGAGTGCGACGAGGGTGACGTCCAGTGGAATCGGGACTGCGGCTGACGGAGCGCTACCGCCTCGTGGAACGTCTCGACGACGGCGGGACGATGGAGGTCTGGCGCGCCTGGGACGAACTGCTGGGCCGTCCCGTCGCGGTCAAGGTGCTGGCGCCCGCGGGCACCGGGCCGCAGCGGGGTTTCCGGCGGGGCGTGAACCGCGCCGCCGCGCTCTCCCACGCCGCCCTGGAGACGGTCTTCGACAGCGACCAGACCCGCGACGCGTCCGGCCGGCTCGCGTCCTTCGTCGTGACCGAGTTCCTGGTCGGCGACACCCTCACCGACCGGCTGCGGCGCGGGCCGCTCGCCGTTCCCGAGGCGGCCTCCGTCTGCGGTCAGATCGCGGGGGCGCTGGAGGCCGCGCACGCCGCGGGCGTGACGCACGGCGACCTCAAGCCGGACAGGGTCGTGCTCGTCCACGGCGACACCGGCCTCGACGTGAAGGTCGTCGACACCGGAATCGGCGGCGTCGTCCGCGCGTCCGCGAGCGACGGCACCGAGGCCGCCGACGTGCGGGCGCTCGGCGTCATCATCGCCGCCTGCCTCGCCCCCGGCGCGTCCGGAGAACTGTCCGCGCTCGCCGCCCGCTGCATGGGTCGGGACGCCCCGTCCGCCGCCGAGGTCGCCGCCCTCCTCGCCCGCGACGAGGGGCCGCCGAACGCCGTCTTCGCCGCCCCGGGCACCGCCCCGCCCGACGACCACCGGACCGGCACCCTGCCTCCGCCGCCCCGCCGAGGGAACGCCCGCCTCGCCGCGCTCGCCCTGGTCGTGGCGATCCCGGTCACGGCCGCCGCGGCGGTCCTGCTGTCGGCGCCGCGCTCCCCGGTCGCCGTCCCGGCCCCGGCGCGGACGAGCGCCGCCCCGCCGGCCCCCGCGCCGACGTTCCGGCCGCCGCAGTCGGCGACCGCTCCCCGCGTCACCGAGGCGCTGGGGCGGCTGCGCCCCATCGTGAGCCGCGGCTACGCCGCCGGCGAGATCCGCTCCGACGTCGCGATCGACCTCGACAACGTCATCACGAACCTGGAGAACGACCTCACCGCCGACCGGAACGTCGACGTCGGCGGCCGGATCGCCGAACTGCACGACAAGATCGTCACGCGGCGGCGGGAGCGCGGCCTGTCCCCCGGGCTCGCCGACGAACTGAACCGCGTCCTCGCCACCGTCCAGACATGACGGGCGAACGGGACGCCGCATGGCGGCGCGAGGACCTGCCCCGCACGCCGTCCGCCGCCCGCTTCCCCTGGCTCGCGCTGGCCGGTGTCGCCGCCACGATCGCGGCGGCGACGGTGCTCGTCCTCGGGATCGGCGACACCCTCTCCAGCCGGGACGATTCCGCCGACCGGCTTCTCCCGCTCCAGGCGGCGTCCCCGTCCGCGCCGGCCCCGCCCGAACCGTCCAGCCCGGCGACGCCCCGGCCGCCGCCCGCATCGGCCGCCCCCGAACCGCCCCCGCCGCCGGCGCCGCCCACGGAACCGAGCGTGGAGGAGGTCCTGGTGAGGCTGCGGCATGCCGTGGACGAGGGAGTGGCCGCCGGCGACGTCCGCGACGACGTCGGCCTCGACCTCGGCAACGTGATCGAGCGCATGCTCGACCACGGGCAGCGCGGCCGCGCGGACGTCGCCTCCCTGCGGCACAAGATCGCCACCCGCGCCCGGGAGGGCGCCATCACCGGCGGCCGCGCCGAGCAGCTCCGCGTGATCCTCGACGGCGCGCTCCCCTAGACCCCGCAGGCCAGGCCGGGACTTGACGGCGGCATATCGTTTATCGTTATTATCGAAAAACGATATGCCCCCTGAAGGAGACGACATGACCTGGGCGACGCGCTGGTCCCGTTTCGACACCCATTTCCTGGAGCTGGTCATCGGCCTGGGTCTGCTGCTGGTCGGGCTCTTCCAGGGCCTCTTCCCGATCCTCGGCGTGACGGGCCCCTTCCCGCCGATCGACACCCGCGACGTCGACCTGCGCTCCACCGCGCGGGTGCCGGACCTAGCCTCCGGTGGGACGTCCCTGCGCGGCACCCACCACGCCGAACTGGCGGTCGGCGACCCCGGCCTCTGGGACCGGGTGCTGCTCGCCGCCCCCGAGGTCGCCCGCGCCGTGCTGATCATCGTGATCCTGTCGATCCTGCTGCGGATGGCCGCGACGTTCCGCGGCGGCGACGTGTTCGTCCCGGCGAACGTCCGGCGGCTCTTCGCGATCTCCACGGCCGTGCTGCTGCTCGGCATCGCGGCCCCCGCTCTCGACATGCTCACCACGAACGCGTTGGTCAGCGGCACGCCGCTGGAGGACGCGGTCGAGATCGGCTTCGAGGTGCGGGCCTCGACCGTCCTGCTGGCCATCCTGATCGCCGCCCTGGCCGGGGCGTTCGGGCACGGCACCCGCCTGCGCGCCGACACCGAGGGCCTGGTCTGATGCCGCCCGAGGACCCCCACCAGATCACCGTCCACCTGGACGCGATCCTCGCCGAGCGCGGCATCACCCTGGTGGAGCTGGCCGAACGCGTAGGGGTGACGCCCGTCAACCTCTCCATCCTGAAGAACGGCCGCGCCAAGGCCATCCGCTTCACAACCCTGAGCGCCCTGTGCCGAGAACTGGCCTGCCAACCCGGCGACATCCTCTCCCGAACCGAGGACTGACCCCCCTTCCTTTGACAGCGAAAAGCGCACCAAAGGCGCAACGACCGCAACCGTGGGGCGCAACGGGCGCAATGACCGCAACCGTGGGACGCAACGACCCCAGCCACCACAGCAACCACCAACAAGCCGGGCCACCGCGATTGCGAGCGAAGCCAGGTTCGAGCCTGCGAGAACCTGATCGCGCAGCGAGCCGCAAGGCGAGTCGGAGCGATGCAGCAATCGCACGTGTTCTTGGGGGCGGTCGGCGCCCCCAAGGGACGCGTTCGGCACGGACGCCCCCGCATCCGCTTCGCCCGGCCCCTACACGGAGCTGGCGG
>NZ_JBEZJI010000081.1:0-35563 GCF_040649435.1 Actinomadura sp. NPDC048955
CGACGCCGAGACGGCCCTGGCGGTGATGGGCGACGCCGCGTCCGCGCTGCGCGACGGGCAGGTCTGGGCGCAGATGGGCACGGTCGGCGTCGCGGACGTGCCCGCGCTCGCCCGGTTCGCCGCCGGCCACGGGCTGACGTTCGTCGACTCCCCCGTCCAGGGCACCAAGCAGCCCGCCGAGCAGGGCAGGCTCATCATTCTCGCCGCCGGGCCGCAGGACGCGCGCAAGGCCCTGGAGCCGGTCTTCGGCGCGGTCGGCGGCAGGACGGTGTGGCTGGACGAGGACGGCGCGAGCGGCGCGGGCACCCGCCTCAAGCTGGCCGCCGTGAGTTACGCCATCTCGCTGACCTCGGTCGTCGCCGAGTCGGTCGCGCTGGCGAAGGGCCTCGGACTCGACCCGTCCCTGCTCGGCGAGGTCCTCACCGGCGGCCCGCTCGACAGCCCCTACCTGCAGACCAAGATGAAGGCGATGCTCGACGGCGACTTCGAGCCGAGCTTCGCCGTCCGCAACGCGGAGAAGAACACCCGGCTCATCCACGACTCCGCCGAGGCCGCGGGCGTCCGCGTCGACGTGAACGACGCGGCGGGCGAGCGGTTCCGGCGCACCATCGAGCAGGGGCACGGCGACGAGGACATGGCCGCCACCTACCGCGCGAGCTTCGCGGACTGACCCCGGCCGGACAGGCCGGCACCGGGCGCGGCGGTGCGCGCGGCGGAGGGGCACCGGGTCAGGATGGTGGCATGGACGTACTGAGCAGCCGCATCCTGCTTCGCTCCGGCGATCCGGCGCGCACCCAGCGCTTCTACCGCGACGTGCTGGGCCTCGCCGTGTACCGGGAGTTCGGCCCGGCCGGCTCTCCCGGCGTGGTGTTCTTCCTCGGCCCGGGCTTCCTGGAGGTGTCGGGGCACGGCGCCGGCGAGACCGGGGCGTCGCCGGTGCTCTGGCTCCAGGTCCGCGACGTCCGGGCCGAGCACGAGCGGCTCGCGGCCGCCGGCGCCCTCGTCACGCGGGAGCCGCGGGAGGAGGCGTGGGGACTGGTCGAGATGTGGATCGAGGACCCCGACGGCGTCAAGATCGTTATTGTGGAGGTCCCGGAGGGGCACCCCCTCCGCCGCGACCCGCGCACCTGACCCGGCGGTGATGATGACCGGCGACTACTGGAACCACAACACGCACTACCACGGCGTCGTGCTGCGCAGCGTGCCGCGCGGGTGCGGGGAGGCGCTGGACGTCGGCTGCGGTGACGGCCTGCTGGTGCGCCGCCTCGCGCCACGGGCGGCGCACGTCACCGGGCTCGACCGGTCGCCGGAGATGGTCGCCGAGGCGGCGCGGGCGAGCGAGGGCTTCGGCAACGTCGACTTCGTCGAGGCGGGCCTTCTCGAATACGACCTGCCGGAGGACTTCTACGACTTCGTCTGCAGCGTCGCCGCCATCCACCACATGGACTTCGTCAAGAGCCTGACGGCGATGCGCGGCGCCCTCAGGCCGGGCGGCACCCTGGTCGTCATCGGGCTGGCGAACAACAGAGGGCCGCGCGACCGGGCGTACTCTGCGGCCGGCCTGCCTGCGCACTACTTCCACCGGCTCCGCAACCGGCGGCGGGCGGGCAGCCCCGACGCCCCGGTCATGGACCCCGACATGACGTGGGGCGAGGTCCGGGACGAGGCGCTGCGGCTGCTGCCCGGGGCCGTGTTCCACCGGCACCTGCTGTGGCGCTACTCCCTCGTGTGGCGAAAGCCGCGCTGAGCCCGCCCGGACACCACAAAACTGGAAAACACTGGAAGTGTCGGGAAGTACCTGTACTGTCTGCCGCATGTCCCGGTCCCCCGGCGTCCCGACCCCCGACGAGCTGGAGACGCGCATCGCCGAGCTGCGCGCCGCCGTGCGCCGGGCCATGGCCGCCGGCGACCGGGCGCGGGCCCGCGAGCTGCGCGCCGAGCTGCGCGGGGCCGAGACCGCGTGGGACGACGCCGTCCTCGGCGACGGCACCGCGCCCGGCGCCCGCCGCGGCGAGGACGACGGCCCCCGCGGCCTGCTGCCCGTCCGGGAGCAGGTCCACCAGGCGCTCACCCTGCTCGGGGCGCCCGCCGCGCCGAAGCTGATCGGGTCGGTGTACGCGGCGTTCTTCCCCGGCGAGATCCCGGGCAGCCGCCTGACGAGCCTGCGCCGCGACGAGGAGCGCTCCTTCCGCACCGCGCCGTACGCGCGCCCCTACTACCTGTGCGCCGCGCTGACCGCCGACCTGCTGGCTCCCGCGCGCGGGCTCCTCACCGTGAGCACGTGGCCGCTGGAGCAGCGCGTCGTCGGACCGCTCAGCCCGCGCACCGACTTCCTCACCAGCGCGCTGCGCCTGGCCGAGCACGCGGGGCGCGGGACGCCGTCACCGGACGTGCAGCGGCTGCTGTGGCGTTTCGCGTCCAACATTCCCGGTGCGGTCACCGGTACGGTCGGTACAGTCGATCCGGCCGTGCTCGCGGAGGCCGCCCGGGCCGAGCTGGACGTGCACCGCGCCCCGGACCGGCGGCGGCGCGAGTCGGCCGCGGCACGCGCCCGGGAGAGGCTCGACGACGCCGAACAACTGTTCGGCACCCGGCTGCGGGCCCTGCGGGATCCCGGCCGGCGCCCCGCCATCAACGGAGAGACGGACCGATGACCGACACCGCGCCGGACCTGGACCGGCTGCGCGGCGACGCGCCCCCGCGCAACCACGACGCCCGCACGATCGCCGCGCTCACGTCCAATCCGGGCTGCGCCCGCCGCGGCGTGATGGACGCGGCGGGCGTCGACAAGGACGCGGTGGCGAAGGCCCTCGGGTTCCCCGCGCCGTTCGGCCAGTCCCAGTTCGCGATCACGCGCGGGAACGCGTTCGAGGCGCAGGTGAAGGCGGACGGGTGCGCGGAGCTGCTGACGCTGCTGCGCGAGCGGCTCGGCCTCGCCGTCCCCGAGGTCGCCTACGACGACCTGGAGGTGGTCGCGGGCAACGAGGGCCGGGAGCTGCGGCACTCGCGCACGCGGCGGCTGGTCGCCCGCGCGCTGGAGACCGGCGAGGGGACGCTGTTCGACCACCCGCTGCTGCGGCTGGAGATCGGCGGGCGGCCCGCCTACCTGGAGCCGGACGTGATCGCGTTCCAGCTCGAGGGGCGGATGCACGTCATCGAGATCAAGTCGTTCGCGGTCGTGGACGGGCAGGCCGAGCCGGAGCAGGTCGCGGCGGCGGCCCGCCAGTCGGCGGTGTACGTGCTGGCGCTGCGCCGCCTGGCGGCCGAGCTCGGGCACGACCCGGCGCGCGTGTCGCACGAAGTGTTCCTCGTCTGCCCGGAGAACTTCTCGAACCGCCCCACCGCGACACCGCTGGACGTGCGGCCGCAGCTCGCCGTCCTGGAGCGGCAGCTCGCGCGGCTCACCCGCGTCGACGACATCCTCGCCGAACTGCCGGACGACCTGACGTTCCAGCCCGGGGAGGCGCTCGCGGAGTCCGTGCGGGCCGTCGAGGCGCGGTACGCGCCCGAGTGCATGGCGGGCTGCGAGATGGCGCTGTTCTGCCGGGACGAGGCGCGGGCGTGCGGCGCGACGGGCGCGCTCGGCCGGTCGGTCCGCGACGACCTCGGCGGCATCGACACGATCGGGGCCGCGCTCGCGCTGGCGGACGGGTCGCTGCATCCCGCCGACGACCTGGCCGAGACGGCCGAGCAGCTGCGCGCCGCGGCCCGGCTGCGCGACGAGGCACTGCACGGGGCCGCGTGATCCGCCCATGAGCGCACTGTCCTCGCTTGCGCGGTTGCAGGCGGCGGACGCCGGGATCGCGCAGCCGCTCGCGACCGTGCGGCACTGCCACGTCTCCGGCGCCCCGCTCGTGCTCGTCCCGCTGAAGCTCGCCGGGGAGGCGGCGGCGCCGCTGGCCGTGATGCTCGGCAGCGCGCCCGACGACGCCACGATGCTCGTGGTCCCGCAGCCGCGCAACCGCGACCTGCGGTTCGCCTTCGCGGCCACCTTCGCCAAGCTCGTCCTGAACCACATCGAGACGAGCCGGGGCCCGGTGGAGGAGCTGCCGCCGGGCAAGGACGGCGATGAGCGGATCCGGTACGGGGACGCGCCGCAGCTGCTCGTGCCGAACCGGGGCGGTGTCGCGTTCCTCCGGATGGTGGGCCGGTCGACGCGCTTCCGCAGCACCGAGGGCCCGTACGCGGTTGACCCGGCGGTGCCGGTGCTCGGTCGGTGGCTGACGTGGTTCGCCGACCGCCACGACCATCCGGGGTCGTCCCTGCTGGGGGCGGTGACGGAGCTGCTGCGGCTGCACTGGGCGACCGGGCAGAGCTCGCTGGAGGACGGCAACCTCGCCGCGCTGATGGGCTGGATCGACCCGCCGGACGGCCTCGACGGCCCGGCCGCGGCGGCGCGCGCCGAGGACCCCGTCGTCTGCCCGCCCGCGGGCCCGACGACCGACCCGACGTTCGACAACGAGGTCCTCGCCCCCGCGATCGCCGCCTACGACCGGTCGGGCGGGGCCTCCGCCGCCGAGGAGCGGCTGCGCGCCGCGATCGCGAGCCAGCTCACCCCGACCTGGGAGCTGATGTGGCGGGCCGTCGGCCTGCTGCGCGCGCTGCCGGAGGGGGCGAGCGTCCCGCGCCGCTGGGAGCGCGACCGGGACGCCTTCACCTATTACCACCAGACGTTCGGCGAGGCGTATCCTCAGGCGCGCCGCGACCCGCCCGTCCGCGCGGCGCGGCGGCTGCACGACCTCGAGCGCGCGCAGGACGCCTACGACGCGCAGCGGGCGTTCGACGACCCCCTGGTGATGGCCGAGCACCGGCTGGCCGGCCAGGCGTTCGGCGGGACGGTCACCGAGTGCGACCCCACCCGGCTGGACGAGACGGGCAAGCGGCCGAAGCTGCGCCCGCTGCTGCGGGTCGGCACGCGGGACCCGGTGCGGCTCGACGTCGGCACGACCGTGTGCAGTGCCGCCAGACCGGCGCTCAAGGGGAGGATCGTGGAGTTGGACGACGGCGGGGTGCTGGTGGAGCTGACCGGCGGGATGGGCCGCAAGCTCACCCCGGAGGCGGGCGCCGTCCCCGCGGTCGGCGACCGGGTGTGCTTCACCTCGCTGACGGAGGGCTCGTTCGGCGCGGCGAGGTTCCCCGACCGGGAGGACACGCCGTGGACGCACGGCGGGCCGCCCGCCGAGTACGTGCCGGCCGACGAGGACGCCGAAGAGGAATGGTCGTGACCGGGCCCGCGGGCCGCCATCTGGCGCCGGTGGCGGCGCGGGACCCGGAGCCGTCCCTCGGTCCGGGCGACGCCGCGGCGCGGGTCGTCGACGGCGTGCTGGCCGACCTCGGCGGCGGGCACCGCGGCGTGGTGGTCGACTCCCCGCCGGGCGCGGGCAAGTCGACGCTGGTGGTCCGCGCGGCCGCGCACCTGGCCGAGGCCGGCGAGCGGCTGATGATCGTGGCGCAGACCAACGAGCAGGTCGACGACCTCATCGACCGGATCGCCGCCAAGCATCCCGGCATCACGCTCGGGCGGCTGTCGGCGTCGGGCTACGTGCCGTCCGAGCGGGTCATGGCGCACCCGTCGGTGCGGGTCGCGCAGAAGGCCGACGACCTCGCCGAGCACACCGTCGTCATCGCGACGGGCGCGAAGTGGGCGACGCTGTCGGACGGGTCGTGGCCGTGGGCGATCGTGGACGAGGCGTACCAGATGCGCTCGGACCTGCTGCTGCGCATCGCCGGGAGGTTCGAGCGGGCGCTGTTCGTCGGCGACCCCGGCCAGCTCGACCCGTTCTCCACCGTCGAGGTCGAACGCTGGGCGGGCCTGACCTGGGACCCGATGCGCAGCGCCGTGTCGGTCCTGCTCGCCCACAACCCCGACCTTCCCGTCCACCGGCTGCCGGTGTCCTGGCGGCTGCCCGCGTCGGCGGCGCCGGTGGTGTCGGAGGCGTTCTACCCGTTCACCGGTTTCCGTGCGGGGACGGGGCCGGGCGACCGGAGGCTGGAGTTCGCCGCGCGGGGCATGGGCACCACCTACGACCACGCGCTCGAAGAGGCGGCGGACACCGGCTGGGCCCTCTACGAGCTGCCCGCCCGGCACACGCTGCGCACCGACGCCGAGGCCGTCCGCGCGACGGCGGCGCTCGCCGTCCGGCTGCTGCAACGCGGGCCCGTCGCCCACTCCGAGCTGGGCTCCACCCCGGTGGACGCCGCGCGCATCGCGATCGGCGCGGCCCACCGCGACCAGGTCACCGCGATCCGCGCCGCGCTCGGGCCGCACGGCGCGGGCATCACCGTCGACACCGCCAACCGGCTCCAGGGCCGCGAGTACGACGTGACGGTCGTGCTGCACCCGCTGTCGGGGCGCCGCGACGCGACCGCCTTCCACCTGGAGTCGGGGCGGCTGTGCGTGCTGGCGTCGCGGCACCGCCACGCGTGCGTCGTGGTGGCGCGGGCGGGCATCCCCGAACTGCTGGACGCGCATCCGTCCGCCGAGCCCGTGCACCTCGGCGTGCCGGTCAAGTTCCCGGACGGGTGGGAGGCGAACCAGTCGGTTCTGGCCCACCTGGCCCGGCACCGCATCGCCGGCGCCTAGCTGTGTTTTCTCAGTCCCGGCCCACGTAGCTCGCCTGGCGGCTCGCTACGTGACCCGGCCTGGGCGAACGCGGCATCGCTTCGCGATCTGCCCGGCTCCGCTCGCCTCCGGCCTCGCTCCACCGGCCAGGTCACGCGGTGGCGCGTTTGACCGGAGCCACTTCGAGACAGGCGCCTAGGGCGCCGTGGGGCGGGGACGGCTCGGTCAGGCCGGACCGGCGGTCGCGGCCCAGCGCCCGTGGTGAACGCTGATGGCGATCGGATGGTCGAAGCACGCGCTGACCAGCTCGGTCGTGAGGACGTCGTCGGCCGCTCCGGAGGCGAGCACCTGGCCCTCGCGCAGCAGCAGCGCGTGGCTGGTGCTGACGGGCAGCTCCTCCAGATGGTGCGTGACGAGCACGGTGGTCAGGTCGGGCCGCTCGGCGCGCAGCTGGTCGAGGCCGGCGAGCAGCCGCTCCCGGGCGGCGACGTCCAGGCCCGTGGCGGGCTCGTCGAGCAGCAGCAGCGGCGGGTCGGGCATCAGCGCCCGCGCGATCAGCGTGCGGCCCCGCTCCCCCTGCGACAGGTTCGGCCAGCGGGCGTCCGTGCGAGGCGTGAGGCCCATCAGCGCGATCAGCTCGTCCGCCCGGCGCAGGTCGTCCTCGTCCGGCGTCCAGCGCGGGACGAGCTCGATCGTGCCCGTCACACCGGTCAGGACGATCTCGCGCACCGTCCGCGATGACTCCAGGGGATGGCGCGGGTTGACCTGGCCGATCAGCCTGCGCAGCTCCTGGACGTCCACGCGGCCGAGCCGGCGCCCGAGGATCTCCGCGGTGCCGCGCGTCGGGTGGGTGTAGGCGCCGAGGATGCCGAGCAGCGTGCTCTTGCCGGCCCCGTTCGGGCCGATCAGCGCCCAGTGCTCGCCGCGCAGCACCGTCAGCGTGACGCGGTCGAGCAGCGTCCGCCGCTCGCGCACCAGATCGATCTTGTCGGCGTTCAGCACGACGTCGGACACGGGGCCTCCGTTCGAGAGCGCGAAATGAGGGCACGCGGGGGGATATGCGGCGTGCGGACGCGGGAGACCGGGGTCGCCGGGGCGGATGCGTCGGTGAAGGAACCTCAACGTACCCGAACGCCGCCGCCTGGTACGAGCGAGGCGTCCGGCCGGATACTGTGAGAGCCGGTGCCTCAGCGATCGGGGAGGGACATGGAGGACCTCGGCTTCATGTGCGCCCGCTGCGGCGGCGAGGTGCACGACGTGACGCACAACCGCGAGGGTTCGCTCGACGGCGTCGGCTACCGCCACAACCGGCGGGTGGAGCCGTGGGACCACGAGCTCGAGCTCGCGGTCGGCGAGCCCGCTCCAGCCGACCAGGCATGCGACTTCTGCGGCGCGGCCGCGCCGCGCTGGCTCTACTACCCCACGCTCGACCCCGACGACACCGACATGTTCGAGGTCGAGCTGGACACCACGCACCTGTCGGACGACGACACCGCCGTGGCGGTCCTCAACATGCTCTACCCCTGGTACGGGTGCGACACGTGCTCCGTCCTCGTCGCCGACCGCAACGTCGACCTGCTCATCGCCCGCGCCCTCGACCGGACCCCCGTCCCCGCGGACGGCCCCGTCGACGAGGACACCGTCCGGGCCCGGCTGCGCGGCTCCCTCTCGGTCTTCTTCACCACCCGTCCGGGCAGGCCGCAGCCTTCCCGGGCCGTCTAGCGGGGCGGTGCCCGGCTACCCCCGGGGGGTGGGATGTCGGTGGGGCTCAATATGATCGGTCCCGTTTTGGTGTGGTGGAAGTGAGCACGGGGGACATGAAGTGATCATCGAGAGGCGGTTCCACGGGCCGGACGGGTCGGGGAACGGCGGATACGTGGCGGGGCGCCTGGCGGGGCGGGTGCCGATCGACACGGTGACCGTGACGCTGCGGCGGCCGCCGCCGCTGGACATCGAGCTCACCGTCACGGTGGAGGACGAGCGGGGGCACAGCGCGCGGCTGTGGGACGGCGAGCGGCTCATCGCCGAGGCCCTCGCGGGGGCGATCGTGGTGCCGCCCATCGCGGCCGTCCCGTTCGAGGAGGCGCTGAAGGCGGCGGAGAAGTACCGGGCGGCGGAGAACCACCCGTTCCCGGGCTGCTTCGTGTGCGGGCCGGAGCGCGAACCCGGCGACGGACTGCGGCTCGAACCGGGGCCCGTGGCCGAGGGCACCGTCGCGACGCCGTGGATCCCCGAGCGGGTCCCCGAGCGTGAGCTGGTGTGGGCCGCGCTGGATTGCCCCGGCGGCTGGTCGTTCGACGTGGCGGGCCGCCCTGCGGTGCTCGGCACGATGACGGCGCAGGTCATGGACGTGCCGGAGGCCGGTGAGCGGTGCGTGGTGGTGGGCTTCGCGCGCAGCCGCGAGGGCCGCAAGATGCACGCGGCGACCGCCCTGTACGGGGCCGACGGGCGGCTGCTGGGCCGCGCCGAGCAGATCTGGATCGAGGTCGATCCCGAGACGTTCGGGCGCTGACGCCCCGGCCGACGATGTGACGGCGGGGCCTCCCGGGTCCGGCCGTTTCGGCGATCTGTGTCGTCCGACACTGTCAATCGCACCGGAACCGCTGTTCAATCTGAGCTTCCGCGGAAAACGGGAGGCAGATCGATGCGCGGAGACGGATTACTCATCGTGGGGCTGGCGGCGCTGGCCGTGTACACGGGGGCTTACTGGGAGCGCGCCCGCCGCGCCGCGATGGACATGGGCAGGAGCCATCGGAGGGTTCTCACGCCGCGGCGGACCGCGGCGAGGGAGCGCGACCAGGTCCTGGTGTCCGCCTCGGTGGCGGCGCTGGCGCTGGCGCTGGTCCTGGTGGCCGGCCTCGGCTGAGCCCGGACGGCGCGGCCGTCCGGGCCCGGGCGGTCAGTGACCGGTGAACAGCGGGTCCTCCCGGTCCGCGCCGTTGACGGGGCGGCCCTGGGTCAGGGGCATCCCGCCGGGGGCGGGATGGCCGCCCGTGGTCGAGCCCGGCGTCCCGTTCGGGGCGGACGGCAGGTTCGGTACGGGCGCCCCGAGGGGGACGGGCGCGCCGGGGGGCATCGGAGAGCCGCCCGGGAAGGGGCCGCCGATCGGGGGCGGGCCCGGCGGCATGCCGGGCGCCGGGGCGGTGCCGGGGGCACCCGAGGGAGGCGGCCCGGGCGGGGGCGAGGGGTGGCCGCCGCCCGACATCCGCCCGCCGGGCGGGAAGTTCGACGACAGCGTGTTGTGGGTGAGCTGGTCGATCTGGCGGCGGGCGCGGTCGGCCTCGGCGCGGGCTGCGTCGCGCTCCTCGGCGAGGGCGGTGAGCGCGGCCTGCTGCTCGGCGACCGACTGCGACAGCTGCCGCAGCTGCACCGCCTGGTCGTTGACCTTGGTGTTCAGCTCGTCCCGCTCGGCCGTCGCGGCCGCGGCCTGCGCCAGCGCGGCGTCGCGCTCCTTGGCGGCCTCGTCGGCCCGGGCGCCCGCGCGGACGAGCTCCGCCTCGGCCTCCGACTGGGCGCGCATGGCGGTGGTGCGCTCGGCCTCGGCCTTGCTGGCGGCCTGCATGGCCCGCTGCCGCTGGGCCTCGGTGTCGCGCATGGCGTTGCGCAGGTCCTCGGCGCCCTGCTTGGCGACCGCGGCCTCCACGCGCTGCGCCTCGGCGGCGCCCTCCGACTCGGCGAGCTTGGCGTGCAGGCCGACGAGCTCGGCCCGGGCGGCCTCCAGCGCGGCGAGCAGCTCGGCCTCGCGGGCCGCGACCCGGTCGCGCTCGCTCTCGGCGGCGAGCTTGGCCGTCATGGACTGCTGCGCGATCTGGTGGGCCTCCTCCCACGCCTGCTGCGCGGCGTCGCGCTTGGCGGTGGCGAGCTTGGCCTCCTCGCGGGCGCGCCCGGCGTCTCCCTCGGCCGTCTCGGCACGCTTGCGGGCCGAGACGGCCTCGTGCCACGCCTCCTCGGCCTTGCGCTGGGAGGCGTCGCGCTCGCTCTGCGCGATGGCGAGCTCGCGGGCGGCCTCGGCGCGCACCTCGGCGACGCGGCGCTCCACGCCGGCGACGCTCAGCTCGGAGGTCAGCGAGTCGGCGAGCGCGTCGGCGGCCCGCTCCATCCGCTCGACGATCTCCCAAGCCGACGCGACCTGCCCGGTGAGGCCCGGCGCGTCCCGGCCGCGGTCGCGGCGCTCGCGCGCCTCGCGGGCGCAGGCGCCGTCGTTGTCCTGGCAGTAGCGGACGGTGCGGGCGGCCCCGACCGGCTGCGGGACGGGCCGTCCGCAGTTGGCGCACGGCCAGACCGTGACCGGGTCGCCCATGCGCGCGACCACGGTCTCGACGGGCGCCCGGGATCCCGTGCCCTCGTCCGCCGAGCCTTCGGAGACCGCGCGCTGGGGAGCCGCGGCCGCCCCCACGGGGCCGCTATTGTCGCGCTCTTCGCTGTTAGGCATGGAATGAACCTTACGCACCCCCGCGGGTCACTGCAGTGACTTGGGTGGTACATGTGGAGGTGCCCATTTCGCAGGAAAGTGAGCGGAGAAGGCGTCGGTGGCCTCGATGAGGCGGTCGCGCGTACCGGGCTCGCCGCCGCCGTGCCCCGCGTCCTCGACGATGTGGAATTCCGCCTCCGGCCACGCGCGGTGCAGATCCCACGCCTGCTCCAGTGGTGTCTTCATGTCGTAGCGCCCGTTCACGATCACGGCGGGGATGTGCCGGACGCGGTCCACTCCCGCGAGCAGGCCCCCGGCCGGGAGGAAGCCCCCGTTCGCGATGTAGTGGAGCATGATGCGGGCGAAGGCCACCAGCACCGCGTCGTCCAGGTCCGGCGCCGGGACGGGCAGGAGCGTGTTGGCCGCCAGCTCCCACGCGCCCCAGGCTCGGGCGGCGGGGACGTGGACGGCCGGGTCCGGGTCGCCGACCCGGCGCCCGTAGGCGGCGAGCAGGTCGTCCTGCTCGGCGGGCGGGATCGCGTCACGGAACGCCGCCCACTCGGCCGGGAAGAGCCGCGCCGCGCCGGTCGGGGCCAGCCCCCACGCCTCGTCCCACGGACGGACGAGGTAGATGCCGCGCAGCACCATCGCGCTGACCCGGTCGGGATGCGCCTGCGCGTACGCGAGCGCGAGGGTGCTCCCCCAGCTGCCGCCCAACACGAGCCAGCGTTCGATCGACAGGTGCTCGCGCAGGCGCTCGATGTCGGCCACCAGGTGCGGCGTGGTGTTGTGGTCGAGCGGCACCGCCGGGTCCCCGGCTCCGGGCAGGCTCCGGCCGCAGTTGCGCTGGTCGAACAGGACGACGCGGTACCGGGACGGGTCGAAGAACCGCCGGTGGTCGGGCAGGACCCCGCCGCCGGGCCCGCCGTGCAGGAACACCGCCGGCAGTCCGTCCGGATTGCCGCAGATCTCCCAGTGGACGCGGTTGCCGTCGCCGACGTCCAGCAGCCCGGAGTCGTACGGCTCGATCGGTGGGTAGTACTCCCGCAAGGCCATGTCCCAGTATCACCCGAATATGATCATGTGCGGGTCCGCCGCTCCCCTGGCGGCCCGACCCGTTACCCTCCCGGCATGACGCAGCCGACGTGCACGCAGTGCGAGGGCGACGACCTCGAACAGGGCTTCATCGAGGACTCGGGCGAGTCCTCCAAGGGCTACGCCCGCTGGATCCTCGGCCCGCTGGAGAAGGGCCTGCTCGGCGGCGCGAAGCGCATGGGCCGGCCGCGGTGGCAGATCGACGCCCTGCGGTGCCGCCGGTGCGGGCATCTGGAGCTGTTCGCGCGCACCCCCGCCTAGAGCTGGGCCATCGCCTTGCGGATGCGCTTGTCGGAGACGGGGAAGCGGGTGCCGAGCTGCTGGGCGAAGAGGCTGACCCGCAGCTCCTCCAGCATCCAGCGGACCTGCCGGGCCGGCTCCTCCTCGCGGCGGGAGGGGTGGAGCCGGCGCAGCGCCTGCTCGTACTCCTGCGCGAGGACCTCGACCTGGTGCGCGAGCATGCGGTCGCGTCCCGGGTTCTCGGGGAGCTTGTCGAGCCTGACCTGCAGCGCGCGCAGGTAGCGCGGCAGATCCGGCAGCCGGGCCCAGCCGGTCGCGGTGACGAACCCCGGCCGCACCAGCGTGCCGAGATGGCCGCGGACGTCGGTGAGCGCGGGTACGAGGGTGAGGCTCGCCGTGCCGCGCAGCCGCCGGTCGATCTCGTGCGCCTCGGCGAGGATCCGCTCGACCAGGCCGACGATCTGGGCCGTCGCGTCGTGCAGGTCGGCGCGGACCCGGTCGTACAGGGCGCGGAAGCCGTCCTCGTCCCACGCGGGCCCGCCCGCCTCGGCGATGAGCCGGTCGGCGGCGGCGGTGACGCAGTCGTCGAACAGGGCCGCGACGGAGCCGTGCGGGTTGTGGCTGAGCGCCAGCTTGCCCTGGTTCGTCAGGCGGCCCTGGATGAGCTTCACCGGTGACGGCGCGTTCAGCAGGATCAGCCGCCGCGTGCCGAGCCACATCGCGCGGCGCTGCTCGGCCTCCGTCTCGTACATGCGGACGGCGACGGTGCCGCCCTCGTCGGTGAGCGCGGGATAGGCCTTGACGTCGTAGCCGGCCTGGTTGCGCTCGTAAGTGCGGGGCAGCTCGCCGATCGTCCACTCGGTGAGGCCGGACCGCTCGATCGTCGCCGCCGCCTTGGACAGCGTCCCGCGCACCTTCCCGGCGAGGCGGCGTTTCAGTCCGTCCAGGTCGGTGCCCTCGCCGAGGGTCCGTCCCGCCGCGTCCACGACCCGGAACGTGATGCGCAGGTGGGCGGGCAGCCGGGACGGGTCCCACGCCTCACGCACGACCGGCACGCTCGTCATCGCGGTCAGCTCGCGCTCCAGGGCGTCCAGCAGGGGCTCGGTGCGCGGCGCGACACGGTCGAGGATCTTGCGGGCGTAGTCGGGCGCCGGGACGAAGTTGACGCGCAACTGCTTCGGCAGCGACCGGATCAGCTCGGTGACCAGTTCGGTCCGCAGGCCCGGCACCTGCCAGTCGAAGCCGGCCGGCCGCACCTGGTTGAGGACCTGGACGGGGATGTGCACGGTGACGCCGTCGGCGTCGGCGCCCGGCTCGAACTGGTAGGTGAGGCGCAGCCGCAGCGCTCCCTGCTGCCACGCGTCCGGGTAGTCGGACTCGCTCACGCCGCCCGCGGACTCGTTGATGAGCATCGACTTCTCGAACCCGAGCAGGTCGGGGTCGGCGCGCCGGGCCTTCTTCCACCAGGCGTCGAAGTGCCGCCCGGAGACGACGTCCTCGGGGATCCGCGCGTCGTAGAAGTCGAAGAGGGTCTCGTCGTCGACGAGGATGTCGCGACGCCGGGCGCGGTGCTCCAGCTCCTCCACCTCGTCCAGCAGGGCGCGGTTGTCGTGGAAGAACCGGTGGTGGGTCTCCCAGTCGCCCTCGACGAGCGCGTGCCGGATGAACAGCTCGCGCGCCAGCGCCGGGTCGATGGAGCCGTAGTTGACGCGGCGGTCGGCGACGATCGGGACCCCGTAGAGGGTGACCTTCTCGCGCGCCATGACGGCCGCCTGCTTCTTCGACCAGTGCGGCTCGCTGTAGTTGCGCTTCACCAGGTGCTGCGCGAGGGGCTCGACCCACTCGGGCTCGATCCTGGCGTTGATCCGCCCCCAGAGCCGGGACGTCTCGACCAGCTCCGCCGACATCACCCAGCGCGGCGGCTTCTTGAACAGCGCCGACCCCGGGAACACCGCGAACTTCGCGCCCCGGGCGCCGAGGTACTCCTGCCCGCGGCGCTGCTTCTCCTTCTTGTCGACGTCCATCAGGCCGATGTGGGAGAGCAGGCCGGCGAGCAGCGAGGTGTGGATGCGGTCGGGCGGCGCGTCGGCGGTGTTCAGCGTGACGCCGAGCGACTTGGCGACCTGCTTGAGCTGGCCGTGCAGGTCCTGCCACTCGCGGATGCGCAGGTAGTGCAGGAACTCGTTCTTGCACATGCGGCGGAACGCGCTGCCCGACAGCTCCGCCTGCTGCTCGCGCAGGTAGTTCCACAGGTTCAGGTAGGCCAGGAAGTCGGAGCCGGGGTCGGCGAACCGGCGGTGCCGGTCGTCGGCGGCCTGCTGGTTCTCGGCGGGACGCTCGCGCGGGTCCTGGATGGACAGCGCCGCCGCGATGATCAGCACCTCGCGGACGCAGCCGTTGCGGTCGGCCTCCAGGATCATGCGCCCGAGCCGCGGGTCGACGGGCAGCTGGGCGAGCCGGCGGCCGAGCTCGGTGAGGCGCTTGCGCGGGTCCTTCTCGGCCGGGTCGATCGCGCCGAGCTCGTGCAGCAACTCCACGCCGGCCTTGACGTTGCGGCGGTCCGGCGGCTCCACGAACGGGAACGCGGCGATGTCGCCGAGCCCGAGCGCGGTCATCTGCAGGATGACCGACGCGAGGTTGGTCCGCAGGATCTCCGGCTCGGTGAACTCCGGGCGGGACTCGAAGTCCTCCTCGGAGTACAGCCGGATGCACACGCCCTCGGAGACGCGGCCGCAGCGGCCCTTGCGCTGGTTCGCCGACGCCTGCGAGACCGGCTCGATCGGGAGCCGCTGCACCTTCAGCCGGTGGCTGTAGCGGGAGATGCGCGCGGTGCCGGGGTCGACGACGTACTTGATGCCGGGGACCGTCAGCGAGGTCTCCGCGACGTTGGTGGCGAGCACGACCCGCCGGCCGCGGTGCTGCTGGAACACCCGGTGCTGCTCGGCCGACGACAGCCGCGCGTACAGCGGCAGGACCTCGGTGGTCCCCCGCTGCCGGGTGAAGTGCTTGGTGAGCGCGTCGGCGGTGTCGCGGATCTCCCGCTCGCCGCTGAGGAACACCAGGACGTCGCCGGGCCCCTCGCGGCCGAGCTCGTCGACCGCGTCGACGATCGCCTGGACCTGGTCGCGGTCGGGGTCGGCGGACGGGTCGTCCGGGTCGGTGACGGGACGGTACCTGACCTCGACCGGATAGGTGCGCCCCGACACCTCCACGATCGGCGCGTCCCCGAAGTGCGCGGAGAACCGCTCCGGGTCGATCGTCGCCGAGGTGATGATCACCTTGAGGTCGGGGCGCCGGGGCAGGATCTCCCGGACGTAGCCGAGGAGGAAGTCGATGTTCAGGCTGCGCTCGTGCGCCTCGTCGATGATGAGCGTGTCGTACTGGCGCAGCAGCCGGTCGGTCTGGATCTCGGCGAGCAGGATGCCGTCGGTCATCAGCTTCACGAGCGTGCCGTCGCTCGACCGGTCGGTGAAGCGCACCTTGTAGCCGACGGTCTCGCCGAGCTCGGTGCCGAGCTCCTCGGCGATGCGGTCGCCGACCGTCCGCGCGGCGAGCCGCCGCGGCTGGGTGTGGCCGATGGAACCGAGCACGCCCCGGCCCAGTTCGAGGCAGATCTTGGGGATCTGGGTGGTCTTGCCGGAGCCGGTCTCGCCCGCGACGATCACGACCTGGTGGTCGCGGATCGCGGCGAGGATGTCGTCCTTCTTCTGCGACACCGGCAGCTGCGCCGGATAGGTGATCGCGGGCACGGCGAGGCGCCGCCGCTCGACCCGCCGCTCGGCGGTCTCGACCTCGGCGGCGATCTCCTCGGCGACCCTGGCCCGGCGCCCGGCGTCCCGCATCTTCTGGACGCCGTCGATCCTGCGGCGCAGCCGGTGCTGGTCGCGCACCATCAACTGCGGCAGGCGCGCGCGCAGGCCGGCGAGCGGCGATTCCACACTCGTCCCCATAACCATCGACAAGGATAGGGTTCCAGGCCCCCCGGGCCTCACTGACCCCACAACCTTCGCACCGTAGCCGGAACGCACCGCGTGGGGCGATCCATTATCCGGCCCTTACAACGCCGTGCCGGGAAGGCGCATTCCACGCTCCGCGGCCACGTTTCGCTTCTGATCCTTCACCCAAAGCCACTGCGCGGGCCCTCGTCCGTCATTCATGATTGGGAGACGTGGAGACCCCGACCGCCGCAGGGCGCTACCGGATCGACGGCCACCTCGGATCCGGCGGCTTCGCCTCGGTCTGGCGGGGGCACGATCCCGACCTCGACTCCCTCGTCGCGATCAAGATCCTGGCCGGGCACTGGACCCTGCGCACCGACGTGCGGGACCGGTTCGTCCAGGAGGCGCGGCTGCTGCGCCGCGCCGACTCGCACCGGCTGGTGCAGGTCTTCGACATCGGGGAGCTGCCGGACGGCCGCCCCTACTTCGTGATGACCTACGCCGACCGCGGCACGCTGGCCGAGCGGCTCGCCGCCGGGCCGCTCCCGCCGGGCGAGGCGCTGCGCACCGCGCAGGAGATCATCCGGGGCGTGCAGGAGCTGCACGACCTCGGCATCGTGCACCGCGACCTGAAGCCGTCCAACGTGCTGCTGCGGTCGGCGCCCGGCGGCGGCGAGCGCGTCATGATCGCCGACCTCGGCATCGCGCGCACCGGGGAGCACCTGTCGAGGCTGACGCTGCCCGCGGGCTCGCCCGGCTACATGGCTCCCGAGCAGACGCAGGTGGACGGCGCGCCGGACCGCCGCGCGGACGTCTACGGGCTCGGCGCGCTGACCCACCACCTGCTGACCGGGGAACCGCCCGCCGTGCCGCCCCGCCCGCCCGCCCAGACCCGGGCCGCGATCCCGTCCGGGGTCAGCGCGGCGGTGATGCGCGCGCTCGATCCGGACCGGGAGAGGCGCTGGGCGTCGGCGGCCGACTTCGGGGCGGCGCTGGCGCACGCCTCCGGGGAGACGCGCACCGGCGCGCTCGCGCCGAAGAGGCGCCCGCCGGGAAAGCGCCCGCGCGGCCGGCGGCGGGCCCTCGCGGCGGCCGGGGCGGCCGCGGCGGTGGCCGTGGGCGCCGTCGCGTTCGTGGTGCTCCCCCACCAGGGCGACGGCACCGCGACGCCGCAGGAGCAGAACCGGCAGTGGCTGCGGGCGGGGTCGGACGTCCCCGCCCGCTACCGGGACCTGATCGTCCAGGCCGGGACGTGGTGCGAGCTGCGCGGGCTGAGCCCGACGCTGATCGCGGCGATGCTGAAGGCGGAGAGCGGCTTCGACCCGCGCCTGGCCGACCCGGGGCGCGACGAGTACGGCATCGCCCGGTGGACTCCGCACGTCCTGGCCTTCTGGCAGCCCGGCGGGCTCGACAATCCCGAGCCGAGGCCCGCCCAGATCACGCCGGAGCTGTCGATCCCCGCGATGGGCCGGTTCCTGTGCTACTGGGGGAAGGACCTGAAGGACATCCCGGGCGACCCGGCGCTGAACCTCGCCGCCGCCTACCGCACGTCGGCCACGACGGTCGTGAAGACGGGCGGCGTCCCGGCCAGGGTCCGGCCGTACACCGAGAAGGTGCGCCGGTTCATGGACGACTACCGCCCGCGCTGAGGGCGGCCGGGGCGCGGGCGACGGTCAGCCCGCTCCGTACACCGGTTCGGGGGCGGGAACCTTCGCCAGGAGGTCCTTGACGACGTCGCCGACCTCGGCGGGGTCCCATCTCGCGCCCTTGTCGGCGGCGGGGCCGTGGCGGAAGGCGTCCATCACGCAGATCTTGCCTCCCTCGGCCTCGAAGACCCGCCCGGTGACGTCCCGCGACTGCGCGGAGCCGAGCCAGACGACGAGCGGCGAGACGTTCTCGGGGGCCATCGCGTCGAACTCGCCCTCGGCGGGCGCGGCCATCGTCTGCGCGAAGACCTCCTCGGTCATCCGGGTGCGGGCGGCGGGCGCGATCGCGTTGACCGTCACGCCGTACCGGCCGAGCTCGGCGGACGCCACGAGCGTCAACCCGACGATGCCCGCCTTCGCGGCGGAGTAGTTGCCCTGGCCGACGCTGCCGAGCAGCCCGGCGCCGGAGGAGGTGTTGACGACGCGCGCGTCAACGGCGCGGCCGGCCTTGCTCTCGGCCCGCCAGTACCGCCCGGCGTGCTTGAGCGGCAGGAAGTGGCCCTTGAGGTGCACGCGCATCACCGCGTCCCACTCGTCCTCACCGAGGTTGACCAGCATCCGGTCGCGCAGGAACCCGGCGTTGTTGACCAGGGTGTCCAGCCGCCCGAACGCGCCGGTCGCCGCGGCGACCAGCGCGGCGGCCCCCTCGTCGGTGGCGATGTCGTCGGTGCTGGCGACCGCCCGCCCGCCGAGCGCCTCGATCTCCCGCACGACGTCGTGGGCGGGCCCCTCGGAGGCGTCGCCGGTGCCGTCGCGGGCGACGCCGAGGTCGTTGACGACGACGAGGGCGCCCTGCCGGGCGAACTCCAGCGCGTGCGCGCGGCCGAGGCCGCGTCCGGCGCCGGTGACGGCGACCACCCGGTCCTTGCAGATCATCGCGTTTCCTCCTTGTTGACGGTGGCGGCGTCCAGGAAGGCGGGGCGCTCTCCCCCGCCGTGCACCTGCATCGACGAGCCGGTCACGTAGGACGCCAGGTCGGACGCCAGGAACACGCAGGCGGCGCCGATGTCGTAGGGGTCGGCGAGGCGGCCGAGCGGGACGGTCTCCGCCACCGCCGCGACGCCGTCCTCGTCCCCGTAGTGCAGGTGCGCCAGCTCGGTGCGGACCATGCCGAGGATCAGCGTGTTGACCCGGATGTGCGGCGCCCACTCGACCGCCAGGGACTGGGTGAGGTTGTGCAGGCCCGCCTTGGCGGCGCCGTAGGCGGCGGTGCCGGGCGACGGGCGCACCCCGCTCACGCTGCCGATGTTGATGACCGAGCCGCCCCCGCTCCGCATGATCCGGGGCCGCAGGGCGCGGGCCATGATCAGCGGCGCCGTCAGGTTCAACTCCATGATCTTCACGTGGGTGCGCAGGGCGCCGTCGGCGACCGGCAGGTACGGGGCGCCGCCCGCGTTGTTGACCAGCACGTCCGCGCGGTCGAGGCCGTCCGCGAAGGCCTGCACGGCGTCGGGGTCGCGCACGTCCAGCGAGACGAACCGCGCGGTCCGGCCGCCGGCCTCGGGCATCGTGTCCGGCTCGCGGCGGGCGACCGCGACCACGTCGGCGCCCGCCTCCAGGAAGGCGCGGCTGATCCCGGCGCCCACCCCGCGCACGCCCCCCGTCACCACGACGGTCCTGCCCCCAAGGTCGAGCGTCAGCGCCATGCCGCCTCCGGCTCCGCGTGCCCTGCCGCCTCCGGCTCCGATGACATTCCGCCTCCTCCGAACGGCTCTGCTACCGTCTGTTCTAACAAATGTTTGGTGGAAAGGTAGCGCATGGGAGTCTCCACCACGACCCTGGACGGGGTCGCCGAGATCGTCGTGGACGCGCCGCCGGTCAACGCCCTGACCGTCGCGGGCTGGTACGAGCTGGCCGACGCGGTGCTCGCGGCGGGCCGCGACCCCGGGGTCGGGGCCGTCGTGCTCCGCGCCGAGGGCCGGGGCTTCAACGCGGGCGTCGACATCAAGGAGATGCAGAGCACCGAGGGCCACGCCGCGCTGGTCGGCGCCAACCGCGGCTGCTTCGCGGCGTTCGCCGCCGTCTACGACTGCGAGGTCCCGGTCGTGGCCGCGGTGCACGGCTTCTGCCTGGGCGGCGGCGTCGGCCTCGCCGGCAACGCCGACATCGTGATCGCCTCGCCGGACGCCTACTTCGGGCTGCCGGAGGTGGACCGGGGCGCGCTCGGCGCCGCCACCCACCTCGCCCGGCTCGTCCCGCAGCACCTGATGCGCGCGATGGTCTACACCTGCCGCAACGTCACGGCCGAGGAGCTGCACCACCACGGTTCGGTGCTGGAGGTCGTCCCGGCCGGGGAGCTGCGCGCCAAGGCGATGGAGGTCGCCGCGGGCATCGCCGCAAAGGACAGGTACGTGATCCGGCGTGCCAAGGAGTCGCTGAACGGCATCGACCCGGTCGACGTCAGGCGCAGCTACCGCTACGAGCAGGGGTTCACGTTCGAGCTGAACCTCGTCGGCGCGGGCGACGAGCACCGCGACGCCTTCGTCGCCAAGGGGGCCCGATGAGTTCCAAGGTGATGTCCGTCGAGGAGATCGCGGGGTCGCTGGAGAGCGGCATGACGATCGGGATCGGCGGCTGGGGCTCGCGGCGCAAGCCGATGGCGCTGGTGCGGGCGATCCTGCGCTCCCCCGTCACCGACCTCACGGTCGTCTCCTACGGGGGGCCGGACGTGGGGCTGCTGTGCGCGGCGGGCAAGGTCCGCAGGCTCGTCGCCGCGTTCGTGACGATGGACTCGATCCCGCTGGAGCCGCACTTCCGGCAGGCGCGCCAGTCCGGGGCCGTCGAGCTGACCGAGTACGACGAGGGCATGTTCATGTTCGGGCTGTACGCGGCGGCGCACCGGCTGCCGTTCCTGCCCACCCCGGTCGGCCTCGGCTCCGACGTGATGAGGGTCAACCCGGAGCTGCGGACCGTCCGGTCGCCCTACGAGGACGGGCGGGAGCTCGTCGCCGTCCCCGCGCTGCGGATGGACGCGGCGCTGGTGCACATGAACCGCGCCGACGCGCGCGGCAACGCCCAGTACCTCGGCCCCGACCCGTACATGGACGACCTGTTCGCCAAGGCGGCCGACCGGACGTACGTGTCGTGCGAGCGGCTCGTCGACACCGCCGACTTCCTCAAGGAGGGGCCGGTGCAGTCGCTGCTGATCAGCCGGTCGCAGGTGGCGGGCGTCGTGGAGACGCCGAACGGCGCGCACTTCACCGACTGCCTGCCCGACTCCGGGCGGGACGAGGCGTTCCAGAAGCTGTACGCGCAGTCGGCCGCCGACCCGGACAAGTGGTCGGCGTTCAGCGAGCGGTTCCTGTCCGGCGACGAGGCCGCCTACCAGGACGCGGTCCGGGTCTGGCGGGAGGAGGCGCGATGAGCGAGGCGACGAGGGCCGAGGTGTGCGCGGCCGCGTGCGCGGACCTGTTCCGGGGCGACGGGGAGATCGTCGCGGCGGCGGTGGCCGGGTTCGTCCCGATGCTGGGATCCCGGCTGGCGCGCGCGACGTTCGCGCCCGACCTGCTGACCACCGACGGCGGGCCGTCGCTGAGCGCCGCGCCCGTCCCGCTCGGCGCGCAGGCCGGGACGGTCGAGGGCTGGCTGCCCTTCCGCGACCACCTGTGGCTCGTCCTGAACGGGCGGCGGCACGTGGTGATGGGGCCGAGCCAGATCGACGCGCACGGCAACACCAACATCTCGTGCATCGGCGACTGGAAGCAGCCCTCGCGGCAGCTCCTCGGGGTGCGCGGCGGGCCGGGCAACACGCTGCTGAACACGACGAGCTACTGGGTGCCGAAGCACTCGGCACGCGTGTTCACCGAGAAGGTCGACATGGTGAGCGGCGTCGGCTGGGACCGCGGCGCGCACGAGATCCGCGCCGTGGTGAGCAATCTGGCCGTGCTCGACTTCGACACCCCCGAAAGGCGGATGCGGCTGCGCTCGGTCCATCCCGGCGTGCGCGTCGAGGACGTGCTCGCGGCCACCGGCTTCGAGCTCGCCGTCCCGGACGAGGTGCCCGAGACGCGGCTGCCGGACGCCGGGGAACTGCGGATCATGCGCGAGGTCCTCGACCCGAAGGGCCTGCGGGAGCGCGAGGTCCCGGCATGAAGGAGCAGGTATGAGCGGAGCGGAGACCGGGCAGGTGCTCGACACCCCGCTGACCCGGCTGGCGGGCGTGCGGCACCCGGTCGTCCAGACGGGCATGGGGTGGGTGGCCGGGCCGCGCCTCGTCACGGCCGTGGCGAACGCGGGCGGGCTCGGCGTCCTGGCGTCCGCGACGATGACGCTCGACCAGCTCGCGGACGCGATCCACGAGGTCAAGGACCGCACGGACGCCCCGTTCGGCGTCAACCTGCGGGCCGACGCCGGGGACGCGGGCGACCGGATCGACCTGCTCATCAAGGAGGGCGTGAAGGTCGCCTCGTTCGCGCTCGCGCCGAAGCGGGAGCTGATCGCCAAGCTGAAGGACGCCGGGCTCGTGGTGATCCCCTCGGTCGGTGCGCGGCGGCACGCGGAGAAGGTCGCGGGCTGGGGGGCGGACGCCGTCCTGGTGCAGGGCGGCGAGGGCGGCGGGCACACCGGCCCGGTCGCCACCACGCTACTGCTCCCCCAGGTAGTGGACGCGGTCGACATCCCGGTGATCGCGGCCGGCGGCTTCTTCGACGGGCGCGGTCTCGCCGCCGCGCTCGCCTACGGCGCGGCGGGCGTCGCGATGGGCACCCGGTTCCTGCTTACCTCCGACAGCTCGGTGCCGGACGCGGTCAAGCGGGTCTATCTCGAGACGGGCGAGACCGTGGTGACGCGACAGGTGGACGGCATGCCGCACCGCGTGCTGCGCAGCGGGCTGGTCGACGCGCTGGAGGACTCCGGGCGGGTCGGCGGGCTGGTCCGGGCGCTGCGCAACGGCGCCCGTTTCAAGAAGCTGTCCGGCATGTCGTGGCGCGAGATGCTCGCCGACGGGAAGGCGATGAAGCACGGCAAGGACCTGTCGTGGTCGCAGGTCCTCATGGCCGCCAACACGCCCATGCTGCTGAAGGCCGCCATGGTGGACGGCCGGCCCGACCTCGGCGTGATGGCGTCCGGGCAGGTCGTCGGCGTGATCGACGACCTGCCGAACTGCGCCGACCTGATCGGCGCGATCGTGCGGCAGGCGGCCGACGCCATCGCCGCGCAGCAGTCGCACCTCGCGGGCCGGTAGGGCCCGGGCCTTCTAGGACGCGTCCTTCCTCAGGCCGCGCAGCACGGCCGCCAGGCCCCCGCGGAACTCCTCGCCGGGGCCGATCCGGCGGCCGTGCCGCGCGGCCACCTGGGGCTCAGCGGCTGACCGCCAGGACGAGCTTGCCGGTGGTGGCGCCCGACTCGATGCGCTTGTGCGCCTCGGCGGCCTGCTCCAGGGGCAGTTCCTCGACCTGGACCCGCAGGTCCCCGGACGCGGCGGCGGCGACCGCGCGGCGCAGGGCGCGTCCGGCCTCGGCCGGCGAGGCGCCCGCGAACGCCGCGAGGTTGAACCCCGACACCGTCTTGTTGGTGAACCACAGCTCGTTCGGCGAGACGCCCACGTCGTCGGCGCCGGACGCGTTGCCCATCACGACCATCCGGCCCATCGGGGCGAGGGCGTCCAAGCTCGCGCGGCGGGCGGGGCCGCCGACCATGTCCACGACGATGTCGAAGCCGCGCCCGCCGGTGAGGCCCGCGACCTCGCCCGCCGGCGCGTCGCGCAGGACGACGTCGTCGTAGCCGAACCCGCGCGCGGTCTCGATCTTGGCGGGGCCGCCGACCGTGCCCGCCACCCGGCCCGCGCCGAGCAGCCGGGCGGCCTGGCCGAGCTGGCTGCCCACGCCCCCGGCGGCCGCGTGCACCAGCACGGTCTCGCCCGGCTCGATGCGCGCGACCCGGTCCAGGACCAGGAACGCGGTGGCCCCGTTGGACGGGACGGCCGCCGCGACGTCCAGCCCGAGGCCGAGACCGTCGAGCGGCGCGACGAGGTCGGCGGAGGTGACCGCGACCTCGGCGTAGCCGCCGCTGTCCACGATCGTCAACGCGGCGACGGGCTGGCCCCTGCGCAGCCCCTCCACGTCGGGCCCGACCGCCCGGACGTGCCCGGACACCTCGATGCCGGGGACGAACGGCAGCGGCACGTCCACCACGCCCCGCCGGTACAGGACCTCCGCGAAGTTCGCGCCCGCGTAGGCGACGTCGATGGACACCTGGCCCGGCCCCGGCTCGGGGACGTCCGCCTCGGCCTGGCGCAGCACGTCCGCGCCGCCGAACTCGGGGATCGTGACGGCCCGCATCAGTACCGTCCCCCGACTGGTGCGGGAACGCCGTCCAGCTCGACGAGGTCGGCCTCGGTGAGGTCCAGGGCCGCGGCGCCGGCGTTGTCGCGCAGATACTTGGGCTTCTTGGTGCCGGGGATCGGGATGACGTGCTCGCCCTGAGCCAGCGTCCACGCGATGGCGACCTGCGCCGGCGTGGCTCCGTGCCGCGCGGCGACCGCCTTGACCACGTCGACGATGCGCAGGTTGGCCTTCAGCGCGTCCTCCTGGAAGCGCGGGTTGCCGCCGCGGAAGTCGGTGGCCTCGAAGTCGGCCGCGGTGACCGTCCCGGTGAGGAAGCCGCGGCCGAGGGGCGAGAACGGCACGAACGCCGCGCCGTTGGCGGCGCACCAGCCGACCACGTCGCCCGGCCCCTCCCCCGTCCCGGTGGAGTCGCCCGGCATGGTGCCCGCCATCCCCCCGGGCGCGCCCATGGCGTCGCGGGTCCACAGCGACAGCTCCGACTGGACGGCGGCGACCGGGTGGATCGCGTGCGCCTCGGCGGCCTGCGCGACGCTGACCTCCGACAGGCCCAGCCTGCGGACCTTGCCCTCGGCGACCAGCTCGGCCATCGCGCCCCACGTGTCGGCGAGGGGCACCTCCGGGTCGACCCGGTGCAGGTAGTACAGGTCGATCGCGTCCGTGCCGAGGCGGCGCAGGCTGTCCTCCGCGGACGCCTTGACGTGCTCAGGCGTTCCGTTCCGGACGAGGTCACCGGTGGCCGGCGACTCCACGACCAGGCCCGTCTTGGTGGCGACGACCGCCTCGCCCCGGCGTCCCGCCAGTGCCCGCCCGACGAGGGCCTCGTTGTGGCCGTCGCCGTAGGGCTGCGCGGTGTCCAGGAACGTCACGCCGAGGTCGAGCGCCTCCCGGATCAGGGCCACCGAGGCGTCGTCATCGCGCTCCGACTCTGTGTAGGCCCAGCTCATGCCCATGCACCCGAGCCCGACGGCCCCTACCCGCGTCCCGGCGAAGTCCCGCGTCCTCATGCCGTCTCCTTCGTTCCTCATGAGGACGATCGTGCTGGACGGGCCGGAGAGCAGACAGACTCCGCTCATCCTGGGTGCGGCACCACCACCCTGAGCGGCCCGCCGGTCAGCCCGCTGCGGCGAGGGCGCGGCGCGCCATCAGCCGTTCGAGGCGCTCCTGCGTGCCGGTGCCGGGGCGCGGGTTGTGCAGCACCAGGGCGTGGCCCGGACGGTCGGCGAGCGGCAGCAGCGTGCCCTCGAAGACCAGCTCGCCCGCGTCCGGATGCCGGATGCCCTTGACCGCCTGGCCGCCCCCGCTGACCTCGTGGCGGGGCCACAGCTCGGCGAACTCGGGGCTGACCGTCAGGAGGTCCTCGATGATCCGGTCGAACTCGGGGTCGTCGGGGTAGCGGGCGGCGTCGGCGCGGAACCGTGCCACGACGTCGGGCGCGGCGGCGGCCCAGTGGGTGTTCATCGACCGGTACCGGACGTTGGTGAAGTAGGTGACCAGGCAGTTGTGGTCGGTGTCGCCGTACCCGAACACCTCGCGGGCCGCGTCGTTGATCGCGACGAAGTTCCAGTGCCGGTCGCGGACGTAGGCGGGGCGCGGGGACCAGGCGTCCAGCACCCGCCGCAGCTCCGGCGTGATCGGGACGGCGGGGCCCGCCTCCGCCTGCGGCGGGTTCAGCCCGGCGAGCAGGTACAGGTGCTCGCGCTCGGCGCGGTCCAGCCGCAGGGTCCGGGCGATCGCGTCGAGGACGTCCCCGGACACCTTGATGTCGCGGCCCTGCTCCAGCCACGTGTACCAGGACACCCCGACCCCCGCGAGGACGGCGACCTCCTCGCGGCGCAGGCCGGGCGTCCGGCGCCGTCCCCCGTCGGGCATGCCGACGTCGGCGGGCGTGAGGCGGGCACGGCGGGTGCGCAGGAAGTCGCGCAGTTCCTCCCTGCGGCGGCCGGGAGCTGAGGCGGGAGTGCGGCTGGCCATGCCGCCACGATATCCGCCGGGCCCGGGGCCGCGGATCGGCGGTGGGGCGGCCGTCAGGCGACCGCGCCGGCGGCGCGCAGGGCCGCGATGGCGGCCTCGTCGCGTCCCAGCTCGCGCAGCACGGCGTCGGTGTGCTCGCCGAGCGCCGGGATCGGGTCCATCCGCGGCTCGGCGCCGGCGAACGTGATCGGCGGGAGCAGGGCCCGGATGTCGCCCACCGGGGAGCCCACCTCCCGCCACCGGTCCCGCTCGGCGAGCTGCGGATGGGCGATGAGGCCGTGGCCGTCGTTCAGGGAGGCGCTCGGCACGCCCGCCTCGTCGAGCCGCCGCAGCAGCTCGTCCCGTTCCATGCGGGAGGTGACACCGGCGACGAGCGCGTCCACTTTCTCCCGGTTGCGGACTCTCGCCTGATTCGTTGCGTACTCGGGATCGGTCACGAGGTCCGGCCGCTCCAGCACGCCGGTCGCCAGGGCCGCCCAGCCGCGGTCGTTCTGCACGCCGATCACCACGTCGGCGCCACCGGACGTCGGGTAGGCGTCGTAGGGGGCGATCACGGGGTGGCTCAGCCGCGTGCGCGGCGGCGGGGAGCCGGTGTAGAGCGTCGTGTACATCGCCTGGCCCATCCACTCGGCGACCGCGTCGAACATCGTGATCTCGATCGACGCGCCCTCGCCGGTGGCGCCGCGCCGCACGAGCGCGGCGAGCGTCCCGGAGAAGGCGTACATGCCGGCCGCGATGTCGGCGAGCGGCGAGCCGGCCTTCACCGGCGTCTCGGGCGTGCCGGTGACCGAGATCAGCCCGGCCTCGGCCTGGACGAGCATGTCGTAGGCGCGCTTGTCCCGGTACGGTCCGCGCGTCCCGTAGCCGGACATCTCGACCACGATCAGCCGGGGGTCGCGGGCGCGCAGTTCCTCGGCGCCGAACCCGAGCCGGGCCGCCGCGCCGGGCGCCAGGTTCTGCAGGAAGACGTCGGCGCGCGCGACCAGGTCGGCGAGGACCGCGCGGCCCTCGTCCCGCTTGAGGTCGAGCGCGACCGACTCCTTCGACCGGTTGAGCCACGCGAAGTGCGTGCCGAGCCCGCCGCGCACGCCCGTGTCGTACGCGCGGGCGAAGTCGCCGCCGTCCACGCGCTCCACCTTGACGACGCGGGCGCCCTGGTCGGCCAGCTGCCGCGTGGCGAACGGCGCCGCGACCGCCTGCTCCAGCGCGACGACGGTGATCCCCTCCAGCGGCAGCGGGGCGCCCGCCGAGGTCACCGCTCCTCCAGCAGCCTGCGGCCGATGATCATCTTCTGGATGTCGGCGGTGCCCTCTCCGATCAGGAGCATCGGGGCCTCCCGGTACAGGCGCTCGATCTCGTACTCCGTGGAGTAGGCGTAGCCGCCGTGGATGCGGAACGCGTCCTCCACGACCTCCTTGCAGTACTCGCTGGCCAGGTACTTGGCCATCCCGGCCTCCAGGTCGTTGCGCTCGCCGGAGTCCTTGCGGCGCGCCGCCATCACCATCATCTGGTGCGCGGCCTCGACCTTGGTCGCCATCTCCGCCAGGCGGAACAGAACGGCCTGGTGCTCGGCGATCGGCTTTCCGAACGTCTCGCGCCGGCGCGCGTAGTCCAGGGCCAGCTCGTAGGCGCGGCGGGCCACGCCGCAGCCGCGGGCCGCCACGTTGACGCGGCCGACCTCGACGCCGTCCATCATCTGGTAGAAGCCGCGTCCGGGCGTCCCGCCCAGGATCTGCGCGGACGGGATCCGGTAGGAGTCGAAGACCAGCTCGGTGGTGTCGACGCCCTTGTACCCCATCTTGTCGATCTTGCCGGGGACGGTGAGGCCGGGCGCGACCTCGCCGAAGCCCGGGTCCTTGTCGACCAGGAACGTGGTCATGCCGCGATGCCCGGCGGCGGGGTCGGTCTTGACCAGCGTCGCCACCAGGTTGGCCGAGCCTCCGTTGGTCAGCCACATCTTCTGGCCGTCGACGACGTAGTCGTCCCCGTCCGGGACGGCGCGGGTCCTGATGGCCGAGACGTCCGACCCGCAGCCCGGCTCCGACATCGAGAACGCGCCCCGGATCTCGCCGGCCGCCATCTTCGGCAGGTAGTGCGCCCTCTGCTCGGCGGTGCCGTGCTGGGCGATCATCCACGCGACGATGAAGTGGGTGTTGACGATGCCCGACACGCTCATCCAGCCGCGCGACAGCTCCTCCACCACCAGCGCGTAGGTCAGCAGCGACTCTCCCAGCCCGCCGTGCTCGGCGCCGATCGTCAGGCCGAAGAGCCCGAGGTCCTTCATCCCGTCCACGATCGCCTGCGGGTAGGCGTCGGCGTGCTCCAGATCGGTCGCGACCGGGATGATCTCCTTGTCGACGAACGCCCGGACGGTCGCGATGATCTCCCGTTGCTCGTCCGTCAGCCCGTGGGTCTGCTGCAGCCTGCTCACGTCCCGATCCTCCCTAGCGGCCCTCGAAGCGCGGCGGGCGGCGCTCGGCGAACGCGGCCCGGCCCTCAGCGAAGTCGGTGCTGCCGAACAGGGCGGTCTGCTCCTCCCGCTCGGCCTCCAGCAGGCGCTCCAGGCTGAGGTCGGTGCGGGCCAGGAGGCGCTTGGCGGCGGCGACCGACAGCGGGGCGAGCGCGGCGGCCTCGCCGGCGCGCTCCAGTGCGGCGTCCAGGGCCGTGCCGGACGGGACGAGGGAGTCGGCAAGTCCGATCTCGTAGGCGCGGGGTGCGTGCACGGTCTGGCCGAACACCAGCATCTGCTTGGCGCGGCCCATGCCGACGCGCTGCGGGAGCGTCCAGAGCAGCCCGCCGTCGGCGACGAGGCCGACCTTGCCGAACGCGGCGACGAACCGGGCGTCCTCGGCGGCGACCACGTGGTCGCACACGGCGGCGAGGGACACGCCGAGCCCGGCGGCGGCGCCCTCGACCGCCGCGATGAACGGCGTCCCGCAGGTCGCGATGAGCCGGACGGTCTCGTGCACCGGGTCGAGCCGCGCCCGGACGGCGTCCGGTCCGGCGCCCTCCATCGAGCGGACGTCGCCGCCCGCCGAGAACGTCCCCGCCGCGCCGGTCAGCACGACGGCGCGGACGCCGGGATCGTCCGCGGCGCGCCGCACCTCGTCCGCGAGCCGCTCGCGCATCGGGATGTCGATCGCGTTGCGGGCCTCGGGCCGGTTCAGCGTCAGCACCCGCGTGGCGCCGTGGTCGGCGGCGGTGACCACGCGCGCCGGTTCGGAGTCCCGGTCGTCCATCAGCCCTCCTGGAAATTTTTTATACGATATGCGGCCCCCGGAGCCGGGGGAAGGGGGCCCGGGCGGTCAGCCGGGTCGCTCGTTCCAGAAGCCCTGCGCCTCCAGGTGCACGACCAGCAAGGTCCCGGCGTGCCGGACGTGGGCGCGCATCGCCTGCCGTGCCGCGTCGCCGTCCCCCGCCCGCAGCGCGGCGAGGACGAGATGGTGGTCGTCGACCGACGCCTGCGTCCAGCCCTCGATGCTGGAGTAGAAGCGGCGCGGGGCGTACCGCACCACGAGTTGCAGCAGCCAGGCCGTCTTGGGGGAACCCGCGCTCAGGTTGATGATCCGGTGGAACTCGTGGTTGGCGCGCTCGATGGTCGCGGAGTCGCGGGCCTTGGACGCCTCCTCCAGGAGCGCCTGCGTCCGGTCGAGCGACTCCAGCTCCGCCCCGGTGATCCTCCCGGCGGCGCGGGCGGCCAGTTCGCCGGCGAAGTAGGCCTGCGCCTCGAACAGGTCCTGGACGTCCTGCCGGGTGAGCGGCGCCGGCATGAACCCGCGCCGCGGCTCCAGCGTGACGAAGCCCTCGCCGCGCAGCGACAGCAGGGCCTCCCGGACGGGGGTGACGCTGATCCCGAGGTCTTCGGCGATGCGCTCCAGGCGGAGGAACTCCCCGTGCCTGACCTGGCCCGACATGATGAGGTCGCGGACGTAGGCGGCCACCTCGTCGCTCAGCTGGCGGCGCCGGCCGAGGGCCTGGTCGCCGGAAATCGCCACGCTCATCGTCTCCCGTGCGCCCGGTGGTGGGGTTCACATTATGGGCGGGCGATGGCCCGCCGCCCGTTGACACCGGGTATTTTCCTATCAAATATATGAAACACAGGACGGAAGGAGGGCGGAGCCGTGTTCACGCTCAGCGACGAGGAGCGCGCCATCGTCGAGGTCGTCGCGGACTTCGTCGACAAGGAGGTCCTCCCGGTCGCCCGCGAACTGGAGCACGCGGGCACCTATCCCGCCCAGCTCATCGACCGCATGAAGCGGCTCGGCGTCTTCGGCCTCGCCGTGCCCGCGCCGTACGGCGACGCCGCCGTCTCCAAGGCCTGCTACGCGCTCGTCACCGAGGAACTGGCGCGCGGCTGGATGACGCTCGCGGGCGCGTTCGGCGGCCACACGGTCGTCTCCCACCTGCTCGCCGTGTACGGCACCGAGGAGCAGAAGGCCCGGTACCTGCCCCGGATGGCGACCGGCGAGCTGCGCGCCACAATGGCGCTCACCGAGCCGTCCGGCGGCTCGGACCTGCAGGCCATGAGCACGACCGCGCGCCGGGACGGCGACCGGTACCGCGTGGACGGCGCCAAGATGTGGATCACCAACGCGCGCACGTCCGGCCTGATCGCGCTGATGTGCAAGACCGACCCGGCCGCGTCGCCGCGGCACAGGGGGATCAGCATCCTGCTGGCCGAGAAGGGGCCCGGCCTGACCGTCTCGCGCGACCTGCCCAAGCTCGGCTACAAGGGCGTGGAGAGCTGCGAGCTGTCCTTCGACGGCTACGAGGCGCCGCTCGGCGCCGTGCTCGGCGGCGAGGAAGGGCGCGGCTTCGCCCAGATGATGCGCGGCCTCGAAGTCGGCCGCATCCAGGTGGCGGCGCGGGCCCTCGGCGTCGGGCGCGCCGCCCTGGAGGACTCCCTGCGCTACGCCCAGCAGCGCGAGGCCTTCGGCAGACCGATCTGGCAGCACCAGTCCATCGGCAACTACCTCGCCGACATGGCCACCCAGCTGCGGGCGGCCCGCCTGCTCACCCTCGACGCCGCCGAGCGCCTGGACGCGGGCGAGCGGTGCGACATGGAGGCCGGCATGGCCAAGCTGTACGCGTCCGAGGCGGCGATGCAGATCGCGCTGAACGCGGTCCGCATCCACGGCGCGGCCGGCTACTCCACCGAGTTCGACGTCGAGCGCTACTTCCGGGACGCCCCCCTCATGATCGTCGGCGAGGGGACCAACGAGATCCAGCGCAACGTGATCGTCCGGCAGCTCGTCGAGCGGCACAAGGCCTAAGGGAACCGGCCTAGGGCGCCGCGGCCGGGTCCTCTCCCGCGCGGATCCAGTCGAACGTGCGCTCCACGGCGCGCTTCCAGTTGTCGTACTCGGCGGCCCGCCGGGCGGGCTCCATCGCCGGGACCCAGCGGGCGGCGCGGTGCCAGTTGCGGCGCAGCCCCTCCAGCCCCGCCCAGTAGCCGACCGCGAGCCCGGCGGCGTAGGCGGCGCCGAGCGACACCGTCTCCACCACCATCGGCCGCGCCACCGGGACGTTCAGCACGTCGGCGACCATCTGCATGACCAGGTTGTCGGACGTCATGCCGCCGTCGGCCTTCAGCTCCTTCAGCGAGAGGCCAGAGTCGGCGTTCATCGCGTCCACGACCTCGCGAGTCTGCCAGGCCGTCGCCTCCAGCACGGCCCGTGCCAGGTGCCCCTTGGTGATGTAGGAGGTCAGGCCGACGATGATGCCCCGGGCCTCGCTGCGCCAGTGAGGGGCGAACAGCCCGGAGAACGCCGGGACGATGTAGCAGCCGCCGTTGTCGTCGACGGTCCGGGCCAGGGTCTCGATCTCCGGCGCCGTGCTGATCAGCCCGAGGCCGTCCCGGAGCCACTGCACGAGCGCCCCGGTGATGGCGATCGAGCCCTCCAGCGCGTACACGGCGGGCTCGTCACCGATCTTGTAGCCGACGGTGGTGAGCAGCCCGTTGTCCGACCGCACCGGCGTCGTGCCGGTGTTCATCAGCAGGAACGCGCCCGTCCCGTAGGTGCACTTGGTCTCGCCCGGGGAGAAGCACGCCTGCCCGAACAGCGCGGCCTGCTGGTCGCCGAGGGCGGCGCCGACGCGCACGCCGGGGAACACGCGGCGGGCCGTCCCGTAGGTCTCGGTGGACGACCGGATCTCCGGCAGCATCGCCTTCGGCACCCCGAAGAAGTCGAGCAGGCCGTCGTCCCAGGTGAGCGTGTGCAGGTCCATCAGCAGCGTGCGGCTGGCGTTGGTCACGTCGGTGACGTGGACGCCGCCGTCGACGCCGCCGCTGAGGTTCCAGATCAGCCAGCTCTCCATCGTGCCGAACAGCACCTCGCCGCGCTCGGCGCGTTCCCGCAGGCCGGGCGTGTGGTCCAGCATCCAGCGGACGCGCGGGGCCGAGAAGTAGGTGGCCAGCGGCAGCCCGCTGCGCTCGGTGACCATCACGGCGCCCGGGGCGCGGGCCAGCTCGTCCACGAGCGGACCGGTCCGCATGTCCTGCCAGACGATGGCGCGGCCGATCGGGACGCCCGTCAGCCGGTCCCACAGGACGGTCGTCTCCCGCTGGTTCGCGATCCCGACCGCGGCGACCTGGCCGGGCGTCGCGCCCGCCTGGGCGAGCGCCTCCGGGGCGATGCGCTCCAGGTTGCGCCAGATCTCCATCGGGTCGTGCTCGACCCAGCCGGGCTTCGGGAAGTGCTGCCGGTGCTCGCGCTGCGCCACCGACACCAGCCGGCCGCCGTGGTCGAACAGGATGCACCGGGTGGAGGTGGTGCCCTGGTCGATCGACATCACGTACCGTTCGGTCACGGTCGGCCCCCTCCCCCCGGACGCGCCTTCCCGCGCGGCCGCGCCGGCGTCAGGACGGGCGGCCCGGCGTCACCAGCGCGAACCGCCGAGGTCCCGGGAGACGGCGCGGGCGGCGTCGCGCACGTAGGCCACGAGCCTCGGGTCGGGGACGCGGCGGGAGTCGCAGATCCGCTCGACCGCGCCGGAGATGCCGATGGCCCCGACGACCAGGCCCCCGTGCCCGCGGATCGGGGCGGCGATCCCGGCCTCGCCGATGGACAGTTCCTCGGTCTCGGCGGCCCAGCCGTTCTCCCGGACGCGGGTGGCGGCCCGTGCGAGCTCCTTGGGGTCGGTGATGGTGCGCCGGCAGTAGGACTCCAGGACGGTGTCGCGGATGGACGCCGCCGCGTTGGCGTCGTGGGCGAGCAGCGCCTTGCCGAGCGCGGTGGCGTGCAGCGGCAGCAGCGAGCCGACGTCCATGGCCTGGAGCGTGTCGTCCGGGCGGAACACGTGGTGGACGACCAGCACCTTCCCGTCCAGCAGCGTCCCGATCCGGACGGCCTCGCCGCTGCGCGAGGCGAGCGCGTCGGCCCAGTTGATGGCGCGGGACCGCAGCTCGTTGACGTCCAGGTAGCTGGTGCCGAGGTGCAGCAGCGCGGCGCCGAGCTGGTACTTGCCCGTGCCGCCGTCCTGCTCGACGAAGCCGACGCGTTCCAGGGTGCGCAGGATGCCGTGCGCGGTGCCGCGTGCGAGGCCCAGCGAACTGGCGATCTCGCCGACCCCGAGCCGGCCCGAGCTCGCCGCCAGCAGGCGCAGGATCGCGGCCGCCCGCTCGATCGACTGCACAGGTCCGGGCATGGGGCCGATGGTAGGTCCATCGGCGACGTGCCGACAATGTCGGCGGCCGCCGCGATCATCGTCCTATGTGCCCTGAACTGCCCGGATTGTGTGATCTGGTGCACAGGGTGGAGGGTAACCGCCGCCGAGCCTGGACGAAAGTGTTCGACATTGTCGGCACCCTCCCGTTGTCAGGCGTTCCGTCCCGGCTTACGGTCCAGCCAGCCTCACGGGGCTCGCGTCCACCCCACCTGCCGAGGAGCAACCATGGCGGAACGCACCCGAATCCCCTCGCTGGCCGGTGAACTCGCCGCCGAGTTCGCCGGCACCCTGATCCTCATCCTGTTCGGCGTCGGCGTCGTCGCTCAGGTCGCCGGGGCCGAGATCGGCGACCACGACAGCATCGCCTGGGCCTGGGGCCTCGGCGTCACGCTCGGCGTGTACGTCGCGGCCCGGATCAGCGGCGCCCACCTCAACCCCGCCGTCACCATCGCGCTGGCCGCGTTCAAGGAGTTCGCCTGGCGCAAGACGGCGCCCTACATCGCCGCGCAGACCGCGGGGGCGTTCGTCGCGGCGCTGATCGTCCGCTGGAACTACAGCGAGGTGCTGGCCAAGGTCGACCCCGGCCACACCATCAAGACCCAGGGCGTGTTCTCCACCCTGCCGGGCAACGGCACGCTCCCGGTCGGCACCTGGGGCGCGTTCCGCGACCAGGTGATCGGCACCGCCATCCTGCTGTTCGTGATCAAGGCGCTCACCGACGTGCGCAACTCCCCGCCGCTCGCCAACCTCGCCCCCTTCATGATCGGCCTGCTGGTCGTCGGGATCGGCATGGCGTGGGGCACCGACGCCGGCTACGCGATCAACCCGGCCCGCGACTTCGGGCCGCGGCTCGCCTCGTTCCTCACCGGCTACGGCTCGGCATGGCGCGACCAGAACGGCGATCTCTACTTCTGGGTGCCGATCATCGGACCGCTCATCGGCGGCGTGCTCGGCGTCGGGCTCTACAAGGCGCTGATCGGACGGTTCCTGCCCCCCGCCGACGAGGACCCGCAGGGGCTGACGAAGCCCGAGCCCGAGTACGAGACGGCGTGACCCGCCCCGTCCCGCCCGCCACCACTCCAGGAGAACCCGCGCATGGCTGACTTCGTCGGGGCCCTCGACCAGGGCACGACCAGCACCCGATTCATGATCTTCGACCACGGCGGCAACGAGATCGCCCGCCACCAGCTCGAACACGAGCAGATCCTGCCCCAGGCCGGCTGGGTCGAGCACGACCCCACCGAGATCTGGGAGCGGACGCGCTCGGTCATCCAGTCCGCGCTGACCAAGGCGAACCTGTCGCACGGCGACCTGGCCGCCTTCGGGATCACCAACCAGCGCGAGACGACCGTGGTGTGGAACCGGCGCACCGGGCGCCCCTACTACAACGCGATCGTCTGGCAGGACACCCGTACCGACCGCATCGCCGCCGCCCTGGAGCGGGACGGCAAGGGCGACCTCATCCGGCGCAAGGCCGGCCTCCCTCCGGCCACGTACTTCTCCGGCGGCAAGATCCAGTGGATCCTGGAGAACGTCGACGGCGTCCGCGAGGCCGCCGAGAACGGCGACGCGGTCTTCGGCACGACCGACTCGTGGGTGCTGTGGAACCTCACCGGCGGGACGGACGGCGGCGTGCACGTCACCGACCCGACCAACGCCAGCCGCACCATGCTGATGGACCTGGAGAC
>NZ_JBEZJI010000082.1:0-34177 GCF_040649435.1 Actinomadura sp. NPDC048955
GAGCGGGCGACCGCGCGCGGGCCGGGCGGCGGCGGCGCCCGCCGCGGCGGGCCCCCCCCCCCCCCCCCGCGACGCGGCGCCGCGGAAGGGAGCACGGTGGCCCTCGATGATGGGGTGGTCCTCGACGGTGCGGCGGTGCGCCGGTGGTGCAGGCTCGCGGCGGAGGCCCTCGGACGGACGAGGGCCGAGATCGACGCGCTCAACGTGTTCCCCGTCCCGGACGGCGACACCGGCACCAACCTGCACCTGACCGTCATCGCGGCGGCCGACGCCCTCGACGAGCCGCCGGGCGGCGCGGACCCGTGGCGGACCCTGGCGCAGGGCGCGCTGCTCGGCGCCCGCGGCAACTCCGGCGTGATCCTCAGCCAGGTGCTCCGGGGGCTCGCCGACGTCCTCGGCCCGCTGGAGGGGCCGCCGGACGGCGCGGCCTTCGCGGCCGCCCTCGGCCACGCGTCCGTCCTGGCCCGCGGCGCCGTCGAGCACCCCGTCGAGGGCACGATCCTGAGCGTCCTCGCCGAGGCCGCCGCGGCCTGCGCGGCGGCCCCCGGGACCGGGCTGCCCGAGGCCGCGCGGGCCGCCGCCGCGGGCGCCCGGCGGGCGCTGCGCCGCACCACCGGGCAGCTGGACGTGCTGGCCCGCAGCGGCGTCGTGGACGCCGGGGCGGCCGGGCTCTGCGTGGTGCTCGACGCCCTCGTCGCCGTGATCACCGACGAGTACCCCGAGCGGTACGACGTCCCGCACCGCGCCGCCGGGACGGCCGCGCCCACCGCGCCGGCCCCCGCCGCCCAGGGCTTCGGCTACGAGGTGATGTACCTGCTGGACGCGCCCGACGACGCCGTCCACACGCTGCGGGAACGCCTCGACGGCCTCGGCGACTCCCTGGTCGTGGTCGGCGGTGACGGGCTGTGGAACGTGCACGTCCACGTCGACGACGCGGGGGCGGCCATCGAGGCGGGCATGGCGGCGGGGCGCCCGCACCGCGTCCGCGTCACCTACCTGCACGCCGCCGAAGGCGGACCGCACGCGCCGCACACCGGCCGCGCGGTGATCGCCGTCACCGCGGCCGACGGGCTGGCCGCGCTGTTCGAGCAGAGCGGGGCACGGGTCGTGCGGCGCGAGCCCGGCGCCGTCCCGCCGCTCGCGGTGCTCGCCGAGGCCCTCCTCGCCGCCGGCGACGAGGTGGCCGTGCTGCCGAACGAACCGGAGGTCCTCGCCCTCGCCGAGGCCGCCGCGGAGCGCGCGCGGGACGGCGGGGCGCGCATCGCGGTGGTCCCGACGAAGGCGTCCGTCCAGGGGCTGGCGGCGCTCGCCGTGCACGACCCGCTGCGCCGCTTCGCGGAGGACGTGATCGAGATGACCCGCGCCGCCGGCGCCACCCGCTTCGGCCACCTGGAGGTCGCCGCGCAGGAGGCGGTGACGAGCGCCGGCCTCTGCCGGCCGGGCGACGTCCTCGGCCTCATCGAGGGCGACGTCGCGACGATCGGCGCGGACCTGGCCGCGGTGGCGCGCGACGTCCTGGACCGGATGCTGTCGGGCGGCGGCGAGCTGGTCACGCTGATCCCGGGGCGGCACGCCCCGCCCGGCCTCGCCGCCGGACTGGAGGACCATCTGCGCCGCCGGCGGCCCGACGCGGAGGTCGGCGTCTACGCCGGCGACCAGGAACGCTACCCCCTGCTCATCGGCGTCGAGTGATTCCCGTCGCCCCCATCGGCTAGAAAAGACCCGTGGCAACTCTCGACGAGCCGTTGCGCAAGGTCCTCGGCGACAAGACGGCCAACGCCCTGAAGAAGGGCCTCGATCTGCACACGGTCGGCGACCTTCTGCACCACTACCCGCGCCGCTACGCCCACCGCGGCGAGCTGACGCAGCTCAGCGGGCTGCAGGACGGCGAGCACGTGACGGTCATGGCCGAGGTCGTGAAGGTGCAGGGCCGCTCCCTCACCCGCAGCCCCGGGTACGTCCTGGAGATCACCGTCACCGACGGGACCGGCGAGCTCAAGCTCAGCTTCTTCGGCCGCAAGGGCTCCTACCGGCCCGAGAAGGAGCTGTCGCCGGGCACCCGCGGCCTGTTCGCCGGGAAGATCAGCACCTACGTGCCCCGCAGCGGCAGGGCCGTGCGCCAGCTGGCCCACCCGCAGTACAAGGTCGTCCACGAGAAGGGCGCCGAGGAGGCCGCGCAGGAGTGGGCGGACGAGATCATCCCGATCTACCCGTCCAGCAAGTCGCTGCCCATCGAGGCGATCAGCACGTCCGTCGAGACCGTCCTGGACCAGCTCGACCTGCCGGACGACCCCATGCCCGGCGCGCTGCTGCGCCGCCGCGGCCTGATCGGCCTGCGCGAGGCGTACGAGGGCATCCACCGCCCCGGCACCTGGGACGAGCTGGGCCGCGCCAAGGCCCGCCTCAAGTGGGACGAGGCCTTCGTCGTCCAGGTGGCCCTGGCCCAGCGCCGCGTCGCCGCCGCGTCGCTGCCCGCCAAGCCCCGCCCCCCGGCCTTCGAGGGCGTCCAGCCGGAGTTCGACGCGCGCCTGCCCTTCGAGCTCACCAAGGGCCAGCGCCAGGTGGGCGACGAGATATCCGCCGACCTCGCCAAGAGCCATCCCATGCACCGCCTCCTCCAGGGCGACGTCGGCGCCGGAAAGGCCCAACCGCTGGATTCCGAGGTGCTGACACCAGGAGGATTCCGGCGGATGGGCGACCTGGTGCCGGGCGATGAGGTGATCACGCCCGGCGGCGAGGTCACCGTGGTGCGCGGGGTCTTCCCCCAGGGCGAGCGTGACGTGTACCGGCTGGTCTTCTCCGACGGCACGTCGGTCGAATGCGACGACGAACACCTCTGGGCCGTCAAGACCGACACGGGCTGGCACAGGGGAAGCCCGCTCAAAGTGATGACGACACGGCAACTGCGCCAGGATCTTCTCCGCAAGTCCGGCGGGAGCAAGTGGTATGTGCCTCTGGTCGAGGCCCCCGAACTGGACTCGCCCGTGGATCGCCCGATCGACCCCTACCTGCTGGGCCTCCTGCTCGGCGACGGTTTCATGAAGGACGGGCGGGTCGAGATCTCGTCTCGCGACCAGGAGATCATCGACGCGGTGGCCGAGCTCGCTCCGGACGGTTGCAGGCTCCGCCGGAAACAGGACCGGCCGCTCGACTGGTCGATTCTGGGCCTGCGTCGCGGGAGCGGGAATCCGCTGATCGCCGCGCTTCGGGATCTCGGCGTCTACGGGAGGGGAGCGCACGACAAGTACGTTCCGTGGGGCTACCTGAACGCACCGATCAAGCAACGCCACGCGCTCTTGCAGGGCCTACTGGACACCGACGGGACGTTGCGGGCCGAGGGCAGCGACGTCAGCCTGCTCTCCGCATCGAAGCATCTGGCCGAAGCGACCGCATGGCTGACGCGTTCACTCGGCGGCTACGCACGGTGCCGGAGGGTTCGCAAGGAGGGCAAAGACTACTGGGTGACCAGCGTTGCGCTGCCGAACGGCTACCCGCCTTTCAGGCTGTCCCGCAAGGCCGAAAGGCTCCGGCCCCGCACGAAGTACGAACGGCGTCGCAAGGGCATCCGCGCCATCGAGTACGTGGGACGCAAGGAAGTCCAGTGCATATCCGTCGCCCATCCTGAGCGTCTTTATGTGTCGGACGGCTGGACTCCCACCCACAACACCGTGGTCGCGTTGCGGGCGATGTTGCAGGTGGTGGACGGGGGAGGGCAGGCGGCGCTGCTCGCGCCGACCGAGGTGCTGGCGCAGCAGCACTACCGGTCGATCACCGGGATGCTCGGCGACCTCGCGCAGGCGGGCCAGATCGGCGGCGCCGAGCACGCCACCCGGGTGGCGCTGCTGACCGGGTCGCAGGGGGCGAAGGCGCGCAAGGAGGCGCTGCTGGAGGCGGCGTCCGGCGCGGCCGGGATCGTCGTCGGCACCCACGCGCTGCTCCAGGAGACCGTCCAGTTCGCGGACCTCGGGCTCGTCGTGGTGGACGAGCAGCACCGGTTCGGCGTCGAGCAGCGGGACGCCCTGCGCGAGAAGGTCGACGGCGGCCGCCCGCACGTGCTGGTCATGACGGCGACGCCGATCCCGCGCACGGTGGCGATGACCGTCTTCGGCGACCTGGAGACCTCGGTGCTCGGGCAGCTCCCGGCGGGGCGGTCGCAGATCCAGACGCACGTCGTGCCGCCCGAGAAGCCCGCGTTCCTCGCCCGCACCTGGGAGCGGATCAAGGAGGAGGCGGCGAACGGCCGGCAGATCTACATCGTCTGCCCGCGCATCGGCGAGCAGGAGGGCGACGAGGGCGACGCCGTCGTGGACGAGGAGGGCGAGCGCCGGTCCCCGCTCGGGATCATGGAGGTGCTGCCGAAGCTGGAGGAGCTGCTCGACGGGCTGCGCATCGGCGTCCTGCACGGCAAGCTGCACCCGGACGAGAAGGACGCGGTGATGCGCCGCTTCACCGCGCGGGAGCTGGACGTCCTGCTCGCCACCACGGTCATCGAGGTCGGCGTGGACGTGCCCAACGCCACCGTCATGGTGATCATGGACGCGGACCGGTTCGGCGTCTCCCAGCTCCACCAGCTGCGCGGGCGCGTAGGGCGCGGCTCCCTGCACGGGCTCTGCCTGCTCGTCACCGACGCGGCGCCGGGCAGCAAGGCCCGCGAGCGGCTGGACGCGGTCGCCTCCACCACCGACGGGTTCAAGCTGTCCCGCCTCGACCTGGAGCAGCGCCGCGAGGGCGACGTGCTCGGCGCGGCGCAGGCCGGGCGCTCGTCCAGCCTGCGGCTGCTCACGCTCCAGCGGGACGAGGACGTCATCCGCGACGCCCGCGAGGAGGCCACGGCGCTCGTCGAGGCCGACCCGGGCCTGGCGGACCACCCCGGCCTGGCCACCGTCCTGGCGTCCCTGCTGGACGAGGAGCGCGCCGACTTCCTGGAGAAGACATAACAGATATTGCCGACCTATTTGGTTGACAATAGGGCGCGGGCGGGACACGATGAACACGTGAACCCGAGTCGTGCGCTGATCGCCCGCCTGCACGTCGACCTCCGGCGCCAGGCGAGCGCCCTGTGTCCCCGTCGCTGATCCCGACCCCCCGGCGGGCCCGAACCCGCCCCCGGATCCGACGGCCGACCAGGAGGCCACGCCCATGACTCGCCCCATCCGGCTCGACCAGGCCGAAGAATTCCTCCGCGACCCCGACCCCGCGACACGCGCCGAAGCCCTCACGGCCCTCACCAGAGCCGCCCGCACCGGAGAGGCGCCGCGCGGCACCGGCGACACCTTCGCCTGGGCCCTCGCCGACGACCACGAGAACGTCCGCCGCGTCGCCGCCGACGCCCTGCGCGACCTGCCCGAACTCTACTTCGGCGACGACGGCGTCGACGCCCTGCTCCTCGCCGCCGCCCGCGGCCGCGACACCACCGTCCGCGACACCGCCGCCGACCTGATCGGCATCCTCGCCAAAGGCGCCGCCGAACTGTACGCCCAAGGCTTCGAGGACGACGAACCACAGGTCCGCATCCAGGCCGTCCTCGGCCTGACCGCGCTCCGCGAGACCGCCCGCGTCGCCGAAGCCGCCGACGACCCCTCCCGCGAAGTCCGCGTCGCCGTCGCCGAAGGCCTCGGCCGCCTCGCCCACCCCTCCGGCCTCCCCGCCCTCGAACACCTCCTCACCGACCGCGACCCCGTCGTCCGCATCGCCGCCCTCACCACCGCCGCCGAACTCGGCGTCCCCGAACCCCTCGAAGGACGCGTCGTCACCGCCACCGCCCACGCCAACTGGCAGGTCCGCCGCCACGCCGTCCGCGCCCTGGCCGAAGCCCGCCCCGACGTCGCCGTCCGACCACTGCTCAAAGCCCTGCACGACCGCACCGTCGACGTCCGCCGGGCCGCCGTCCAAGCCCTCGAACAATGGGCCACCGACATCCCCGAGGTCATCACCGCCCTGACCGAAACCCTCACCGACCCCGACCCAGGCGTCCGAACCCAAGCCCGCTGGAGTCTTGCTTAAGGCTTTTTTTCTCCTCCTTCGGGCCTGGCGGCCCTGCTGTGTCTATTGCAGTGCCCTCCTCCTTCGGGCCCGGAGGGCCCTCCATCGTCGGGCACTGCGGCGATCGCTGGCATCGCTCCGGCTCGCCTTGCGGCTCGCTGCGCGATCAGATTCTTGCTTCGCTCGAATCTGCCTTCGGACGCGATCGCGGCCATTGAGGTTGTTGCGTGGTGCTGTGGGGGGAGGTTGTTGCAGTGGTGAGTTTTTGTTGTGTTGCTTGGCTCGCCTTGCGGCTTGGGGGGGTTCCTCGTGATCGTTGATCGATCGCGAGGGTGACGTGGCCGGTCCTTCGGTACGGCGTTGGAGCGGCCACGAACGGGTCGTCAGCGTGGCACGGCGCTGGCGGCCCGTTCTTATTGCCTTTTTCCTCCTTCGGGCCATGGCGGCCCTCCATCGTCGATAAAGGCGGGCGATCGCTGGCATCGCTCCGGCTCGCCTTGCGGCTCGCTGTGCGGTCAGATTCTTGCTTCGCTCGAATCTGCCTTTGGACGTGATTGCAACCATTTTGGTTGTTGCGTGGTTCTGTGTGGTTGAGGTTGTTGCGATGGTGGTGGTCGGGAGGCGCCCTTTTCGGCGGTGCGGTCAGGAATCGCGGGCGTGGCGCCTGCGGGTCGCCGCGACGGCGGCGCTGCCCGCGGCGATGGCGGTGAGGCCGAGCGCCACCAGGGGCAGCGCGTCGCCGCCGGTGAAGGGCAGCTCCTTCGGCCGGCGGCGGCCGCCGGCCTGCCGGAGGCCACGCCCGGGGCGGACGGGATCTGCGGCAGCAGAGGCGACGACGGCACTGACGGGGGTTCGGGAACGGGCTCGGAGGCGTCGGCTCGCCGGGCGGCGGCGTCGGCGGTGCCGGAGGCGTGGGCGGTGTCGGAGGCGTCGGGGGAGTCGTGCGCGCCTCCCAGCCCGCGCCGACGCAGGCGCCGGCCGACAGATGCGCCTAGAGGGGTGTCCCGCCCGCAGGCGTCACCGGCGCGCCCAGGTCCGCGTCGGCGCTGAGGAGCCTGCTGCCTCCCGACACCTTGGCGTGGGTCTTGACCGACAGTGCGGCGCCGCCCGCGGGTGACTTGGCGCGACCGTCCAGGCGGGTGGCCGTCCTGACCTTGGCGCCGTTCAGTGAGGCGGTGGCACGGGTCCGCGGCCGGACGCCCGCGCCGGCCTTCGGCGTGCCGAGCCCCGCGCCGACGTCGAGACCCGCGCTGGTGGTCTTCGTGCGCTCGTCGTCACGGTGGGCCTGGCCTTCGCCGGGCTCTTGGCCGTCTTCGGTCCGGAGTTGAGACCGGCTGCGAGCGGGTCGCCAGCGTGGCACGGCGCTGGTGGCCCGCCTTGCGTGCTCACACCCTCGCCGTCAATCGATCGAATCTCCGCGCAGACGCCCGCCCCCTGCGCGACCCCGCGACGACCCCAATGGTCGCGATCGCGTCCGAAGGCAGGTTCGAGCGAAGCGAGAACCTGATCGCGCAGCGAGCCGCAAGGCGAGCCGGAGCGATGCCAGCGATCGCCCGCGTCTCTCGACGATGGAGGGCCGCCAGGCCCGAAGGAGGAGAGAAGCGCAATACTTAAACAGTGAGCAGGGTCATCGCGGGGAGTGCCGGGGGGCGGCGGCTGGCCGTCCCGCCGGGACGGGACACCAGGCCGACCAGCGACCGCGCCCGGGAGGGGCTCTTCTCCACGGTCCTGGCCCTGCTCGGCCCGCTGGACGGGCTGCGCGTCGCCGACCTGTACGCGGGCTCGGGCGCGGTCGGTCTCGAAGCGCTGTCGCGGGGCGCCGGCCACGCGCTGCTGGTCGAGTCGCATCCGCGGGCGATGAAGGTGATCCGGCAGAACGCCGGGACGCTCGGGCTGCCCGGCGCGGTCCCGTGCGCCGACAAGGTGGAGCGGCTCGTCCGCAAGGCGCCGGACGAGCCCTACGACCTCATCTTCGCCGACCCGCCGTACGCGCTGGCGGACGTGGCCGTGACCGCCCTGCTGGAGGATCTGCGCGACAACGGGTGGGCCACTCCTGACGCGCTGGTCGTCGTGGAGCGTGCGGCCCGGGGCCCGGCGCTTGAGTGGCCCGACGGCTACGAGGCGGAGCGGGAGCGACGTTACGGCGAGGCGGTGTTCTGGTACGGCCGCGCCGCCGGCCGTTGACATTCCGGCGGTTCGGGTAGAGGCATCCGCATGGAGCCCGGGATCGACCGCGCGGTGGCACGCATCTGGGTGATCACCCTGCTGCTGATCCTGGCGCTCCTGGTGAACGTCACCTACGTGCAGGGCTTCCAGGCGCAGGGGCTGCGGGACGACCCGCTCAACGCCCGCCAGTTCGAGGACCGCTTCAAGGTCGACCGGGGGCCGATCGTCGCGGGCGGCGAACGGCTCGCCTGGTCCGAGCAGGTCGGCGGCGACCGGTTCCAGCGCCGCTACAAGGACGGCGCCGCCTTCGCGCCGGTGACCGGCTACTTCTCGGTGTTCTCCCAGACGGGCCTGGAAGAGTCCGGGAACCACTTCCTGGACGGGACCGACCCTCGTCTCGCCACCACCAACCTCGTCGACAAGCTGATCGGCAAGCACGTCCCCGGCGGAACGGTGGTGTCCACCATCGACCCCGACGCGCAGCGCGCCGCGTATGAGGCGCTCCAGTCCAGCGGTGCCCGCCGGGGAGCGGCGGTGGTCCTCGACGCGCGCACCGGCGCGATCCTGGTGCTGGCCTCCACGCCGTCCTACGACCCGAACGAGGTGTCGACGCTCGACCGGGAGAAGGCCACGAAGGCTTTCGCCCGGCTCGGCGACCAGCCGCGCAAGCCGCTGCTCGACAAGGCCGCCTACGAAGTGTTCCCGCCGGGCTCCACGTTCAAGACCGTGGTCGCCGCGGCGGCGCTGAGATCCGGCACGGGCGAGGACACGCGCGTCAAGGCCGGGCGCAGCTACAAGCCGCCGGGCGCGGGGCAGGCGATCAACAACGACGCGGGCGACATCGGCGGCTCCTGCGACCTGCCCCGGATCCCCCTCATCGAGGCGTACGCGCAGTCGTGCAACACGACGTTCGCCTACATGGGCGCCCAGAAACCGGGCAACGACGCCGTGAAGGCGCAGGCGGACAGGTTCGGATTCGGTGAGCGGATCGAGTTCGCGGACGGCCTGAAAAGCGCCCCCAGCTCTTTTCCGGCGACCGACCAGCCGTCGCTCAGCGCGCTCGGCTCCATCGGGCAGGGCAGCACGGTCGCCTCGCCTCTGCAGATGGCCATGGTCGCCGCCGCGGTCCTCAACGACGGGGAGGTCATGCGGCCCCGGCTGGTGGACAGGCTGCGCGCGCCCGACGGCGCGACGGTCGACAGGATCTCGCCCCGGCGGATGTCCCGCGCGCTGACCGGGGACCAGGCGAAGCAGATGCGGGACATGATGGAGGCCGTGGTCGAGCGGGGCACCGGCAAGTCCCTGCGGGGCACGTCCATCCTCGGCGGCAAGACCGGGACCGCCGACGTCGAGGGCGCCTCCTACAACGACCGCTGGTTCATCGGGTTCGGCCCGCGCAGCGATCCCAGGTACGCGGTCGCGGTGATGACCGAGGCGTCCGGGTACGGCATCGAGTCCGGCCCCCTCGCCGCCAGGATCGTCGACGCGCTGGGCGGTTGAGGAGGGCCCCGGCGAGCCCGGTGGAAACCCGGCCGAATGCGATTTGGTACGTTCACGCCGCAGGTCAGAAACCGGGACCGAAGGGGTTCGCGCCGTGCGCCGTGTCGTCTGTCCGGGATCGTTCGACCCCGTCACCAACGGGCATCTCGACATCATCAGCCGCGCCTCCCGCCTCTACGACGAGGTGGTCGTCGCCGTGCTGATCAACAAGAGCAAGAAGAGCCTGTTCACCGTGGACGAGCGCGCCGACATGATCTCCGAGGTCACCCGGGAGTACGGCAACGTCTCGGTCGACACCTTCTACGGGCTCACCGTCGACTACTGCAAGGAACAGGACATCCCGGTGATCGTCCGGGGGCTGCGGGCCGTCAGCGACTACGAGTACGAGCTGCAGATGGCCCAGATGAACCACCGGATCGCCGGCGTGGAGACGCTGTTCATGGCGACCAACCCCGAGTACGCGTTCCTCTCGTCCAGCCTGATGAAGGAGGTCGTGAGGTTCGGCGGGGACGTCTCCGGCCTCGTCCCCGACAGCGTCCACGACCGGCTGGTGCAGCGCCTCCAGAAGGGCGGCTGAACGGCCTGCCCCTGGTGGACGGGCCGCGAGTTGGGTCAGCGGCCGGTGTTCGGTACCCTGGGACATCGGCCATCACAGGCGGCCGCCGTTCCACCATGCCTCACGAAAGCAGGATTCCGCTGACACGCAACGACCCCAGCGCTCCGTTCAAGCTCGACACCCGAGCTCTGAGCAGGCAACCCGGGTCGTCGCGGGAGGAGCACCTGTCCGTGCCGGCACCGGAGAATTTCGGCGTCGAGATGGTGGGCGTCCCCGAGGGCGCCGCGATCGAGCTGGACCTCCGGCTCGAAGCGGTCCTGGAGGGGGTGCTCGTCACCGGCACGGCGACGGTCCCTCTCAAGGGGGAGTGCTCCCGCTGCCTCGACCCGATCGCCTCGACCTTCGAGGCGGACTTCCAGGAGCTCTACGTCTACGACGACACCCGCTCGGGCGGGAACGCCGAGGACGACGAGCTCCGCCTCGAGGGCGACCTGATCGACCTCGAGCCGGTCCTGCGGGACGCGGTGCTGCTCGCACTGCCGCTGTCCCCGCTGTGCCGGGACGACTGCCCGGGCCTGTGCCCGGACTGCGGTGCGCGGCTCGCCGACGTCGAGCCGGGCCACCGCCACGACGTCGCCGACCCCCGGTGGGCGGCGCTGCGGGACCTTGCCGGCGACATCGCGCCGGCAGCCCCCGACCGGGGGAACGGGAGCTCCGGCACCCGTGATTCATCGGATCGAGAAGGAAAGCAGGAGGGCTGACGTGGCCGTCCCGAAGCGGAAGAAGTCGCGCAGCAACACGCGGCACCGGCGTTCGCAGTGGAAGACCGCGGCGCCGAACCTGGTCGAGTGCCCGACGTGCCGCGACCACAAGCTGCCGCACACTGCGTGCGCGACGTGCGGAACCTACGACCGGCGGCAGGTCATCGCCCCGTCGGCCTGAGTCTTCTCGCATCCTGGGGGGCGGAACCGCGCATGCGGCCCGCCCCTCACGGTGCGGAAGGACACGCACCCCGACCACCCGGCGCGTGACGTCGGCGTGGTGACCGGCGCGGAGACTGCGCCCGGAGCCGTGGTGCACGCCGGGATCAGACCGACCGGCGCGCACCTCGTCTTCGCGGACCCTCCCCGCCGAGCGTCCTCGCCGTCCCGGCCCATCGGCCGCGCGCCGCAGAGGCGACCGCGCGCTGCGCGGTGCACGGCCTGCGAGGAGGGCCTGTGAGCGCTAAGAAGAGCGAACCCGCGCCGGACCGCGCGGAACTGACCGGCGCGCTCGGTGTCGACGTGGGCGAGGAGCTGCTCGAACGCGCCCTGACACACCGTTCCTACGCCTACGAGAACGGCGGCCTGCCCACCAACGAGCGCCTGGAGTTCCTCGGCGACTCGGTGCTGGGCCTCGTCGTCACCGACACCTTGTTCCGCGGCCACCCCGACCTGCCCGAGGGGCAGCTCGCCAAGCTGCGCGCCGCCGTGGTCAACATGCGCGCCCTCGCCGGCGTCGCCCGCGGCCTCGGCGTCGGCGCCCACATCCGGCTCGGCCGCGGCGAGGAGGGCACCGGAGGCCGCGACAAGGCCTCGATCCTCGCCGACACGCTGGAGGCGCTGATCGGCGCCGTCTACCTCGACCGGGGCCTCGGCGAGGCGTCCGCGCTGGTGCACCGGCTCTTCGACGGGCTGATCAAGCGGTCGGCGGGCCTCGGTGCAGGCCTGGACTGGAAGACCTCGCTGCAGGAGCTCACCGCCGTCGAGGAGCTCGGCGTCCCCGAGTACCACGTCGCCGAGAGCGGCCCCGACCACCAGAAGACGTTCCGCGCCTCCGTGCGGGTCGGCGGCCAGACCTACGGGTCCGGCGAGGGCCGCAGCAAGAAGGAGGCCGAGCAGCACGCCGCCGAGGCCGCCTGGAACGCCATCCGCGAGATCGTCGTCCAGCGCGAGGCGACCCAGGCCGAGCCGGCGCCGCAGGAGGAGACCGAGGGCCACGACGCGGCCAGGGAGGCCGGGCAGGCGGCGCAGGCCGGTGCCTGAGCTCCCCGAGGTCGAGGTCGTCCGGCGCGGCCTGGAGCGCTGGACGACCGGCCGCACCGTCGTGGCCGCCGAGGTCCTGCACCCGCGGTCGGTGCGCCGGCACGCCGAGGGCCCCGCCGACTTCGCCGGACGGCTCGCCAAGCGCACCATGCTGGCCCCCCGCCGCCGCGGCAAGTACCTGTGGATCCCGCTCCGGGACGAGGAGGACGGCGCCCCCGGCGAGGCGGTCCTCGCGCACCTCGGCATGAGCGGGCAGCTGCTCGTCGGCGAGCCCGGCCGGGAACGCGAGAAGCACCTGCGGGTCCGTGTCGAGTTCGACGACGACGGCCTCGACCTTCGCTTCGTCGACCAGCGGACGTTCGGGCACCTCATGGTCGCCGACCTCGTCCCCGACGCCTTCGACGGGCGGGCCCTCGTCCCCGAGCCGATCGTGCACATCGCCGCCGACCCGCTGGAGGACGCCTTCGACGCGGAGGCCTTCTACCGCGCCCTGCGCCGCCGCAGGACCGGGATCAAGCGGGCCCTCCTCGACCAGTCCCTCGTCAGCGGGGTCGGCAACATCTACGCCGACGAGGCCCTGTGGCGCGCCAGGCTGCACTGGGCGCGGCCGACCGAGACGATGACCCGGGCGGACGCCGCGCGCGTCCTGGAGGCCGCACGAGAGGTCATGGCGGCCGCCCTGGAGGTCGGCGGCACGTCCTTCGACAGCCTCTACGTGAACGTCAACGGCGAGAGCGGCTACTTCGAGCGGTCCCTCGACGCCTACGGGCGCCGGGACGAGCCCTGCCGCCGCTGCGGCGCCCCGATCCGCCGCGACGAGTTCATGAACCGCTCGTCCTACAGCTGCCCGGTGTGCCAGCCGCGCCCCAGGCGGGCACGGTACTAGCGGGCACCGAGGGGGGACGATGGACGAGGACGACGAGACCGTGCGGCTCACGGCCTGGGTGCGAGGACGCGTCCAGGGCGTCGGGTTCCGCTGGTGGGTCAGGTCACGGGCGCTCGAACTGGGCCTCACCGGCAGCGCCACGAACCTCGGCGACGGCCGCGTCGAGGTCGTGGCCGAGGGCCCGCGCGGCGCCTGCCGCCGGCTTCTGGAGCTGCTGGACGGCGACGTCCCCGGCGGCGTTCCCGGACGTCCCGGCGCTGTGACCGGCGTCGTTGACCGCTGGGGCGCGCCGCGCGGAGAGGCCTCCGGGTTCCGGGAACGGTGACCGGGTAGGGAGTACCGGTTTGTACCTGCTAAACTAGGAGTGGAAGGTTGTTACCGGCCTGTGATGTGCGTCTTGACCAGGACAGCGCCCGGTGCGACTCTAGACGGTACGCGCACCTACATCAGCAGTTTCCCGTGCGCGATCCCTGCTGGTTACTCAGCGTGGAGGACCCTTAGTCATGGCGAAGGCTCTACTCGGCCACGTCGGCGGTCCCGACCCCCGGATGGTCGCGGAGATGCGGCGCCTGCAGCAGCGCGTACGTGACCTGGAGGCCGAACTCGTACGGCTCCAGGCGGAGAACGACGCGCTTGCGACGGCGACGGACGACGAAGTGATGTCGCTTCCGGTAAAGGAGCGCGAACCCGCGCTGACGTAGTTTTTTGCTTTTTTCTCCTCCTTCGGGCCTAGCGGCCCTCCATCGTCGATAAAAGCGTGCGATCGCTGGCATCGCTTCGGCTCGCCTGGCGGCTCGCTGCGCGATCAGGTTCTCGCTTCGCTTGAACCTGCCTTCGGACGCGATCGCGGCCCCTGAGGTCGCCGCGTGGTTGCGGTGAGGGCTGAGGTCGTCGCGATGGCCGCTTGCGCTTTGTGAGCACGGCTCGTCGGCTCGCCACGTGTTTCGGGTGCGCGGGCCCTCTGGCTTCCGGACGCTACCCAGCCGTCGATGTTGTCGCAAGTGCGCTGCCACGTACCCGCGTCAGCCTCGCGTGCCCTGAAGGGCCTCCAACCTCAGCGCTGGAAGCAACCGGGGCAAGATTCACCTTGCCTCGAACTCGCTGGGTGAGGCCAGGTGCTCACAGGCATCGAACCCGGCACCGACGCGCCCGACGACGCTGAGGCGCTCGCTGTAGCGCGCCCCCCTTCTCCTTCGGTCGGCCCCAATGTCGACGACGAGGCCGCCCGCCGAACCCGCGCCACCTTGCACAGCTCCATCAGCACCGCGACACCCACCGGAGCCGTCCCCACAGCACCCCACCACCGCGACGACCTCAACCGGCACAGCAACCCCGCAACAACCCCCACGCTCGCGATCGCGTCCGAAGGCAGGTTCGAGCTTGCGAGAACCTGATCGCGCAGCGAGCCGCCAGGCGAGTCGAAGCGATGCCAGCGATCGCCCGTTTTCTCGACGATGGAGGGCCGCTAGGCCCGAGTGAGGAGAGAAAACCAATGAGCACAGCGGTATGTTTCCTTGGATGTTCTGGTGGAGGACGGGTGTGAGGGGGCCGCTGGCGCGTGTATCTGAAGAATCTGACGCTGCGTGGTTTCAAGTCCTTCGCGTCCTCCACGACGCTCAAGTTCGAGCCGGGGATCACCGCTGTCGTGGGGCCCAACGGGTCCGGCAAGTCGAATGTGGTGGACGCGCTGGCCTGGGTGATGGGGGAGCAGGGCGCGAAGTCGCTGCGCGGCGGCAAGATGGAGGACGTCATCTTCGCCGGGACGGCGAACCGGGCGCCGCTCGGGCGCGCCGAGGTCGTGCTGACGATCGACAACTCCGACGGTGCGCTGCCGATCGACTATTCCGAGGTCACCATCAGCCGGCTGATGTTCCGGTCGGGGTCGAGCGAGTACGCGATCAACGGTGATTCGTGCCGGCTGCTGGACATCCAGGAGCTGCTGTCGGACTCCGGCATCGGCCGCGAGATGCACGTGATCATCGGGCAGGGGCAGCTCGACCGCGTCCTGCACTCGGGGCCGGAGGGGCGGCGCGCGGTGATCGAGGAGGCGGCGGGCGTCCTCAAGCACCGCAAGCGCAAGGAGAAGGCCCTCCGCAAGCTCGACGCGATGCAGGGCAACCTCACGCGCGTGCAGGATCTCACCGGGGAGCTGCGGCGGCAGTTGAAGCCGCTCGGCCGGCAGGCGGAGATCGCGCGCCGGGCCGCGGTGATCCAGGCCGATCTGCGGGACGCGCGGCTGCGGCTGCTCGCCGACGACCTGGTGACGCTGCGGACGAGGCTGGAGCAGGAGGCCGCCGACGAGGCCGCGATCCGGGAGCGGCGCACGGAGACCGAGCGGGCGCTGGGCGGGGCGCAGGAGCGTGAGGCCGTCCTGGAGGCGGAGGAGGCGGAGCAGGCGCCGAGGCTCGCGCAGGTCCAGGACACCTGGTTCCAGCTGTCGGCGCTGAAGGAGCGGCTCCGCGGCGTCGCCGATCTCGCCGCCGAGCGGCACCGCAACGCCGCCGAGGCGCGCGAGGAGGAGCGGCGGGGCCGCGACCCCGAGGACATGGAGCGCGAGGCCGCCGAGATCCGCGAGCAGGAGGAGATGCTCCGCGAGGCGCTGGACGAGGCCCGGGACGGGCTCTCCGGCGCCGTGGAGGAGCGGTCCGCCGCCGAGGAGGCCCTCGCGGCCGAGGAGCGCCGGCTGCAGTCCGCGGCCCGCGCCGCCGCCGACCGCCGCGAGCAGCTGGCCCGGCTGCGCGGCCGGGTCGAGGCGCTGCGCAGCAAGGCGCAGGCCGGGCGGTCGGAGATCGGGCGGCTCGCGGACGCGCGGGAGGAGGCCGACCAGCGCGCCGAGTCCGCGCAGGCCGAGTTCGAGGCGTTCGAGGCCGAGGTCGTCGAGGACCCGGCGCTCGCCGCCGAGCACGAGGCCGCGCAGGAGGCGCTCGCCGCGGCGAAGGACGCCGCCGAGACCGCCCGCGCCGCCGTGGACGGCCCGCGCCGCGCGTTGAAGGAGGCCCGGTCGGCTTCGGGTGCGGCCCGCACCGCCGACCAGACGGCGCAGAAGCAGGTCGCGGCGCTCCAGGCGCGGATCGAGGCCCTGAACCTGACGCTCGCCAGCGCCGCCGACGGCGGGGAGGCGCTGCTGTCGGCCGCGTCCGACGGGTCGCTCGGCGGGGTGCTGGGCACGGTCGCCTCGCTGCTGAACGTCCGGCCCGGATACGAGACCGCCGTCGCCGCCGCGCTCGGCGGCGCCGCCGAGGCCATCGCGGTCGGGTCCCTGGACACCGCCGAGGCCGCCCTCGCGCTGCTGCGCTCCCGCGACGCCGGACGGGCCGGGCTGGTCGTCGGCGGCGGGTCGCCGGCACCGGCCGAGCGGGTCGCCGGGGCCGACTACGCCGTCGACGCGGTCGGCGTCCCGGAGTCCGTGCGTCCCGCGTTCGAGCATCTGCTGCGGGACGTGGTCGTGGTCGAGGACGTTCCCGCCGCGGTCGCGCTCGTGCGCTGGGAGGCGTCGCTTCGGGCCGTCACGCGGGACGGGGAACTCGTCGGGGCGCACTGGGCGCAGGGCGGCGCCGCCGGTGGTGGGCAGGGCCTTCTGCAGATGCGCGCGACGCTCGACCAGGCCACCGAGGATCTCGCCGCGGCCGAGACCGCGGCCGCCGCTGCCGCAGACGGTCTCTCCGAGGCGGTGGAGCACGAGCACGCGGCCCAGGCCGCCGTCGAGGCGGCCGAGGCCGCGACCGGTGACGCGCGGGCGGGGGTCGACCGCGCGCAGGCCGACCTCGACCGCGTCCGCGCGCGGCTGCGGGAGTACGACGCGCAGGCGGCGCAGGAGGCCAAGCGCGCCGCGCGCCTGGAGGCCGACGTCCGGGCGGCGCGGGGCGAGGCCGAGCGGCTGACGAAGGCCCTCGACGCGGCCGGGGAGTCCCTCGAACGCGACACCGAGGCCGCCGAGGAATTGGCGGTGCGGCTCGCCGAGGCCGAGGAGGCCGCCGAGGTCGCCGACGAGGCCGGCCACGACACGGAGTCGCGCGACGAGCTGAACGCCCGCTGCCAGGAGCTGCGCACGGCGGAGATGGAGTCGCGGCTCGCGGTCCGCACCGCCGAGGAGCGCGTCCAGGCCATCGCCGGACGCGCCGACGCCCTCGAACGCGGCGCCCGCCGCGAGCGCGAGGAGCGGGCCCGCGCCGCCGAGCGCCGCGCTCGCCGGGAGGAGCAGGCCCGGGTCGCCAGGGCCGTCCTGCGGGGCGCCCGCGCGGCACTGGAGCGCATCGAGCACTCCCTCGCGGCCGCGGTGCGGCGCCGCGAGGCGGCCGAGCAGGCGAAGGCGGCACGCGAGGCCGAGCTGAAGGTCGTCCGCGGGCAGGTGCGCGAGCTGTCGTCGACGCTCGAACGTCTCGTCAACGTCGTGCACGGCAACGAGGTCGCCCGCGCCGAGCAGCGGCTGCGGCTGGAGCAGTTCGAGCAGCGGGCCCTGGAGGAGTTCGGTCTCGAGGTGGAGGCGCTGGTGTCGGAGTACGGGCCCGACCAGCCCGTCCCGGCCGACCCGGAGAAGGGCGAGGACGCGCCGCCCGCCCCGTACGAGCGGGCCGTCCAGGAGAAGCGCGCCAAGAGCGCCGAGCGTCAGCTCAACCAGCTCGGCAAGGTCAACCCGCTGGCGCTGGAGGAGTTCGCCGCCCTGGAGGAGCGGCACGCGTTCCTCACCTCCCAGCTGGAGGACCTGAAGAAGACCCAGCGCGAGCTGCTCGGCCTCGTCAAGGAGGTCGACGACCGCGTCCAGCAGGTGTTCGCCGCCGCCTACGACGACACGGCCCGCGAGTTCGAGCGGATCTTCGCCCGGCTGTTCCCCGGCGGCGAGGGCAGCCTCTCGCTGACCGAGCCGGGCGACATGCTCGGCACGGGCGTCGAGGTCTCGGCCCGCCCGCCCGGCAAGAAGGTCAAGCGGCTCTCGCTGCTGTCGGGCGGCGAGCGGTCCCTCGTGGCCATCGCGTTCCTCGTCGCGGTGTTCAAGGCGCGGCCGTCCCCGTTCTACGTGCTGGACGAGGTCGAGGCCGCGCTCGACGACACCAACACCCAGCGGCTCATCACGGTCTTCGAGGAGCTGCGCGAGTCGTCCCAGCTGATCGTCATCACGCACCAGAAGCGCACCATGGAGGGCGCCGACGCCCTCTACGGCGTCAGCATGCGCGGTGACGGCGTCACCCAGGTCGTCAGCCAGCGCCTGCGCGACCTCGACTGACCCGGCCGCGCGGTCACGGCTCGGCGGCGGGCGTGAACAGGTAGCCGCGCACCCCGGACCGGTCGCACCCGGCGTAGATCGCCTCCAGGCCGCCGGTGTCCCGGATGTCGACGCCGACGCACATGCCGTCGTCGCGCGTCGCCCGCGGCACGATGCGGAACAGCTGCCCGCCCTTCACCGGCTTGCCCGCCGGCGTCAGCCCGAACCGCTGCATCGGATCGTCGTCCCCGCACTCCTTCATGTGCAGCTTGGCGCGCTCGACGAGGTCGTCGAGCGTCACGCACCACAGCTTGCCCTTGGCCGTCCACGCCTTCAGCTGGAACGTCCCGGCGCTGTCGGGGACGGAGGTGAGCCGGATCCGCTGGAGCGCGTCCTCGGCGGCGCACTTGTCCTGCGACAGCTGCGGGTCCAGCCGGTCGTCGGGCAGGATCGACAGGCAGTCGCCGGTCCGCTCGTCGTCGGTCAGCGGCATGACCGTGTACCAGCCGGGCGGGGGCGGCGTCGCCTTGCGGGCCGCCCCGGGCGGCGTCTGCGGCCGGTGCGTCCCGTTCCCGCCGCCGAACACCCCCGTCAGCGTCGAGACCACCACGCCGATCGTGATGATCGCGGGCGCCGCCACGAGCAGCGACACGGGACGGCGGCCGGAGTGCCCCTGCGATGACGTCTTGCGGTGCCGCGCCCTCGGCGGCTGCGCCGCGTGCCGTCCGGAGGAGCTGATCTCGGAAGCCGGGGCGGGGGTGGTGCGGAGCGGAGTCGGGGGCCTCGCGGGGCCGAGGTCGAGCGCCGGCCGTCCGGCGACGCGCTTGTCGCCCTCCTCGGGGCCACGCGGGTCGCCCCGCACGGCGGCGGGACCGCACAGGCGGTCGTAGACCCGCAGCCACCGCTCGCGCTCGGCGGGGACGAGGCCGCATGTGGTCACGAAGGAGGTCACCAGTCCCCGGCTCGGCAGGGTGCCCGCGCTGAGGAGCGCGTCGACCCCGGAAGGGGCGACCACGCCGTCCGCGCGCATCCGCTCCTCGAGCTCGGAAAGGGGCAGGCCGGACCATTGCTGCAGGCTGCGCATCAGGTCGAGTAAATCGGCCGGGGCGCGCGCCTCCTCCGGCTGCGGGACCGCCCTCGGAGCCGACACCGGTGTCCTCCCGCGCACGGGGACGCTTGTTCTCGTGGGCATCGTAGCGATCTCCTCGTCCGGAATGACTAATGTTCGTTCTGCGGTCTTTGACAAGATCAATACCGTTATGAGTTCGGCGCTCGTCAACTGGAGGGCCCCCGCGATGCCGCGCTCCGGTGCACCGGTTCCGTCTGCTCTGCGGCGTTCCGTCGAGACCAGGGTCGGCACCACGTTCGTCCTGCTGATGCAGCTGCGCGTGCTCGTCATCGGGGTGACCGTGCTGGTGGACGGCCAGGTGCGCGGCGACCCCTGGGCGCTCGGCGTGCTCGTCCTCGCGGCCGTGGTGTCCGGCGTGGTGCTGGCGGGCTGGGAGAAGGTCGTGCTGCGGCTGTTCGAGCAGCCCGCGCTGCTGGCCTTCGACGTGCTCATCGGCTACGCGGTGCTGCAGGTGGGCGGGATCTTCGGCCCCTACTTCCTCGTGACGGTGGTGACCGCCGGTCTCGCCGGGCTGCTGTACCGGTGGCCGGTCACCGCGCTGCTGTGCGCGCAGCAGGCCGTCCTCTACTACGCGGCGCTCTACCGCAACGCGCCGTCCGCCGACGACGGCGGCATCGCCATGCCGCTGCTCGTCATGCTGCCCGTCTTCTACGGGGTCGCGGCGCTCGTCGGCACGGTGCTGCGCCGCCTGTTCGACGAGCACGCCGCCGCCGAGGAGACGCGCTGGCGGATGGAGGCGCAGGCGATGGCCGCCGAGGAGCGCACCCGGCTGGCCCGCGAGATGCACGACTCGCTGACCGCGACGCTGTCCGGCATCGCCCTGTCGGCGAACGGCCTGCCCGGCTGGGTCCGCAAGTCCCCCGACCGCGCCGAGCAGGAGGCGCGGCGCATCGCGACCGCCGCGCAGGTCGCCACCCGCGAGGCGCGCTCGCTCATCGCCGAACTGCGCGACGACTCCGCGGGCGTCCCGCTGGGCGACGCCGTGCGGGAACTGGCGGGGGAGTGGGAGGGGCGCACCGGCGTCCCCGTCCGGGTGGACGTCGCGGCGGGCGCGGACCTTCCGGCGCCGGCGCGGCGGGAGCTGGTCACGATCGTGCGGGAGGCGCTGGAGAACGTGGCGCGGCACGCGGACGCGTCCCGCGTCGACATCATCGCGGCGGTCGACGCCGGCGAACTGGAGGTGCGCGTGCGCGACGACGGCAAGGGCATGCCCGGGCGGCCGGACGACCCCGGGTGGCTGGACGCGCTCGCCCGCGGCGGACACTACGGCCTCGTCGGCATGCACGAGCGGGCCGGGAGGGCGGGCGGCCGGCTGGCCGTGCGCTCCGTCCCCGGCGGCGGCACCGAGATCACGGTGTCGATGCGGGCGGGGGGCCCGGAGTCCGAACCCGCGCGGACCGCCCTCGGGAGCCGGTGATGGACGAGCCCGTGCGGTACCGCGTCCTGGTCGTGGACGACAACACCTTCATCCGCGCCGGCCTCACCTCCGCGCTGGAGTCCACCGACGACATCGAGGTGGTGGGCGAGGCGGGCGACGGCCGCGAGGCCGAGGAGCTCGCCTGGCGGCTCGTGCCGGACGTCGTCCTGCTCGACGTCCGGATGCCGCGCGCCGACGGGGTGAGCGCCGCCGCCGCGCTGAGCCGGATCAGCCGCGTGATCATGCTCACCCAGGTGGAGGAGCCCGAGGTGATCCTGTCGGCCGTCCGCAACGGCGCCGTCGGCTACCTCGTGCACAACACCTTCACGGTGGACGAGCTCGCTACGGCGATCCGGGACACCGTCCGGCACCGGGCCCACCCCCTCTCGCACGCGGCCAGCGCCGCGCTCATCGACGCCGCGCGAACGGGCCGGCCCGCGGCGCCCGCGGCCGATCCGGCCGAGCAGCGCGCGCGGTTCGGGCTCTCCGCCCGCGAGGTCCAGGTCATGGATCTGATCGTGCGCGGTCATGCGAATCACGACATCGCGGCCAAGCTATTTCTCACCGAGAAAACCGTCAAGAACTACATCAATCGCATTTATGCGAAACTCGGCGTGCCGAACCGGGCCACGGCCATCGTGACCTGGCTCGGGATGCCTCCGGACGGCTGAGCTGGGCCTGCGCGATTGGGGCCCGTGCCTCCCGCCGCTAGGGCCCTAGGGCCCTAGGGCCGCCCGCACGCGGCCGCATAACGTTCCGGGTGAACGGACTACATGAAGGACGGCGCCATTCCTGCCGGGCCTTCTTATCATTCGTCGCCCGGAGGAACGCGATGCTTTTGCCGACCCGAAACAAAATGGGCGTGGTCGCCGGCGGAGTCCTGGCCGCAGGCTGCTCGTTCGCGCTCGCCGCCGCCCCGGAGGCGGTCCCGGACCAGGCTCCCGCCCGCGCCATCGGTTCGCTGGAGAAGTCCGCGCCCGCCATCGCCTACGGGAAGCCGGGCCCGCGGGCGCACGAGGACACCTGGGACTCCGAGCGCGCGAAGAAGGGGAAGAAGAAGCGCGTCACGGCCACCGCCGCCCGGCGGTACGGGTGGGGGCGCCCGATCGCCTCCGACGGATTCCGCACCTTCGACCGGCGGGCCTGGGAGGTCTACACGGGGCCGGGCAACGGCGGCCGCGGCCGCCGCGTCGCCAAGGCGGTGACCGTCCGGAACGGCGTCCTGCGCATCAAGGGCAAGCGCAACGGCGACACCGGGGGCGTCGCCTGGATGAAGGGCGCCCAGAAGACCGGGCGCTGGGAGGCCCGCGTGAGGGTCAGCCGGGGATGCGCCTGCTACAACGCCAACCTGCTGCTGTGGCCGGTCGGCGGCGGTGGCGGCACCGACCCGCGCAACGGAGGCGGGGAGATCGACTGGATGGAGACCTATGGCGACAAGGGCCTGCGCAACGGGACGAACTTCTTCCTTCACTACGGGCCCGAGAAGGACTCCCGGCGCCTGGACGCCCACCTGCGGGTCGACCTGACGAAGTGGCACGCCTTCGCGGTGGAGTGGAACTCCAGGGGCATGACGGGCTACGTGGACGGCCGCAGGTGGTTCCACACGTCCAAGCGGGAGGCGCTGCCGCCGGGGAAGATGGGGCAGGCCATCCAGCTCGACTGGTTCCCGCAGATGGCCAAGCTGACGACGAAGGGGGTCAGCCGGACGCGGGACGTGACCCTTTCCGTCGACTGGATCGCCATGTACCGGGCCTGAGCCGCAGTGAGCCCGAGGTCATTTCACGATCTGCCAGATCTCCCCGTTGTGGCGGAGGATGAACTCGCCCTGGAGGGTGCGCTCGGTCATGGCGCCGCTCGTGTAGTGCAGGGCGGAGAACGGGATGACCGCCTCCTCGCCCGACAGCCGGCCGCCCTTCACGGTCAGGGTGCGGAGGGCCTGCCGCTCCTGCGGCCGGACGAAGTGCGGCGTGTTGCGCACGCCGGTCGGGCAGTCGCCGCCGAGCGCGGGGCCCCGGAGGAAGTCGCCGTCCTTCGCCACGTAGCGGCACACCGATTGGTCGCCGGCGGCCTGGCCGCGCAGGAAGGCCTGGAGCGCGGCCCGCGCACCCTCGATCCCCTCCTGGGCGCCCGGGTCGGTGTCCTGCTGCGCGGTCGGTGTGGGCGACGAGGACGGCGGCCGGAAGACCTCATCGCCGCCGTCCTTGTCGTCACCGCCGCAACCGGACACGAGAAATGCCATGGCGAGCGCGGTGACGGCGAGCGCGCCGCCGGCGCGGGGAGTGATCCGGAGAGCCATGGCGTGCCTTCCTCGGGTCGGGGTGACGGCCCAATGTCAGAGCGCCGCCTTTCCGGGGTGATCAGGCGGCAGCCGAAGATTAACGCCTTGGTCCGGGAATGGCCAGCGGTCACAAGATCGCCAGGTCAGGGGCGGTGAGCGCACGTCCTGGCGGCGCCAGCGCCCGCGCCTTCCTTTTCTCTCCGGGAAGCCTCAAGCGCATGGAAGGAAAATGCGCGGCCGTGCCGATCAGGCGGAGCCGAGCGGAGCCGGACGGATGCGGAGAGGTAAGAGTGGATTATCTCACGAGAAGAATCGATGAAAGACCTCACGCGGGGACGTTTTCCGCGCTATAGGCGGCATGTCGTCGCGCGCAGTGCCGGCCGTCCCGTCACCCTCGGTGGGCTGGGCGCGGGGGCTCACCCCGCCACAGGAACCCGGGGGCGGCCGTCGCTTTCGATGGGATCGGCCGGGCAGGCGACCCGCCGGAGCTCGCCGGGCCGTCGTGAGACGTCCCCCGGCAGGTCGAGGCGCCTGGGTGCCGCGGTAACAGGGGCCCGCGGCACCCAGCGCCCTGGCCCCGGGGCAGGCGGCTCCATCGCGGCCATAGTGATGCGCGTCACATTTCCCTTGGAACGTGACATCGCCCAGCGCTCACATTTCGGGCACGGTGGCGGACCCCGTCTCCGCCGTCTTCCCCCGGCCTATAACCGATTGGAGACTTCACATCCGCGCCGGTGGCGCGTAATCGGAGGGGATCGGCGTGCACCGACCGTGATTACCCGGCGACGCTGGCGGGCTTGTGTGCCCCGGACCTATCCACTACCCATATGGACCTGCGGCTCTCCGGCTCCTTCACCGGACTCCCCCCGTCCGGTACGGAGAACCGCCTGAGAGGTGTCACCCGTGGATCCGCAAAAACTCAAAGACAATTTCGCCCTGGTCGCCACGAACGGCCTGGACGTCGCCGAATATTTCTACGCCGACCTTTTCGCGCGGGACCCGCAGCTCAGACGGATGTTCCCGGCGTCGATGGCCAAGCAGCACGAGGTGCTGATCGCGGCGCTGTCCCAGATCGTCTCGACCGTGGACGACCCCGACGCGCTCGTCCCGTTCCTCACCGACCTCGGACGCCGCCACCACGGCTTCGGCGTCGTCGCCGAGCACTACGCGCCCGTCGGCGCCAGCCTGCTCGCCACCCTCGCGCACTTCAGCGGCCCGGAATGGAACGCCGACCTCGAACGCGACTGGACGGCGGCCTACGGCGTCGTCGCGAAGGTCATGACGGAGGCCGCGGCGGAGCCCGTCGCCTGATCCGTGGACGCCCAGCGACTGAAGGCCAGCTTCGCGCAGGTCGCCGAGAAGGGCGACGCGGTCGCCCTGTTCTTCTACTCCGACCTCTTCGTACGCAACCCCCACCTGCGCGACATGTTCCCCATCGGGATGAGCGGGCAGCGCGACAAGCTGCTGCGCGCCCTCGGGCACATCGTGTCCCAGGTGGACGACCTGTCCAACCTCGTCCCGTTCCTGCAGCAGCTCGGTCGTGACCACCGCAGGTTCGGCATCGTGGCCGAGCACTACCCGCACGTCGGGGCCAGCCTCCTCGCCACCCTGCGGCACTTCTCCGGGACGGCCTGGACCGACGACCTCGAAAGCGACTGGACGGCGGCCTACACCCTCGTCGCCAAGGTCATGCTGGAGGCCGCCGACGAGAACGCCCTCAGCAGCCCCGCCTGGTGGAACGGGCAGGTCGTCGCCGTCGAGCGCCGCCGATTCGACATCAGCGTCCTGCGGATCCAGCCCGACCGGCCCCTGCCGTACGCGCCGGGCCAGTCCGTCGCGCTCGAAGTGCCGTCCCGGCTGCGGCACTGGCGGTACTACTCGATGGCGAACGCACCGCGTCCCGACCACACCGTCGACTTCCACGTCCGGCTGGTGGACGGCGGGCCGGTGAGCCCCGTGCTCGTGCGCGGCACCCAGGCCGGCGACCGCGTCCGCATGGGCGCCCCCATCGGAACCCTCACGCTGGACGAGAGTTCCCCGCGGGACGTCCTGCTCGTCGCGGGCAGCACCGGCCTGGCCCCGCTGAAGGCGATCCTGGAGCAGGTCTCCCGCCGCGCCGTCCCGCCCCGCGTGCACCTGTTCTTCGGTGCTCGCAGCCGCGACGGCCTCTACGACCTGGAGGATCTGGCCAAGCTGGCGGACGGCTTCCCCTGGCTCACCGTCGTCCCGGCCGTGTCGGACGAACCGGGCGGGCACGGGTTCTCCTCGCTGCTCCAGTCGGGGGACGACGGCATCGAGCACGGCAACCTGTCCGACGTGGTCGCGAGGCGCGGCCCCTGGGACGGTCACGACGCCTACGTGTGCGGGCCGGCCGTCATGGTCGGGCACACCGTCGAGCAGCTGACGCGGCTCGGCGTCCCCCGTGACCGCATCCGCCTCGAAACCTTCGCCGACGCACAGAGGTGAGCGCGTTGAACTCCCCGAACCTTCCGGTCGTCTCCGAGGGCTCGCGGCTGACCCCGGGCGAGCTCCACTCGGTGGTGTTCGCCCGGGCCGCCCTAGGGCGCCGCGGATACGACGAGGAGCAGGTCCGCAACTTCCTGCAGTACGTGGAGCGGGAACTCGTCAAGATCTTCACCGACAAGGCCGCCCTCGCCGACGAGGTGAACCGGCTGCGCAGCCAGGCGTCCTCCGGCTCCCGCGGCGTGATGGCCCCCGAGGACGCCCACTTCCAGGCCGTCCGCATCCTGTCGCAGGCCCAGCAGACCGCCGACCTGTACGTGGCGGACGCCGAGCGCTACACCAGGGAGCTGGCGCACGAGGCGAGGCTGCACCGGGAGGCGATCCTGTCCGACGCCAAGGGCCGGGCGGAGCAGATGCTGGAGGACGCCCACCGCAAGGCCGCCGCCGTCGCCGAGGCGGCCGTCCGCACGGCCCCGCCGCAGGCCGCGCCGGCGCCCCGCCCCGAGAACCTCCCGGACGCGGATCGCCTCGCCCTGGAGCGCGAGATCGCCTACCTGCGCACCTACAGCGACGTCTACCGGACCCACCTGCGCTCCTATCTGGAGGCGCTGCTCCGCAACGTCGACGAGTGGGAGTCCTCCGAACGGGCATCCCTCCCTGGGGGTAATGCCTGATCTACCGTCCCGGCGCGGGCGCCGTGACGTTCGGGGCTCCCGCGCGGTTGCGCGCCCGGCCGGGCTCGCCGCATGATCGGCGGGCCCGGCGCAGCGTGTTCGCGCGGGAGTGCTCGTCTGGAAAACTGGGGGCGTTATGGAATTTGTGATCGTCATCGCCGTGCTGGCCGTGATCGCGCTGATCATCGGCGGCGTCACGCTGCTGCGGCCGCGCCGGCCCCGCCCGCCGGTCGAGCGCCCCTCCGAACGCACCGGCGGCGCCACCGCCGCCGACGCGGCCGACACCGCAGCCCCCACGATCGAGAAGGCCCCGCCGACGGAGGCGCCGCCGCGGCCCGCCGTCGAGATCGAGCGGCCCCCGCCCGGCGCGGGGCGGCTCGTGCGGCTGCGGGCCCGGCTCGCCCGCTCCCAGAACGCCTTCGGCAAGACCCTCCTCGTCCTGCTGTCGCGCGACACGCTCGACGAGGACGCCTGGGAGGAGATCGAGGACACCCTGATCTCCGCCGACATGGGCACCGCGGTGGCCCGGCAGGTCACCGACGACCTGCGGACCCGCGTCCAGGTCCTCGGCACGCGCAGCCCGGAGGAGGTCCGGGCGATGCTCAAGGAGGAGCTGCTCAAGCAGATCGGCCCCGACATCGACCGCTCCCTGCACACCGAGGCGCACGGCGACCGTCCCGCCGTGCTCATGGTCGTCGGCGTGAACGGCACCGGCAAGACCACCACGTGCGGCAAGCTCGGCCGCGTCCTCGTCGGCGACGGCAACACCGTGCTGCTGGGCGCCGCCGACACCTTCCGCGCCGCCGCCGCCGACCAGCTGGAGACGTGGGGGACGCGGGTGGGCGCGCAGGTCGTCCGCAAGGACGAGGGCGCCGACCCCGCCAGCGTCGCGTTCGACGCCGTCAAGCAGGGCATCGACACCAAGGTCGACGTGGTGATCGTCGACACGGCGGGCCGGCTGCACACCAAGACCGGGCTGATGGACGAGCTCGGCAAGGTCAAGCGGGTGGTGGAGAAGCAGGCCGCGGTCGACGAGGTCCTGCTCGTCCTGGACGCCACGACCGGCCAGAACGGCATGCAGCAGGCCCGGGTCTTCGCCGAGGTCGTCAACATCACCGGCGTGGTGCTCACCAAGCTGGACGGCACCGCCAAGGGCGGCATCGTCGTCCAGGTGCAGCGCGAGCTCGGCGTCCCGGTGAAGCTGGTGGGCCTCGGGGAGGGGCCGGACGACCTCGCGCCGTTCGAGCCCGAGGCGTTCGTGGACGCGATCCTCGGCGACTGAACCGGCCCCCGGCGGGCCCGGAAGCCGCCCGCAAACCGAGTAAATACGGCATGTGAGGACTTGGAAACAGCGGCGAAACACGCCGAAGTCGGGTTTCACATGGCGGAAACGTAGCGGCATACCGGGCGAAACGGCCGCGCCAGAGTCTCTGAGCAGTTCGAAGTTCCTGGCGAGGAGGGACGCGCTCAGAGATGAAGATCGATAGCGGTAGTACCGCCTGGATGCTGACGAGCACGGCGCTCGTCCTGCTGATGACACCGGGCCTGGCCTTCTTCTACGGGGGTATGAGCCGGGCCAAAAGCGTGCTCAACATGATGATGATGAGCTTCGTCAGCATCGCCGTGGTGGGCATGGCGTGGGTCGTCTACGGCTACTCGCTCACCTTCGGCGACGGCGGCGGGCTCAGCTCGTTCATCGGCGGGTTCGGCGACTGGGGCCTCGTCGGCCTGGAGAACGCGGCCACGGCCGACGACGGGACGGGCATCCCGCAGCTGGTCTTCGTGGCGTTCCAGGCCACGTTCGCCATCATCACCGTCGCGCTGATCAGCGGCGCGGTCGCGGACCGTGCCAAGTTCGGGGCCTGGGTGGTGTTCACCCTGGTCTGGGCGACGCTGGTGTACTTCCCGATCGCCCACTGGGTGTGGTGGTCCGACGGCAAGGACGGCGGCAAGTCCGGCTGGCTGTTCCACCTCGGCGCGCTCGACTTCGCGGGCGGGACGGTCGTCCACATCAACGCCGGCGTCGCGGCGCTCGCCCTGGTGCTGGTGCTCGGCAAGCGCAAGGGCTGGCCGAAGGAGCCGATGCGGCCGCACAACCTGCCGTTCGTCCTGCTCGGCGCCGGGCTGCTGTGGTTCGGCTGGTTCGGCTTCAACGCCGGGTCCGCCCTGTCGGCCGGCTCCACCGCGGCCGTCGCGTTCATCAACACGCTCGTCGCCACCTGCGCCGCCGCGTTCGCCTGGATCGTCGTCGAGAAGCTGCGCGACGGCGCGTCCACGACCCTCGGCATCGCTTCCGGTGTGGTGGCCGGCCTGGTCGCGATCACCCCGGCCTGCGCGTTCGTCACCCCCCTCGGCGCCCTCGCCCTCGGCCTGGTCGCCGGCGCGGTGTGCGCGTTCGCGGTGGGCCTGAAGTACAAGCTCGGCTACGACGACTCGCTCGACGTCGTCGGCGTCCACATGGTCGGCGGCATCGTCGGCGCCCTGCTGATCGGCTTCCTGGCGACCACCGCCGTCAACGACGCCGGCGCCGACGGGCTGTTCGCCGGCGGCGGGTTCGCGCTGCTCGGCAAGCAGGCCGTCGCGGTCCTGGCGACGCTCGCCTACTCCTTCGTCGTCACCTACGTGATCGCCAAGGTGATCGACCTGGTGATGGGCTTCCGGATCAGCGAGGACGACGAGGCCGCCGGCATCGACAGCACGGCGCACGCGGAGACCGCCTACGACTTCGGCACGATCCGTGCGGGCATCGGCTCCGGGGCGACCGCGGCGGCGCCCGCCCCCGCCGCCCCGGCGAAGAAGGTGGAGGCGAAGGGATGAAGCTCATCACGGCGGTCATCAAGCCGTTCAAGCTGGACGAGGTGAAGAAGGCCCTGGAGGCCTTCGGCGTCAAGGGGATGACCGTCAGCGAGGCCAGCGGCTACGGGCGGCAGAAGGGCCACACCGAGGTCTACCGGGGCGCCGAGTACCAGGTCGACCTGGTGCCCAAGCTGCGCGTCGAGGTCCTGGTCGAGGCCGAGGACGCCGACGACATCATCGACGTGATCGTCAAGGCGGCCCGCACCGACAAGATCGGCGACGGGAAGGTGTGGGCCGTGCCGGTCGACACCGTCGTCCGGGTCCGCACCGGCGAGACCGGCCCGGAAGCCCTCTAGGGAGCACGGTGACCCTCGCCCACCCGCCGGCCGGAGACCGGGCCCCCGCGCCCGCTCCGGCCGGCGGCGCCGCTTCGGACTCGGCCCGCGCCGCCCTGGCCACCGCCCGCGCCGCCCGCGCCGCCGCCCTCGACCGCTGGCTGGCCTCCCTCCTGACCACGGCCCCGCCCTCCGACGGCACCGCCGCGGACGGCGCGGCGCCCGAGGGAGTGGCGCTCGTCGCGGTGGGAAGCCACGCGCGGCGCGAACTGACGCCCGGCGGCGACCTCGACCTCGTCCTGCTGCACCGCGGCCTGGCCGGCGTCGCGGAGATCGCCGACCGCGTCTGGTACCCGGTCTGGGACTCCGGGCTCCGGCTCGACCACTCCGTCCGCACCGTCGCCGAGGCCCGGACCGTGGCGCGCGGCGACATGAAGGCCGCCCTCGGCCTGCTGTCGGCCCGCCGCGTCGCCGGCGACCACGCCCTCGTCGACGAGTTGCGCGCCGCCGTCCTCGCCGACTGGCGCGCCGACGCCCCCACCCGGCTGGCCGAGCTGTCGGCGATGTGCCGCGAACGCTGGGAGACCCACGGCGAGCTGGCGTTCCTGCTCGAACCCGATCTGAAGGAAGCCCACGGCGGGCTGCGGGACGTCCATGTCATGCACGCCGTCGCCGCCTCCTGGGTGGCACCCGCCCCGGACGCGCGAGTGCGCGCCGCCCACGACCTGCTCCTCGACATCCGGCACGCGCTCCACCAGGTCACCGGCCGCTCCACCGACCGCCTCGTCCTCCAGGAACAGGAGGCCGTCGCCCGCGCCCTCGGGCTCATGGACGCCGACGTCCTGCAACGCTCGATCGCCGAAGCCGCCCGAACCGTCACCTACGGGGCGTCCCACCTGTGGCGCCGCGTCGAGAACTTCACCAGGGCCAAAGTCCCGCAGCCTCCCGGCGTCCCGCAGGGCGCGGGCCGGCGCGGCGTCGAGCGCAGGCCGGTCGGGGACGGCGCCGTCGAGCACGAGGGCGAGGTCGTCCTCGCGCGCAACGCCGATCTGAACGACCCGGCGCTCGTCCTGCGCGTCGCCGCGGCCGCCGCCCAGACGGGCCTGCCGCTCGCCCCCGCCACCGTCGCCCGGCTCGCCGACCGCGCCGCGCTGCCGCAGGCCCCCTGGCCCGCCGAGGCCCGCGACGCGCTCGTCTCCCTGCTCGGCGCAGGACCCGCCGCCATCGCCGTCTGGGAGGCACTCGACCAGGCCGGGCTGATCGTCCGGCTGCTGCCCGACTGGGAGCGCGTCCGCAACCGCCCGCAGCGCAACCCCGTCCACCGCTTCACCGTCGACCGCCACCTCGTCGAGACCGCCGCGGGCGCCGCCGCCCTGACCCGCGAGGTGGCCCGCCCCGACCTGCTCCTGATTTGCGCGCTCCTGCACGACATCGGCAAGGGCTGGCCCGGCGACCACTCCACCTCCGGCGCGGTCGTCGCCCGCGACATCGGCGCCCGCCTCGGCCTCCCGGAGGAGGACGTCCGCGTCCTCGAAACCGTCGTCCGCCACCACCTGCTGCTGCCCGAGACCGCGACCCGCCGCGACATCGACGACCCGGTCACCGTCCAGACGGTCACCGCCGCCGTGTCCGGCGTTCCCGGCCGCGAGCGCGAGGTCGTCGACCTCCTCGCCGCCCTCGCCGTCGCCGACGGCGGCGCCACCGGCCCCGCCGCCTGGGGCGCCTGGAAGGCCGGCCTGGTCGCCGAACTCGCCCGCCGCGCAGCCGCCGCGCTCTCCGGCGGCACGCCCCCGCCCGCGCCCGCGCTCGCCGCCGACCACCTCGCCCTGGCGCGCCACGACGGCGCCGCCGTCCGCGTGACGGGCTCCCGGATCACCATCGCCGCCCCCGACCGCCCCGGCCTGCTCTGGCGCGCCGCTGGCGTCCTCGCCCTGCACCGCCTGGCCGTGAAGACCGCGCGCGTGATCTCCTCCCCGTCGGCCTCGCCCGCCCAGACCGCGGTGCTGGACTTCACGGCCGTCCCCGAGTACGGCACGCCGCCGGATCCGGCCGGCCTGGAGGCGGACCTGCGGCGGATGCTCGCCGGACGCCTCGACGTGGCCGAGCGGCTGGAACGGCGGGCGCGGTCCGTCCGGATCCGGCCCGGCGTCACGGTGCCGCCCCCGCGCGTCATGATCGTCGACGACGCCTCGCGCACCGCCACCGTCGTCGAGGTCCGGGCGCACGACCGTCCCGGCCTCCTGTGGCGCGTCGGCCAGGCGCTCGGGTCCTGCGGCCTGCAGGTCCGTGCCGCCCAGGTGGACACCCTCGGAGCCGAGGCCGTGGACGTCTTCTACGTGGTGGACGAGCAGGGCCGCCCCCTCGACGACCCCGACGCGCTGGCGGCCGTCCGGACCCGGGTTCTGAAGACCCTCCGCTGACCGGGTTCCCGGAGGGGGCGGGGCTCGCCGTGTGACCCGATACGCTGATAGGCGATCCCAGCAGCTTTCCAAGGACGGTCCAGACACGTGTTCGAGACGCTCTCCGACCGGTTGACGACGGTCTTCTCGTCGCTGCGCAGCAAGGGCCGGCTCTCCGAGGCCGACATCAACGCGACCGCCCGCGAGATCCGGATCGCGCTCCTTGAGGCCGACGTCGCGCTCCCCGTGGTCAAGGACTTCATCGCGCAGATCAAGGAGCGGGCGCAGGGCTCGGAGGTCTCGCAGGCGCTGAACCCGGCGCAGCAGGTCGTCAAGATCGTCAACGAGGAGCTCATCACCATCCTCGGCGGCGAGACCCGGCGGATCCGGCTGGCCAAGACCCCGCCGACCGTGATCATGCTCGCGGGCCTGCAGGGCGCCGGCAAGACCACCCTCGCCGGCAAGCTGGCCCGCTGGCTGAAGCAGGAGGGCCACACGCCGATGCTGGTGGCGGCCGACCTCCAGCGCCCCAACGCCGTCCAGCAGCTCCAGGTCGTCGGCGAGCGGGCCGGGGTCCCGGTGTTCGCGCCCGAACCGGGCAGCGGCGTCGGCGACCCGGTCGACGTGGCGCGCCGCTCGATCGACCAGGCCCGGCACGCCCAGCACGACGTCGTCGTCATCGACACCGCCGGCCGCCTCGGCATCGACGCCGAGATGATGCAGCAGGCCGTCGACATCCGCGACGCCGTCCGCCCCGACGACATCCTGTTCGTCGTCGACGCCATGGTCGGCCAGGACGCGGTCAACACCGCCCAGGCCTTCATGGACGGCGTCGGCTTCGACGGCGTCGTGCTCACCAAGCTCGACGGCGACGCGCGCGGCGGCGCGGCCCTGTCCGTCCGGCACATCACCGGACGCCCCATCATGTTCGCCTCCACGGGCGAGAAGCTGGAGGACTTCAGCGTCTTCCACCCGGACCGCATGGCGGGCCGGATCCTCGACATGGGCGACATCCTCACCCTGATCGAGCAGGCCGAGCAGGCGTTCGACGCCGAGCAGGCCGAGAAGATGTCCAGCAAGTTCGCCTCGGGCGAGGACTTCACCCTCGAGGACTTCCTCGAGCAGATGATGATGATCCGCAAGCTCGGCCCGATCGGGAACCTGCTCGGGATGATGCCGGGCATGGGCCAGGTCCGCGACCAGATCAGCCAGATCGACGACCGCGACCTGGACCGCATCGCCGCGATCATCCGCTCGATGACCCCGCAGGAGCGCGCCCAGCCGAAGATCATCAACGGCTCGCGGCGGGCCCGCATCGCCCAGGGCTCCGGCGTCGGCGTCGGCGAGGTCAGCAGCCTGGTCACCCGGTTCTTCGACGCGCAGAAGATGATGCGCCAGATGGCCGGCGGCATGGGCCTGCCCGGCATGCCCGGCGGCCGCCGCAAGGCCACGAAGGCGGCGAAGGCCGCCAAGAACAAGAAGGGCAAGCAGCGCAGCGGCGACCCCCGCAAGCGCGCCGCGGGAGGCAAGTCCCCCCAGGAGCAGGCCCCCGCAGCCGAGGGCATGCCGAAGGGCCTCCCACCCGGCCTCGGCGGCGGCCAACTCCCCCCCGGCCTGGGCGGCGGCCAACTCCCGCCCGGCTTCCAGATGCCCGACCTGAACAAACTCCAGGGCCGCAAAAAGAAGTAACTGCCCCCAACGACACCTGCGCTGCAGGGCGAGCCCTTCGACCCCGCCCTGCAGCGCCCCACACACGCACCCACCCGCACGAACCGCGGCAAACAAACAGCTCCACAGCACCGCCCCAGCCACCTGACCAGGCTCTGCCCCAAGCAAGCCACCCAAGGCGAGCCCGCCCCGGCCGCCAAGAGCAATGCAACGGGCACCAGCCCCACAACGAGAAGCGCAACACCGCTCACGTACACCTTAACGGCACCTGCCCGCAGCGAACACGCGCGCGACAGCGAGCACCTGTACGGCAGCAAACACGCGAGCAGCAGCGCGCAGGTGTGAGGCACAGCGGTCGAGTGTGCAACGGCGGGGACATGTGCGACTGCGCAACGGCGAGCACGTGCGCCACAGCGGTCACTTATGCAACAGCGGGCGTGTGCGGCCCAACTGACACATGTGCGTCAGTTGTCCCAGAGCGGTGCTCGAGCGGGCCTTGGGCGGGTCCCGTGCGGGGCCAGTCCCTGTACGCCAGCGGGGACGTGTGTGAGGCGGGGACGTGTGCGGCAGCGGGGAGTTCGACGCCGCGGCGCCGCGGCGCCGCGGCGTCCAGGGGCGGGGGCGGAGATAGGAAGAGCGGGGTGTTGGGGAAGAGTGTGCAAAAAGGGGGGGTGATAAGGGGGGTGGCCGGGTCTATAAAAAAT
>NZ_JBEZJI010000083.1:0-31817 GCF_040649435.1 Actinomadura sp. NPDC048955
CGAGATCCGCCAGCGCCACCCCGTCTTCGGCGTCGGCTCCTACGTCGAACTGTCCGCCTCCAACCCCTCCGTCCTCGCCTTCACCCGCGAGATCACCGAGGACGAGAGCCCGTGGGACGAGATGGACACGGTCCTGTGCGTCAGCAACCTGTCGCGGTTCCCGCAGCCGGTCGAGCTGGACCTGCGGCGCTTCGAGGGCTACTCCCCCGTCGAGTGCATGGGCGGCGTGCAGTTCCCCGCCATCGGCGAACTCCCGTACCTGCTCACCTTGCCCGGGCACGGGTTCTTCTGGTTCCAGCTGGTCCCGCCTGAGGACGGCGCTCCAGGGGCGGGCGCGGACGCGGGACCGGGCACGCGCGCGGGAAGGACCGTCTGACCGTGCTTCCTCCAGAGCCGGACCTCGTCCGGGACCTCGCCGAGTGGCTGCCCCGGCAGCGGTGGTTCGGCGGCAAGGACGGCCCCATCCACGACCTCACCATCGGCACCGCCACCGAACTCCGCCCCGGCGACCCCGCCCTGCACCACCTCATCCTCGACGTCCGCCAGGACGACACCACCGACCACTACCAGCTCCTCCTCGGCGTCCGCCGCGACCTGCCGGGCCGGCTCCGGCACGTCGAGATCGGCGGGCCCTGCGGCGACCGCTCCGGCAGGGCCCGGCTGTACGACGCCGCGCACGACCCGGACCTGACCCGCGTGCTCCTGGAGGCCCTGGCGAGCGGGGCGTCCGTCGGCCCGCTGCGGTTCCACCACGCCGACGGCGCCCGCGTCCGGACGGACCTGGCGAGCCTTCCCATGACCGCCGAGCAGAGCAACACCTCGTTACTGTTCGGCGACGAGTACATCTGCAAGCTGTTCCGCCGCCTGTCCGCCGGCGTCAACCTCGACCTGGAGGTCAACCTCGCGCTGACCCGCGGCGGCTGCGCGCGCGTCCCGGCCGTCCTCGGGTGGATCGAGCTGGACCCGGGGCACGGGGCGATGGCCGGCGGGGGCGGGGAGCCGGTGACGCTCGCCCTCCTGTCGGACTACCTGCACACCGGCGTGGACGCCTGGAGCCTCGCGATAGCCAGCGTCCGCGACTGGTTCGCGCACACGTCGCCGCCCGGCGGCGACGAGTGGGCGGAGCTGGACGCGAGCGCGGCCGGCGGCGACTTCGCCGCCGAGGCCGAACGGCTCGGCGCGGCCACCGCCGAGGTGCACCGGGCGCTGGCCGACGCGTTCGGCGTGACGGTCGTCCCGGCCGCGGAGGTCCGCGCGACGGCCGCGCGGATGAACCGCGAGCTGACCGCCACCTGCCGCGCGGTGCCCGGCCTCGCGCCGCACGCGAAGGCGCTCACCGAGGCGTTCCTGGACCTGGCCGCGCGGGCCGAGCCGCTGCCCGTCCAGCGCGTGCACGGCGACTACCACCTCGGCCAGGTCCTGCGCACGGAGTCGGGGTGGTCGGTGCTGGACTTCGAGGGCGAGCCGGCGCGGACGCAGAGCGAGCGCCGGGCCCTCGCGCACCCGCTGCGCGACGTCGCCGGGATGCTCCGCTCGTTCGAGTACGCCGCGCGCTTCCTCATCACCAAGGCGGGCTCGGTGCCGAGCGAGCCGGGGCCGCGGCTGGAGACCCGGGCGCACGCCTGGGCGGCGCGCAACCGCGCCGCGTTCTGCCGCGGCTACGCGGCGGGCGGCGGACCGGATCCGGCGGCGCATTCGGTGCTCATCCGCGCCTTCGAATTCGAGAAGGCGGTCTACGAGGTGCGTTACGAGGCGCGGAACAGACCGGCCTGGCTCGCCGTTCCGCTGAAATCCCTGGCCCACTTGACCGCTTGATCAAAGACACCGAAGGCCGTGCCCAATTCCGCGCCATGATCACGTAAAATCGGCCCGCTCCGACAATTCCGTGCCGATCAACGGGTACCCGATCCCTCGGCGGGATGATGATCACCTGCCGAATACCCGAACGGAAACGGAGAGCAGAGGAATGTCCGCACGCCACTCGCAGGAGACCGCAAGCGCAAGCGGCGCGGTCGCGGGCCATGCCGGCCGCGGCCGGGCGGCCGATCGAAAACGGAGCGTGCTCCGCACGGCCGTCACGGCCACGGTGACCGGGCTCGCCCTGACGGTCCCGCTGGGTTCCACGGCCTTCGCCGCACTCAACCCGACGGTGCTGAAGAGCCTGCACCTCGACGCGGCCACCCTGGAGAAGGTCCAGGCGTACGACAGGTACCGGACGCGGGAGACCCTCCAGCGCAAGCGCGCCAAGAAGGCGCTGCGGTTCGCCCGCAAGCAGCTCGGCAAGCCGTACCGGTGGGGCGCGGACGGGCCGGGCGGCTACGACTGCTCCGGGCTCATGATGGCCGCGTGGCGCCGGGCCGGCGTCAAGATCCCCCGCGTCACCTACGCCCAGTACCGCCAGGTGGACCGGAAGGTGGGAATGGGGAGCCTCAAGCCCGGGGACCTCATCTTCTTCCACGGCCGCAGCCATGTCGGCATGTACGTGGGGCACGGCCGATTCCTGCACGCGCCCAATTCGGGAGCCAGGGTCCGCATCGACAGGTTCGGCGCGGCGCGCAAGAGACAGTTCGCGGGGGCGGTGCGGCCCGGCGCCCCCGCCTTCAGGGAGTGGTCGCCGTCCGTGCGGGAGCTCGTCGAGAAGATCGACCGGATGAGCGCGGAGAAGCGGGCCGACCAGCCCCCTGATAGCGAGCGGACCCCCCACAATCCGCCACCCAGTAGCACACATTCGAAGAAAACCGACATTCCCCCGATCACAGCCCCCGGACACATCCCGGCGAAGAAGGCCGCGCCATCCGGCGGCCATTCCGCGAAGCCGGACGATTCCGCGGCACAGGCTCCGCGAAGCGACGGACCGTCGGACGAGTCAAAGCCTGAGCCCCGGCCGAGAGCCGTGGCGCACCCGAGATCCTTCTGGAACGGCCCCAGCGTCGAGCCGTGGTCGAAGTACGTCTCTCCCTAGCCCCTTTCCGCCCTCCCCGGCGCCGCGCGCGCGGCGCGCGGCGCCGGGGGGCGCGTCACACTTGACCTGGAGGGCACTCCAGGTGCTTGGCTGGATCACCATGGAGTACACCCAGCTCGGCCGTACCGGCCTGAAGGTCAGCCGCCTGGTGCTCGGCACGATGAACTTCGGCCCGTTCACCGAGGAGCCCGACGCCCACGCGATCATGGACGCGGCGCTCGACGCGGGGATCAACTTCTTCGACACCGCGAACGCCTACGGGTGGGGCGCGAACAAGGGCCGCACCGAGGAGATCATCGGCACCTGGTTCGCCAAGGGCGGCGGGCGCCGCGAGAAGACCGTCCTCGCGACGAAGGTCTACGCGGACATGGCGGCGCCGGACGCGCCCTGGCCGAACCGGGGCGGGCTGTCCGCGCTGCACATCCGCCAGGCCGCCGAGGCGTCGCTGAGGAGGCTCGGCACCGACCACATCGACCTGTACCAGTTCCACCACATCGACCGGTCGACGCCGTGGGAGGAGATCTGGCAGGCGATCGACGTCCTCGTCCAGCAGGGCAAGGTGCTGTACGCCGGGTCGTCCAACTTCCCCGGCTGGGGCATCGCGCAGGCCAACGAGGCCGCCGCCCGCCGCGGCTCGCTCGGCCTGGTCAGCGAGCAGTGCCTGTACAACCTGGTCGAGCGGCGTGCCGAGATGGAGGTCGTCCCGGCCGCGCGGGCCTACGGGCTCGGCGTGATCCCGTGGTCGCCGCTGCACGGCGGGGTGCTCGGCGGCGTCCTGCGCAAGGAGCGCGACGGGGAGGGCTCCCGGTCCCGGTCGGGGCGCTCCGCCGAGATGCTGAACGACCCGGCCGAGCGGGCGCGCGTCCAGGCCTACGAGGACCTGTGCGGCGAGCACGGCCTGGACCCGGGCGACGTCGGCCTCGCCTGGCTGCTCACCCGCCCCGGCGTGACCGGCCCGATCGTGGGCCCGCGCGTCCGCGCGCAGCTCGACTCCGCCGTCCGCGCCGCCGAGCTGGACCTGCCGGAGGAGTTCCTCTCCGCCCTCGACGAGATCTTCCCGGGCCCGGGTCCCGTGCCGGAGGCGTTCGCCTGGTGACCCGCGCCCGCGGCCCGGGTGGCGGCAGGCGCCCGCGGCGGGCCGCGGCGGGGTAGCGTTCCCCCTGTGAACGATCACGACAGGCCGTCCCTGGCGGACATCCCCCACGACGTCCCGACGTCCGCCCGCGCCTACGGCTGGCTGCTCGGCGGCAAGGACAACTACGAGGTCGACCGGCAGTTCATCAGGGGGCAGCTCGAACACCACCCCGCCGGGCTCGACATCACCCGGCAGAACCGCCTGTTCCTGTACCGCGCCGTCCGGTACCTGGCCGCCGAGGCCGGGATCCGGCAGTTCATCGACATGGGCTGCGGCCTGCCGACCGACGCCAACGTGCACCAGGTCGCCCGCGACTTCGCGCCGGACGCGCGCGTCGTCTACGTGGACATCGACCCGATCGTCCTCGCGCACGGCAGGGCGCTGCTGGCCGGCGACTCCTCGACCACGGTCATCCAGGGCGACATGCGCGACCAGGAGGCCATCCTGGCGGACGCGGAGGTCGAGCGGCTGATCGACTTCAGCGAGCCGGTCGCGACGCTGTTCCTGTCGGTCGGCCACCACCTGCCCGACGCCGACGACCCGCGCCGCGTCCTGCACACGATCATGGACCGGGCCGCGCCGGGCAGCCACCTCACCTTCTCCCAGGTCGCCTGCGACGACCCGGTGCGCAGCGCGCAGATGAACGAGCAGGTCCGCGGGGCCGGGATCCCCTGGCAGACGCGGACGCCCGCCGAGATCGACGCGCTGCTGTCGGACTTCGACCCCGTCGAGCCGGGCCTGTGCAACCTCGTCGACTGGCGCCCGCTGGACGTGCAGCCGCCGCTCGCCCCCGTCCCGCCCGAGCTGGAGCAGTACGAGGGAGCCTCCAAGCTGGACCGCGGCATCTACGAGTACGGCGGGGTTCTCCGCAAGCGCTAGACGACCGCCTCGAAGGCCGCCGTCCCGGGACCGGGACGGCGGCCTTTCGCGTGCGGGGGTTGCCGGGACGGCAACAGGACGGGACCAAAGGGGCGAGTCATGTTAAGTTGCCACTGAAAATCGTTTTCATTTTCAGGAGCTTCCATGATGTCTGCTCAGCGCGCCCGCGTCCTCGGGGCGGGCGCCGCCCTCGCCCTCTCCGCCCTCGGGGCCTCCGCCTGCGGGTCCTCCTCGGGCGCCGGGGCCGCGGAGACGGTCCCGGTCGTGGCCTCGACCAACGTGTACGGGGACATCGCGCGGCAGATCGGCGGCGACAGGGTGAAGGTGACCTCGTTCATCAGCGACCCCGCGCAGGACCCGCACTCCTTCGAGGCGGGGACGCGCACCAGGCTCGCGCTGTCGAAGGCCGGCGTGGTCATCGAGAACGGCGGCGGCTACGACGACTTCATGGAGACGCTGCTCAGGGGCTCCGGGTCGAAGGCCCGGGTGCTCAACGCCGTCCAGATCTCCGGGAAGACCGCCCCGAAGGGCGAGGAGCTGAACGAGCACGTCTGGTATGACCTGCCCTCCGTCGCGCTGCTGGCCGACCGGATCTCGGCCGCGCTCGCCGAGGCCGCCCCCGAGGACGCCCGGACGTTCTCGTCGAACGCCGCCGCCTTCAAGGCGAGGCTGAAGGCGCTGGAGGAGAAGGTGGCGGCGGTCAGGGCCGCGCATGCGGGGGACGGCGTCGCCGTCACCGAGCCCGTCCCGGTCTACCTGCTGGAGGCGGCCGGGCTGGTCGACCGGACGCCGGAGGAGTTCGCCGAGGCGGTCGAGGAGGGGGACGACGTCCCGCCGCGGGCGCTGCGCGACACGCTGGCGCTGCTCACGGACGGGAAGGTGCGGGCGCTCGTGGCGAACGTGCAGACGAGCGGCCCGCAGACCGACAAGGTCCGGAAGGCGGCGGCCGGCGCGGGCGTCCCGGTGGTGCCGGTCACCGAGACCCTCCCGGCCGGCCGGGACTACGTCGCCTGGATGGACGGCACCATCGCCGCGCTCCAGCAGGCGCTGGCGTGATCACCCTGCGCGGCGCGACCCTGTCCTACGGCGAGCGGACCCTGTGGCGCGGGCTGGACCTCGACGTGCGGCCCGGCGAGTTCCTCGCCGTCGCCGGATCCAACGGGTCGGGGAAGACCAGCCTGCTCAGGGTGCTGCTCGGGCTCCAGCGGCTGTCGTCCGGAACCGTGGAGGTGGACGGGCGCCGCCCCCGGCGGGGCAGCGACGCCGTCGGCTACGTCTCGCAGCACCGGGCCGTCCCGCCGCACACCCCGCTGCGCGCCCGCGACCTCGTGCGGCTCGGCATCGACGGCCACCGCTGGGGCCCCGGGCGGCCGCGCCGGGACGCGCGCCGCCGGGTCGAGGCCGTCCTCGCCGACGTCGGCGCGGCCGCGTTCGCCGACGTCCCGCTCGAACTCCTGTCGGGCGGCGAACTCCAGCGCGTGCGCGTCGCGCAGGCTCTGGCGACCGGCCCGCGCGTCCTGCTGTGCGACGAGCCGCTGGCCTCCCTGGACGCCGAGCACCAGCGCGTCGTCGCCGAGCTGGTGGAGCGGCGCCGCCGCGACCACGGCACCACCGTCGTGTTCGTCACGCACGACATCGACCCGGTTTTCCCTTTCGCCGACCGGATCCTCGACATGGGCGCCGCCCTCGGCGCGCAAACTTCCCGGCAGGAGACGGCATGAGCTGGCAGGAGGCGTGGCACGAGATCTTCAACTTCCAGGACTACGGGGCGCTGCTCGCGCTGGTGCGCAACTCGCTCGTCGCGGGGGCCGTGCTCGGGCTGGTCGGAGGGCTCGCCGGGACGTTCGTCGTCATGCGCGACCTGGCGTTCGCCGTGCACGGGATCAGCGAGCTGTCCTTCGCGGGCGCGGCGGCCGCCCTGCTGGCCGGGGCGAGCGTGGCGGGCGGTTCGATCGCGGGGGCCCTGGCGGCCGCCGGGCTGATCGGGGTCCTCGGCGCGAAGGCGCGCGACCGCGGGTCGGCCATCGGCGTCCTGATGCCGTTCGGGCTCGGGCTCGGCGTGCTGTTCCTGTCGCTCTACCAGGGGCGGTCGGCCAACAAGTTCGGGATCCTCACCGGGCAGATCGTCGCGATCGACACGCCGCGGCTGTCGTGGCTGCTCGCCACGTCGGCGGTGGTGCTGGCCTGCCTCGCGGTCATGTGGCGCCCGCTGGCGTTCGCGAGCCTGGACCCGGACGTGGCGGCGGCGCGGGGCGTGCCGGTGCGGGCGCTGTCCCCGGCCTTCATGCTCGTGCTCGGCCTGGCGGTGGCCGTGTCCGTGCAGGTCGTGGGCGCGCTGCTGGTGCTCGCGCTGATCTGCACGCCCGCCGCGGCGGCGGTGCGGGTCACCGCGTCGCCGGTGCTGGCGCCGCTGCTGAGCGCGGCGCTCGCGACGGCGTCGGTGCTGGGCGGGATCCTGCTGTCGATCGGGTCCAGCATCCCGATCAGCCCGTACGTCACCACGATCTCGTTCCTGCTGTACGGGGTGTGCCGCGCGGCGGGCGCCGTCCGGGCCCGGCGGGGGTGGACGGCGCCGCGGGGCGCGCGTCCCGGCACCGTCCCTACATGATCTTTTGGCGCCCGCCCGGGATTGCGCCCCGGGCGGGCGCCGCACCGCGCACCTCGTTCCCGACATGTCGGATCCCAGATCACCAGGTCGTTGCGATTCGCTTACTCCGGCGTGGGCATCGCCGCAGGCCGCACGGGAATCGAATCATCTGGACTCTTGCGGCGAACGGGGCGATTGGGAGGGCGCGATGTGGGACTTCGCGGGCCGGGACACCGCTATCGACCTGGGCAGCGCGACCGTGCGGATGCATGTGAAGGGCCGCGGCGTCGTCTGCCGAGAACCCTCGCTGCTCGCGCGCTCCCGCGAGACCGGACGCATCCTCGCCCTCGGCGTCCCCGCGCGGGAGATGGCCGGGCGCAACCCCGACGTCACCCTCGTGCGGCCCATCCGCGAAGGCGCGCCGACCGAGACCGACGAGGCCGAGTACCTGATGCGGCACCTCGTGCGCCGCCACCACCGGCGCCACTACACCGCGCGCCCGCGCCTGGTCGTCACGGTCCCTAGCGGGCTGACCTCCGTCCACTACCGGGCGCTGCAGTTCTCCGCCTACCAGGCGGGCGCACGGCGCCTCACGCTCGTGCCGACGCCGATCGCCGCCGCCATCGGGATGGGCATGACCTCCTGCGGGCGGCCCGACATCACGGTGATCGCCGACATCGGCGCGGACGTCACCGACGTCGGCGTCATCGCGTTCGGCGGCCTGGTCACCTCGCACACCGCGCATGTCGGCGGGTCGGCGCTGGACCGCGCCATCGCCGCGCTCGTCCGGCAGGAGCACGGCCTCGCGCTGTCGCTGGCGGGGGCGGAGGCGGCCAAACTGGAGGTCGGCGCGGTGCCGCCGCTCGGCCGCCGCCCCGTGCGGCAGACCGTCGTGCACGGGCGCGACATCGCGACGGGCATGCCGCGCGGCGTCGTCCTCACCACCGCGGACGTCGCCCGCGCGATCTCCGGCCCGGTGGCGCGGATCGTGGACGCGATCGGCGCCGGCCTCGCCGGCTGCTCGCCCGAGATCTCCGGCGACCTGCTCGGCGTCGGCATCACGCTCACCGGCGGCTGCGCCCGGCTGCCCGGGCTGGAGCGGCTGATCCAGGACCGGACGGGGCTCGGCGCGCGGGTCGGGGACGACACCGGCGACGCGGCCGTGCTCGGCGCCGGGGAGGTGCTGCGGTCCGCCGGGTCGCGGGAGCCGTCCGCCCGCGAGACCTCACCGCGCCCGCACGTGCTGACGAGCCTGGTGGACTACTGACCGGGGCCCGCCGCCGGCGGCGGTTACACTCCCGATGGCATGAGCGACGCACCCGAACGCGAGGGACCGGGCAGCCCGCGGCTGGAGGAGGTCTCCGACGGGATCTTCGCCTATCTCCAGCCCGACGGCACCTGGTGGATCAACAACACCGGCTTCCTCACGGGCGCGCGGGGGGTGACGAGCGTCGACTCCTGCTCGACCGAGCGCCGCACCCGCGCGTACCTGGAGTCGATCCGCTCGGTCACGGACCGTCCCGTCCGGACGCTGGTCAACACCCACCACCACGGCGACCACACCTTCGGCAACTACCTGTTCTCGGGCGCGACCGTCGTCGGCCACGAGGCCACGCGGGAGGGCGCGCTCAGCTGGGGCATGCCGTTCGACGAGCCGTTCTGGACGAAGGTCGACTGGGGCGGCGTCGAGATCGAGCCGCCGTTCCTCACCTTCACCGACGGCGTGACCCTGTGGGTGGACGACCTGCGCTGCGAGGTCCGGCACGTCGGGACGCCCGCGCACACCACCAACGACTCCATCGTGTGGATCCCCGAGCGGCGGGTGCTGTTCTGCGGCGACCTGCTGTTCAACGGCGGCACCCCGTTCCTGATGCAGGGGTCGGTCGCGGGCGCGGTCCGGGTCCTGGAGGAGGTCGTCGCGCCGCTGGGCGCGGAGACGATCGTCCCCGGGCACGGTCCCGTCGCCGGTCCCGAGCTCATCGACCGGGTGCTCGGCTACGCGCGCTTCGTCCAGGCGACCGCCGCCGAGGCCAGGGCGGCCGGGCTGGCGCCGCTGGAGGCCGCCCGCGAGGCCGATCTCGGCCCGTACGCGGAGCTGACCGACCCCGAGCGCCTCGTGGGCAACCTGTACCGCGCCTACGCCGAACTGGACGGGCAGCCTCCCGGCGCGCCGATCGACCTGGTCTCGGCCCTGACCGACATGGTCGCCTTCAACGGGGGCCGCCCGCTCACCTGCCGCGCTTAGCGGCGCGTCAGCGCAGTTCGGCCGCGGTGACCAGGCGGATGTGGGCGGCGGCCCAAGCGCGGGTCATCTCCTGCGGGTCGTCGGCCGCGAGCGCGGCGGCGAGGGCCGCGAGCGTCTCCGCGGACGTGCGGAGACCGGCACGCCGCAGCGTCGCGGCCGCGCGGGCGAGGCGGTCCCGCGTCCCGGACGGCAGGCGCAGCAGGCCGCGGTGGGCGGCCTCGGCGCAGGCGGCGAGCGCCTCGTCCAGGGCCCGCGCCAGCGGATCGGGCGGGGCGGGGGGCGGGGCCCCGAGGGCGGCGGTGCCCTCGCCGGGGGCCAGGTCGGGGACGACCGGGCCGTCGGCCGTCAGCACGGCGAACGGGTCGATGACCAGCCCCCCGCGGTCCTTGCGGACGGCGCCGGAGACGAACCGGGGCCCCGCCGCGAGCGCCCCGGCCAGGACGTCCAGCGCGGCGGGGCTGTGCGGGCTGTAGTCGGCGGAGACGACGGCGGGGGTGCCCGCCGCGTCGGCGACCACGGCCTCCAGCCGCTGCGCCCCGGGGTGGTAGCCGATGTCGCGGACCTCGGCGATCTCGACGACCCGGACCAGCTCCGCCTCCACGCGGGGCCGCACGAGGCGGGGCGGCAGCGCGTCCAGGGCCCGCCCCTCGGCGGCCAGGTCGCGCACGAGCAGCGCCGCGGGCAGGCTCTCCCAGGTGTCGCCGAGCGGGGTGACCGTCGTCTTGGCGATCCGCCCGGCGGTGACCCGGACGACCCGCCCGGCGCTGCGCGAGGCGCTCTCCGACACGACGTTCGCGGCGGCGAGGGACCGCAGCGGCGACCCGAGCACGCGGCGCCCGGCGAGGTCGGCGCCGGTGAGCCGGTCACCGTCCGGGACGTCCCAGCGCCGTTTCAGCACCAGGACGATGCCGGTCCCGGTGTGGGCGAGGAAGACGTCGGCGGTGCGGGCCGCGGGCGTGCCCGCGACGCGGCAGCCGAGGGCGGCGAGGCGGACGCGGCGCAGCGGCGTGTCCGCGGACTCCTGCGTGCCGAGCACCTGGGAGCGGGCGGCGCCGCCGCGCGCGGCGCGGCGGCGGGCGTGGAGCTCGGCGAGCAGCTCCGCGACGCGCGCCGGGTCGTGGTCGGCGCGGCGGTCGTGGTGGGCGGCCAGCTGCTCGGCCAGGTCGCCGAGCGCGGCGGCGGGCCAGTGCAGGCCGGCCGCCCCGAGCTCGGCGGCGGCGCGGCCCAGCGCGGTCGCGAGGACGGGCCCGGCGTGCGCCGCGCCTTCCAGGAGGACCTGGTCGGCGAGGTCGAGCGCGGCGTCCAGGCCGTCCCCGCCGGTCCCCGGGGAGCCGGCGCCCTCCGGGCCGCCGACCTCCAGCCGGATCTCCTCGCCCGCCAGGCCGCGCTCGTCGGCGGCGCGGAAGGCCCAGACGGCGAGCACGGTGACCTCGCCGCGCACCGCCGCGACCGCGTCGGTGTGGACGTAGCCGAGCTCCCCCGGTACCAGGAACCGGACCGTGCAGGTCTGCAGCTCGACCTGCGCCACCGGGTCCTGCGCGGTGGGGCGGCGGATCTTCGCCGGGTACCCGGCGCGCAGGGCGCGGCGCGCGGCGGTGAGGGCCCGCCGCCCGAGGACGCGGGCCAGCGCGTCGTCGTCGAAGGCTCCCGGCGACCAGCCGGGCGCCGGCTCGGGCGCCGCGGGTTCCTCCGGCTCCGCGGCGGTCCGCTGGTAGGCAAGGACGAGGCAGATCCGGTGGCGGCACGTGCCGGTCGCCGCGCAGGAGCAGCGCGCGGCCTCCAGCCCCGCCCCGGCGGGCAGGGACGCGGTGGTGCCGTCGGGGAAGGCGCCGTCGACCCCGCCGTCCGGGGAGACGGTGATCTCCGGACCGTTGCCGGCGTCCAGGTCCTTGGCGGCGCGCTTGACCAGGCCGCGGTTGGCGAGGGCGGCGAGCGCGTCCGGGGTCAGCGCGAGCAGGTCGGCGCGGGTCACCGGCCGATCCTTTCCGCGACGAACGCGGCGAGCTGCCCCGGCGTCATCGCGCCGACGTGGGCGCCCTCGTCGGCGAGGCGCTGCGCCGTCCTGCGGTCGTAGGAGGGGTTCGCCTCCTCGTCCAGCGCCGCCAGCCCGAGCACCTGCGTGCCCTGCTGGACGAGCCGCCGCACCTCCTCGACCAGCCGGTACTCGTTGCCTCCCTCGTAGAAGTCGGTGATGACCGCGACGATCGACCGGCGCGGGTTCTCGACCAGGCCGGCGCCGTAGGCCACGGCGCGGCCGATGTCGGTGCCGCCGCCGAGCTGCACCTTCATCAGCAGCTCGGCGGGGTCGGTCACGTCGGAGGTCAGGTCGACGACGGAGGTGTCGAACGCGACGAGGTGCGTCTTGAGGCCGGGCAGCCCCCACAGGCAGGCGGCGGTGACGGCCGCGTGCACGACGGACCCGAGCATGGAGCCGGACTGGTCGACGAGCAGGATCATCTGCCACTGCTCGACGTGCCGCCTCGTCCGGGACACGAACCGCGGGTTCTCGATGTAGAGGCGGCGCTCGTCAGGCCGGTAGTGGGCGAGGTTGGCGCGGACGGTGCCGTGGAAGTCGAAGTTGCGGGAGTTCTTCACCCGGCTCGGCCGCCGCGAGCGGGTGCCGTGGAACGCCTGCCGGACCTCGGTCGCCAGCCGCTCCATCAGCTGCCGCACGACGGTCTCCACGATCCTGCGAGCCAGCGCGAGGACCTCGGGGTTCATCAGGTGCTTGGTCCGCAGCACGGCGCGCAGCAGCGCCTCGTCCGGGTCGATGCGCTCCAGCACGGCCGGGTCGGTGACGATCTCGTGGATCTCGTACCGCTCGACGGCGTCGCGTTCGAGCCGCTCGATCGTCTCCTTGGGGAAGAGCCGGTGCACGGCGTCGAGCCAGTCGACGGTGGTGAGCTGGGACGGCCCGATCCCGCCGGTGCGGTCCTCGGACCGGACGGGCTCGCCGTCGCCGCCCCCGCCGTCACCGCGCCGCACGCCGCGCCTGGCGAGGTCGGGGTCGCGGCCGTACAGCCAGCCGAGGGCCGCGTCCCGTTCGGCGCCCTCGCCGCTCAGCGCGCCCGTGCACGACTCGGCGGGCGAGCCGAGGACGAGCCGCCATCGTTCCAGGTCGGGCGGGATCACGAGGCCTCCTCGCTGGGCTGTGCGGTGGGCGGGTCATGCTCGTCGGCCGCGAGGCCCGCCGCCGCGAGGGCCCTGTCCACGCGGGCGTCGAGCGCGAGGGCCTCGGCGGTGAGCATCGGCGCCTCCGGCGCGCGCAGCAGCGTGCGGGCGGAGCCGCGCAGGTTCCGGCGGTCCAGCAGCCCCTGGGCGATGGTCGCGCGCTCGCGGGGCGGGAAGAACTCGAACGCCTGCCGCAGCGCGGGCAGCGCGATGAGGAAGTCGTCCTCGTCCAGCCCGGCGACCAGCTCGTCCAGCACGCCGAGCAGGGCGGTGCCCGAGTCGAGCACCTCCTGCCTGGCCAGCGCGAACAGTCCGGCGAGCCAGTCGCCGAACGTCGCCGGGGCGGCGGCGCCGCGCAGCGCCCGGGCGGCGTCGGAGGCGTCGCCGAGGGCGCGGGCGAGCCCGAACGCGGCGCCGCGCAGGTCGGGCGGGGCGCCGGATCCGGCGGCGACGCGGCGGGCGACGCCGAGCGCCGCGGCCCGGTCGAGGCGCAGCTTGCCGGAGGCGTGCAGCAGCGCGTCGCGGACGGCGGCGAGCGCGCGGAGCCGGCGCAGGTCGGCGGGCGCGGGCCCGCCGCGCACGCCCTCGGCCAGCCACAGGATCCGGTCGGCGCACTCCTCGATGACCGTCCCGAACAGCGGGCTGCCGGCCGTGCCGAGGACGCGGTCGTGCCGCCACAGCCCGAGGACGGACTCCAGCGCGGCGCCGAGCGCGGCGATGTCGGAGGCGCCCGCGACCCCGGCGGAGATCGACTCGGCGATCCGGCCGGACTGGTCCGCGCATCCGCACAGCGCCGCGTCGAACAGCACGACGGCGAGGCGCTCCATGTCGGCGCCCGCGGCGTTCATCCGCTCGTCCAGGGCGGCCGACGCGGCGTCGGCCAGCGTCGGCCCGTAGGCGCCCGCCTCGATGAGCGCGGCGTGCAGGCGCCCGTCGCGGTCGGACGCGTCGACGGTCCAGCGCTCCTCCAGCACCGGGTCGGCGCCCGTGGCGGGGCCCGAGTCGCGGTGCGCGAACGGGATCCGCAGGACGCGCAGCCGGTGCAGGGCCCGGCTGCGCTCCAGCCCGCGCGGGGTCGCCAGCTTCAGCGCGACCGGGCCGTCGCGGTCGAGCCCGAGCCGCGCCAGCTCGGCCGTCACATGGCCGACGAGCGGCGGGGCGGGCGTGCCGGCGTGCAGGCGCCCGGTCCGGTCGCCGCTCAGCGCGTCGACCATCTCGGCGACGGCCGGATGCGCCCCCGGCGCGAGCGCGCCGCGGGAGGTCCACGGGAGCCGCTGGTCGAGGTCGTCGTTCACCAGCGCGGCCACCAGGCCGTCGAGCAGGTCGGTGCGGGCCGGCGCGGGGTGGCCGCGCAGGCGGGTGAGGCCGCCGGTGAGGGTGCGGGCGGCGATCAGGTCGGCGGTCGACACGACCTGCCCGCGCTCGCGCAGCCGGGCCACGACCGTCTCCACCAGCGCCCCGGCGGCCGCGTCGGGGCCGTCCTCCCAGAGCCGCTGGTAGTACTCGGGCGACGGCATGCCCGACTGGTAGCCGGTGAACGCGTCGAGGCGCCGGAACGAGTACGGGACGAGGAAGCTGCCGCCGATGGCGTCGCCGGGCGGCTGGGGCACGCTCGGCCACGCCGTGCCGCCGGACGCGGCGAGCGCTTCGAGCGCCGGCTTGTGGAAGCCGCCGGTCACCACGACGACGGGGCGGTCTCCGGCGTCGGCCTCGGCCGCCCGCACCCATTCCGCCATGTAGGCCTCGCGGGCGGTGTCGTCCTCCCCGGCCTCCGCCTCGCCCCGCAGGAGCCCGAAGTACGCGTCGAGCCGCTCCCCCGCCCCCTCGGCGTCGATCTCGAACAGGTGGTCCCAGAGGATGTCGGTGTTGTCGACGGCGAACTCCCGGCACAGCCGTGCGGTCACCTCGGCGTAGCGGCGCTCGGCGTCGGCGTAGCGGTTGCTGCGGCCGGCGAACGCCGGGTGCCACGCGGGCAGGTCGATGAACCGCAGCTCCGCCCCGGCGGCGCGGCCCTCGTTCAGCGCGACCCATTCCGGGGAGTAGGCGCAGAACGGCGACCAGGACGCGTGCACACGCTCGTCGTCCCGGTAGTAGCTGTAGACGGCGACGGGCGGCGCGTGGCCGAGGAGCAGCTCGCCGATCCGGTCCCCGAAGTCGGCGGGCCCCTCCACCAGCACGTACGCGGGGCGCAGCCGCCGGATCGTCTCCCGGACGAGCCGGGCGCAGGCGGGGCTGTGGTGCCGGACGCCGACGAACGTGACGGCCATCAGCCGGGCAGCAGGTGCCGGGCGGCGTGCAGCGCCTTCCACTGCTCCCCGTCGCGGCGGGCCGCCTGCTGCTCCAGGTAGCGGCGCAGCCGGGCCAGGTCCTCGGGGTTGTCCTTGGCGGCGGTGCCGGCGAGGCACTCGACGATGTCGGCGGCCCCGCCCTCCTCGCCGCGCAGGAACCAGCCGCGCACGCCGACCTGGTGGGCGACCGACACCGCCTCGGCGGTGCTCATCACCGCCGAGAGCCGGTCCATCGACCGGCCCTCCTCGGTGGTGGCGTCACGCAGCTCCCGGAAGACCGTGACGAGCACCTCCAGGACGTCGCGGCGAGGCGCGACCTGCACGCCGCTGTGCTCCAGCAGCCTCCCCGCCTCCTGCTCGACCAGGTCGAGCTCGGTCGCGAAGTCCGCGATCGGGAAGACGGTCTCGAAGTTGAACCGCCGCTTGAGCGCGGCGCTCATCTCGTTGACGCCGCGGTCGCGGGTGTTGGCGGTCGCGATGATGTTGAACCCGTCGCGGGCGAACACCATCGCGTCCGCGCTCTGCCCCCCGTGGGAGGCCGCCCCGCCGCCGGCGGCCGCGCGGGACAGCTCGGGGATCGCCAGGACGCGGTCGGACAGCGGCGACAGCAGCGAGTCCTGCACCTCCAGCGGGCAGCGGGTGATCTCCTCGAACCGGACGACCCTCCCCTCGGCCATCCCGGTGAGCAGCGGCGCCGGGACGAGGGAGCGCGTGGACGGCCCCTCCGACACCAGCAGCGCGTAGTTCCACGAGTACTTGATCTGGTCCTCGGTGGTGGCCGCGCCGCCCTGGATCGTCAGCGTGGAGGTGCCGCTGACCGCGGCCGCGATCAGCTCCGACAGCAGCGACTTCGCCGTCCCGGGCTCGCCGACGAGCATCAGCCCCCGGCTGGTGGCGAGGGTGACCAGGGCCCGGTCGATGAGGGCGGTGTCGCCGACGAACTTGCGGCGGACGCCGAGCGCCTCGTCCCCGACGATGAACCGCCGCGCGGCCGTCAGGCCGAGCGCCCAGCCGGGCGGCCTCGGCCCGGTGTCGCTCTCGCGGAGCCTGTCCAGCTCGTCGGCGAACCGCACCTCCGCCGGCGGTCGCTGATACTCCGCCGTCCCCGCGTCCACGTCCTCGGACCCCTCCGAGGGATGATCTTTCATGCCCCCCAACGCTAGGGGACCCATCGGACACTCCGCCCAGAGATCCCCATCTTCCCCACCGGCCCGGAGGACGTCGATCAGGCGGTCGCCGCCGGGCTGGACGCCGTCCGGATCGACCTCGGCGAGCCCGCGACGCTTCCGCCGGCGCTGCGCGACGTCGACGCGGTGTTCCTGGTCGGCGCGATGGGCCCCGGCCAGACCCGGCACGAACTCAACCTCATCGAGGCGGCGACCGCCGCCGGCGTGTCCCGGGTCGTCAAACTGTCGGTCTGGAGGGCCGACGAGGAACTGACGCCCATCGCCCGGGCCGCCGCCCACGTGCTCACCACCGACGGTCACGACGGCCGCGTCCACGCCCTCACGGGCCCGAGGCGCTGACCTATGGCGCGGCCGCCGAGGTGCTCTCCCGCGTCCTGGACAGGCCGGTCCGCTTCGTCGAACTGCCGGACGCCGACGCCCGCGCGGCCATGCTGGAACGCGGCCTGCCCGCGTACCACGCCGACGCCCTGATCGAGGTGAGCCGCGCGTACCGGGACGGCGGCGCCGGCACCGTCACCACGACGGTCCGCGACCTCACCGGCCGCGAGCCGGCGACCTTCGAGCAGTTCGTCCGCGACCACCGCTCCGCCTTCGTCTGAACGGCCGCCGGGCGGGCACTTATTTGACCTCAAGGTCAAATACTCGCTACGGTGACGGCGTGGGAAGACCGAAGGGCTTCGAACCGGACGTGGTCGTCGCGCAGGCGATGGAGACGTTCTGGACCAAGGGCTACGCCGACACCTCCCCCGCCGACCTCGCCGAGGCGACCGGGGTGGCCAAGGGCAGCCTGTACCACTCCTTCGGCTCCAAGCGCGGGCTGTTCGCCAGGGCGCTGGACCTCTACAGCCGGACCGGCGCGGAGCTGACCGAGGAGTTCCTCGCGCGGCCGGGCACCGCCAAGGAGCGCTTCCGCGCGTACTTCGCGCTGCTCGTGGACATGGACCTGGACGGTCCGGTCCGCCGCGGCTGCCTGGCCCAGAACACCGTCGGCGAGCTCGGCGGGCGTGACGAGGAGGCCACCCGCGCGGTGCACCGGATGGAGGAGCGCATGATCGAGCTGTTCGCCGCCCGCATCGAGCAGGGGCAGCGGGACGGCGACGTCGACCGGGACATGGACGCCAGAGCGCAGGCACTCCTCCTCCAGACCACCCTCGCCGGGCTGCGGGTCATGGCGAAGACGTTCGACCGGCCGGCCCTATACCGGATCATCGACACCGCCCTGGCGGCCTTCTAGGCGCGGGAACTCGGGCGACGGCCCCTTTTCGCGCCCTCATTTTTGACCTCTAGTTCAAGAATTTGTCGGTTCACGAAAGGCAGATCATGGATCTCGGCATCAGCGGCAGGACCGCTCTGGTCACCGGCGCGAGTCGCGGCATCGGCCTCGCGATCGCCCGGACCCTGGCCGCGGAGGGCGTCCGGGTGGTGGGCGCCGCCCGCACCGTCACCCCCGAGCTGGAGAAGGCCGCCGCCGCGGCCGTGTCCGTCGACCTGAGCACCCGCGACGGGGCGACGTCGATCGTCGATGAGGCGCTCGCCGCGGTCGGCGGGATCGACTTCCTCGTCAACAACGTCGGCGCGGGCGACCCGGACGGGCTGACCCTCGGCGGGTTCCTCGACGTCGGCGACGAGCAGTGGCGGAGGATGTTCGACCTCAACCTGTTCAGCGCGGTGTGGACCACCAGGGCGGCGTTGCCGAGCATCCTGGAGCGCAGGGGCGCGATCGTGAACATCTCCTCGATCAACGCCCGCATGCCCGGCGGCTCGCCGGTCGGCTACGCGGAGGCCAAGGCGGCGCTGGTCCAGTTCGGGAAGCGGCTCAGCGAGGAGATGGCGCCGCGCGGCGTCCGCGTGAACACCGTCTCCCCGGGCGTCGTCGCCAGCCCGCTCTGGACCGATCCGGACGGTTTCGGCGGCAGGGTGGCCGCCGCGTCCGGGATCGGCCACGACGACCTGCTCGCGGCCCTGCCCGGTCAGTTCCGCATCGCCTCGGGGCGCCTCACCGAACCCGAGGAGGTCGCGGACCTGGTCGCCTTCCTGCTGTCCGGCCGCGCCACCAGCATCCACGGCGCCGACCACGTCATCGACGGCGGCACCCTCAAGACCACCTGACGGGGGCCGCACACGGCCGCTCGCCTCTTGGGGGGCGGGCGGCCGACGCCTAGGGCGCCGGAGCCGGACGGCCCAGCGCGTTCCTCAAGGCTTCGGTGAGGCGGTGGACGTCGGCCTCGGTGGTGCGCCAGTTGCTGAAGGCGGCGCGGAGCGCGGGGACCCCGGCATGCGTGGTAGGGGTGAGAAACGCCTCGTCCTTCAGGTCGGCGGCCAGGTCGGCGAGCCGCTCGGCGGTGGGGTCCTCGGCCAGCGTGAAGCACACGACGTTCAGGCGGACCGGGGCCAGCAGGCGCAGTCCGGGGATCGCCTCGACGGCCCGTCCGAGGGCGTGTGCGCAGGCGGTGTTCCGCTGGACGATCTCGCGGTGCCCGTCCCGTCCGTAGGCCCGCAAGGTGAACCAGGCGGCGAGGGCGCGCAGGCGGCGGGAGTTCTCCGGGGTGAGGTGGACGGGGTCGGGCGTCTCGCCGAGCGGGCCGAGATAGGCGGCGGCGTTCTGGAACACCCGGGTCTGGAGGCGCCGGTGGCGGGTGAACTGCACGGCGCTGTCGTACGGGACGTTCAGCCATTTGTGCAGGTCGACGCAGATGGAGTCGGCGGCGTCGAGTCCGGTGACCAGGTCCGCGTGGTCCGGCGACAGCGCCGCGAAGGCGCCGAAGGCGGCGTCGACGTGCAGCCAGAACTCGTGGCGTTCGCGCAGGGCGGCGATGGCGCGGAGGTCGTCGAAGTCGACCGTGTTGACCGTGCCGGCGTTGGCGACCACGATCGCCGGGCCGTCCGCCCCGGCCAGCGCCCGCTCCAGCGCCTCGGGGTCGACCGCCTCCCGGCCGGGCAGAACCGGCACCTGGACCAGCGAGGCGCGGCCGAGACCGAGGAGGGACAGGCCCTTCCCGATGCTCGAATGCGGGCTGCCGGACAGGACGCGCACCCGCCCCAGCGCCGCCGCGCCCTCCTGCGCCACGGTGACGCCCCTGCGTTCGCCGAGCCATTCGCGGGCGATGGCCAGGCCCACCGTGTTGGACATGGTCGCGCCGCTGACGAACGCCCCCTCGTGCGCGGCGCCGAGACCGAACAGCTCGCGCAGCCAGCCGACCGTCCGGCGTTCGAGCTCCGGGCCCGCGCCGTCGAGCGCCGACGTGGGGTTCTGGTCGGCGGCCGCTGTCAGCCAGTCGCCCGCCAGCGCGGCCGGCGTGACGCCGCCCGTGACGAAGCCGAGGTAGCGGGGCCCGGCGCTGGCGGACAGCAGCGGAGCCCACTCGCGGGTGAACTCCGTGAGCGCCTCCGCCAACCCGGCGCCCTCCTCGGGGAGCGGTCCGGGGTCGGGCAGGCGCAGCGGCGGGACGACCGGCTGCTCGTGCAGGCGACCGAGGAGGTCGTTCGCACTCAGGCCGACCGTCCGCAGGAGATCTGGAAGCCGGGCGAGATCTGCGGCGAGGCGTGGATGCATGAGCGGAACGGTATCCAGGGCGGCGTCCCAGATCCCGATCCAATTTTGGCAAACTGGACCAGTGCGTACTACCGACCTCCAGTTGGCCTCAGCGCTGGGGGCGTGGCGAAGACCGGGCGTGGCGCTGGCGCGGGCGCTGGCCGACGCGGTCGGCGGCGCCGCCCTGGACGGCCGGTTGCGGGTCGGCTCCCCGCTTCCCGCCGAACGCCGTGCCGCCGCCGCGCTCGGCGTGAGCCGGGGGACCCTGACCGCGGCGCTGGACATCCTCCGCGACGAGGGATGGGTCGACACGCGCCACGGCAGCGGGAGCACGCTGCGTCTTCCGCCGGAGGCGGCGATGCGCCTCGCCCCGGTCTCGGCCGTCGGCGAGGACGGCGCCCTCGACCTGCGGAGCGCCGTGCCGGCCGCGCCCCACGCGGCGTACCAGCAGGCGCTGCTGAGAGCGGCCGGGCGTTCCGGCCCGATCCTGGCCGAAAGCGGAGAGACCGGCCCGGGGCTGCCGGAGCTGCGCTCACTGATCGCGGGCCGCTATACGGGGGAAGGGCTCGTCACGCGGCCGGAGCAGATACTGGTCACCTCGGGAGCGCGCGCGGCCCTCGCGCTGCTGACGGCGCATTTGCGTCCCCGGGCCGCGGCCGTGGAGATCCCCGCCTATCCCGCCGTGCTGGCCGGCTTCCGGGCCTCCGGAACCCGTCTGGCCGGCTTCCGGGTCGCCGCGGACGGCTGGGACCTGGACCAGCTCCACGACGCGTTCCGGGCCGCGGCGGGCGGGGCGGCCTACCTGGTCCCCGACTTCCAGAACCCGACCGGCGCGCTCATGCCGGACGCCGCCCGGCGCACCGTGGCCCGGCTCGCCGAACGGCACCGGGTGACCGTGGTGGCGGACGAGACCATGCGCGACATCGACCTGCGCGCAGAACCGTCGCCGCTCGAGCGGATACCCCGCTCCGTCCTCGTCGGATCGGCGGCCAAGACGATCTGGGGCGGCCTGCGGGTCGGCTGGATCCGCGGAACGGCCGCGCTGGTCGGCGAACTGGCCCGCCATCCGCTGTGCGAGCCGCTGTCCGCGGCGCCGACGCAGCAGCTGGTCGCCGCCGAACTCCTCCGCGACACGGCGCCGGTCCTGCACCACCGGCGGACGGCCCTGCGCCGGCAGCGCGACCACCTCAGCGGGCTGCTGGCCGGAGACAGCCGCTGGCGGTTCACGGTCCCGCCCGGAGGGCTCGCGCTCTGGTTGCGCCTGACCGACGTGCGATCCGACGTCGTCGCGGCCCAGGCAAGCGCGTACGGGCTCGAACTCTCACCCGGGCAGTCCTTCGCGGCCGACGCGACCTGCTCGCACCATCTGCGCCTCCCCTACACCTCGCCGATCACCACGCTGGACCGCGTCGCCGCCGTCCTGGACGCCGCGTGCGGCGGCCGGGGCCCGGGCCCGCGGGTCCCGGGCCCTGGCCCCGGCCGGTGAGAGGTCGCTCAGGTGGTCGTGCCGCTCACTTCTCCGCCTTCTCCGCGAGGGCGGTCAGGTCGGAGAGGATCTCGGACGCCATGACGGGGTGCAGCTCGCCGAACGTCAGCGGGGTGCCCCTGCTGGGCCAGAAGTCGGTGGGCTCCGTCGCGAGCCACACGTAGTCGAGGACCTGGTGGTCGCCGGTGGCGTCGAGCGCGCCGACCGCGAAGCCGGGATCGAGGTCGATGACGACGTACCGCCGGTCGGCGACGCGCCGATAGATCCACCGCTCGACGCCCGCGTCCAGCGGCGCGCCGCGCTCCCAGCCCAGCTTCACCAGGCCGAGGACGTCGCCGAAGGGCAGCTTGAGGCCCTCGAACCGCTCCAGCCTGCCGGAGCCGCGCTCCTGCTCGGTCAGCGCGTGCACGGGGCGGGCGAGCTGCGGGAACGGCTGCGTGATCTCGTAGTCGGCGAAGACCTCCGTCCAGGCCTTCACCGCGTCACCGAGGTCCAGCGGGTGGGCGACGCCGACGCGGGCCGTCCCGGGGAGGGCGAACACCTCGTCGCCGGCGTCGGCGAACGTCCGGTCCTCGGCGATGCGGAACGCGGCGGTCGTGCCGCCGTCCTCCGCCAGCCAGACCAGGCGGCGGGCGATGTGCCAGACGAGCGGGTGCCGGACGATGTACTCGCCGAACTCGGCGGGGGTCCAGCGGCGGCGGGTCACCATCGCCTGCTCCAGCCTGCGGAGCTGGTCGGCGGCGACGGTGCGGACGTCCTTCTTGAGCCCGGCGAACGCCTTGTGGGCGGCGGGCGCGAGTTCGGGGTCGTCCTTGGCGCCGGGCTTGGGGAGGGACGTGCGACGCTTGCCGTCCTCGTCGGCGACGAAGGGCTTGAGCTGCTCGTCGAACCGGACGAGGAACTTTCGCGGGCCGTAGTCGAGGGTCATGCCGCCCTCGGCGTCGAGGCCGAAGTCGGGGACGAGCCGGTCCGCGAGCTGCTCGGTGGTCAGGTCGAGCCGCTTCGCGACCTGCCGGATCCGCTCCTGCGCCTCCGCCTGGAGCCCCTTGAACTTCACCTTCTGGGCGATGCCGTGCAGGTGCATCAGCGCCGCGTCGGTGCCGATCTCGGCGAGCACGTCCAGGCCGTGGACGGCGTTCTTGTGCCCGCCCTCCCCCGGCCACGCCCGGATGACCGGGGTGAGGAGCCGGACGGTGTCGTCGTCGCCGGTGCGGCCGAGCTGCCGCAGGGCCCAGGCGTCCTTGGACGGCTTGCCGGCGTCGAGCCACTGCCGGAACAGCGCCCACCCGAACTCCGCGAGGGTGCCCGGCGCGAACGCCTCCGCCAGCTCCTCGACCCCGTAGGAGGTCGGGAGGGCGAGCATCCCGACCAGGTGATCGACCGCGTCCCGGGGCAGGGCACGGTCGCGGCCCCGCAGCAGCACCTGCGGGAGCGGGGTCGGATCCACCCATGCGCCGATGGCGGGAGCCTTGTCGAGGCCCGTCTCCACCGGCGGGGTGGACAGCAGGGTCCGGAGCGCCTCGGCGGCCTCCTCGCCGTGCGCGTCGCGGGCCGCGGCCACCACGCCGTCGAGGCCGCGCAGGTCCCGCACGTACCGCAGAGCGGTCTCGGCGCTCCGCCAGTCCTTGGGCTTGTCGCTGAGCGCCGCCGGGACCAGCAGGGGCACCGCGTCGAGCCCGTGACGGCCGAACCACTGGCGGGCGGGGACGAGGAGCGCGCCGCGCTTGACGAGACCTCCCGCCATGAACGTCGCCACGCCGCCGTCCAGGTACGGCATGAGCGGCGCGCAGCAATAGTCGGGGAACGCCTTGGCCGTCCGGATCGCCGACGGAAGGGCGTCGAGTTCGTAGCGGGCCGCGAGAGGCCGCATCCACACGTGGGCCCACCGGACGCCGTAGCCCTTCCAGCGGGGCATGAGGGGACGGATCAGCTCCTCCGGCCCGTACACCATCAGCGGCACGTTGCCGGAGTCGTGCCCCGCGGACGTGTAGGCCTCGACCAGCGCCTCCCAGTCGGGGTCGTCAGGCTTCTCGGTCTTCGGGTCCCACCGGAGCCACTCCTCCCGCTCGCCCTCCCGCCACACGAGCCGTGGCTCCGGGACGGTGAGGCCCGTGAGCACGGGGCGCCGGGGGTGCAGCCACGGCGGGTCGGCGAGCACGGCGGGCACCTCGTCGCGCGCCGCGTCCGGAACGCGGGCGGACGAGGCGGCGACGCGCCGGACGGCGGCGGCGACCTCCACCGGCAGGCGGGGCAGCGCCGCGGCGACCAGTTCGGGGTTGGCCTCGATGTGGGAGGCGAGCAGGGCGTCGGCGCCCGCGAGGGCGAGCAGCCGCAGCGCCCGCATCGGGAACCGGCGCGCGGCCTCCCCGAGGGCGGCCCGGACGTGCTTGTGGTCGATCCGGTCGAGCAGCGCCTGGAAGGCCTCGTCCGTCGGCAGGATCGCGACCGTCTCGTAGATGCGCTTGCGGTCGTCGGACTCCAGGTACTGGCCGTCCGCCTGGGCGAGCAGGAAGGGCAGGACGCCGGGTCCGATGCCGTCGGCCATGCTGGCCAGCACGGCCCGGGTCGCCTGGCCCCAGTGCAGGCCGCGCGCCGGGTACGGCGCCGCGAGCTGCTCCGGCTTGCCGAGCGCCGGCATCACCACCCACAGGAGGTCGCGGCGGCGCGCCGGCTCGGCCGGGGCCGCGCAGCACTCGTCGACCCAGTCCTCGCGGCTCGGGGCGAGGTAGGACACCAGCCAGTTCGCGCACCACCCGGACCTGTGCGCCGCGAGACGCTCCACCGCGCCGGCGTGGTCGGCGTCGGAGGCGACGGCCAGCAGCCCGCGGACGCGCTTGGCCTCCTGCTCCGGGATCTGGAGGGCGTACTCGTCCGTGATGCGCTGTGCGCCGACGGAGGTGCCGAGCCAGGTGCCGCCGCCCTTCCGGACGGCCTTCGTCCGGCTCAGCTCGACCAGGGCGCACGCCGCGAACGCGACACCGTGCTCGGCGACCCACGCGTCGACGTACGCCCGGTGCACCTTGTCCGTGTCGTGGCCGCCCACGCCCATCGCGGTGACGGCCGCGACCACCGCCGCGCCCGCCGGATCGGGCCGCCCGTCCAGGTGCCCCCGCGCCGCCTCGGTCAGCTCGGGTTCGCCGGCGCCGCCCTGCAGCAGCGCCTCGACCACCCCGCGGCTCCGCTCCGCGAAGCCCTGGACGGCGCGCGCCGCCGCCGCCGGTCCGGCCACCTTGATCTTGGAACCGGGGGCGCCGCCGCGCCGCGCGTGCAGCGAACGCCGCCAGGCGTCCGGGATCACGAGGTCGTCCTCACCGGGGAGCTGATCTTCCATGCCGCACCACGGTAGAGGAGCACGCCGACAAATCCGTAGGATCCGGTGAATGGTCGACGCGGGGGACGTGCGGGCGTGGCGGCGCGGCGACGTCGTCCTCGACCTCTACGAGGTCCTCGACGTGGTGACCAGCGGGGGCATGGGGCTGGTCTACCGGGTGCTGCACCGCGGGTGGGGCGCCGAGCTGGCGATGAAGGTGCCCCGCCCCGAGCTGGTCGCGACGCAGGGAGGCCTGCGCGAGTTCGAGGACGAGGCGCAGACCTGGGTCGGGCTCGGCCTCCACCCGCACACGGTGAGCTGCGCGTACGTGCGCCGGCTCGGCCCGCTGCCCGGCGTGTTCGCCGAGTGGGTGGACGGGGGCAGCCTCGCGGAGGCGATCCGGGACGGCCGCCTGCGCGACCCCGACCCGCGGCGCGCGACGGGCCGGATCGTCGACGTCGCGATCCAGTTCGCGTGGGGGCTGGACCACGCGCACCGCGCCGGGCTCGTCCACCAGGACGTCAAGCCCGCCAACGTGATGCTCGCGCGGGACGGCACCGCCAAGGTGACCGACTTCGGGCTGGCGAAGGCGCGCGTCCGCGCGGGCGAGGACGGCGTGCCGCGCCCCGACGCCGACCCCCTGGTCAGCTTCGCCGGGCTGACCCCGGCGTACTGCTCCCCCGAGCAGGCGCTGGCCGCCGAGGACGGCCGGACGCCGCTGACGCGCGCGACCGACGTGTGGTCGTGGGCGCTCAGCGTCCTCGCGATGTTCACCGGGGGCCCGCCGGTCCGTTACGGCGCGCTGGGCGCGCGGGCGTTCGAGGAGTTCGCGGCGCGAGCACCGGGCCTGCCGCCCGCGCTGACCGCGCTGCTGCGCGCGTGCCTGCACCCCGATCCGGCCGCCCGCCCGGACCGCATGGACGAGCTGGCCGGCGAACTCGTCACCGTCTACGCGCAGGTCGCCGGGCATCCCTACCCCCGGGAGCGGCCCCGTCCCGCCACGCTGCTCGCCGACGGCCTGGCCAACCAGGCGCTGTCCATGCTGGACCTCGGGCATCCCGCGGAGGCGGAGGCGCTGTGGGAGCGGGCGCTGCGGACCGACCCGCACAACCCGCACGCCGTGTTCGGCCGGGGCCTGCACCGCTGGCGCGCGGGGCGGCTGACCGACGTCGAGCTCGCCGGCGAGCTGCAGGCGGTCCGCGCGACGCACGGCGGCGACTGGATCGGCGACCATCTGCTCGGGCTCGTGCATCTGGAGCGCGGCGAGCCCGCCGAGGCGGCGGCGTTCCTGGAGGCGGCGGTCCGGCGGGCGCCGGGCGCGCCCGAGCCCGCCGCGGCGCTGGAACGCGCCCGACGGCTGCGGGCGCCGGGTCCGCCGGTCGTCTTGGAAGGGCACACGGGCGGCCTCGGCGCCATCGCGCTCGGCCCCGGCGCGGCGACGGCGGTGAGCGGTGGGCGGGACGGCTCCTCCGCTCCCGCGCCCGGCTCCGACGGCGGCACCGTCCGGATCTGGGACCTCGCCGCCGGCCGCTGCGTGCACGCGGTGCCGGCGCATCAGGGCGGATCCGCCGGCGGGGTGAGCGCCCTCGCGCTGAGCCCGTGCGGCCGGTTCGTCGCCTCGGGCGGCGGGGACGGGTCCCTCCTGCTGTGGGACGTCCGGGCGGGGCGCGTCCTGCACCGGTTCGAGGAGCACCCTGGCCGGATCGCCTCGCTCGCCTTCTCCGGGGACGGCTCGCTGCTGGTCTCGGCCACCGAGGGCGGGGGCGTCCGGGTGTGGGCGACGCTCGGCGGGCGGTCCGTGCACACCCTCCAGAGCGAGCAGGACCTCGGCCGCGGCTACGACACGTCCGTCGCCGTGACGGGAGACGGAGCGCACGTCGTGAAGTGGGAGCCCACCACGAGGCGGCTTCGCGTCTGGGACACCGGCACCGGAAACCTGGTGCGCACGATGCCGCTGCCGGGCGCGACCGTCGCGCTCGGCCCCGGCGGGCGCGTCGCGCTGGCGGTGTCCGACACGGGACAGCGGCTGGTGGACCCCGTGGCGGGCCTCGCGCTGCGGACGGTCCGCTTCCCCGCCGGCCGGGGCGGGCGGTTCGCGGTCAGCGGCGACGGGGCTTGGGCGCTGACGGCCGGCCTCCAGCTGTGGGACCTGGACGGCGGCCGCTGCCTGCGCACGCTGCCGGGCGACGGCGGTTCCCTGGTCGCGCCCGTGCTGAGCGGCGACGGGCGGCACGCGCTCACCGCGGCGGGACGGACCGTCCACGCCTGGCGGCTCGGACCCGCGGGGCCGCGTGCGCCGTGGAGCCACGCCCGGCCGCGCGCGGCGGCGGAACTCGCGCGCGAGGCGGACACCGCCGGACTCGCGCTCGCCCGCGCCCGCGGTCACGCCGAACGCGGCGACTGGGCACGGGCCGCGGCGGAGATCCGCGCCGCGCGGAACGTTCCCGGCCACGAGCGCAACCGCGAGCTGCTCGACCTGTGGCGGGCAGCCGGACGGCACGGCCGGCCCACGGCGGTGACGGGCGCCTGGGAGGTCCGGTCCCTGCCGGACACCGAGCGCCGCGTGGTGAGCGGGAGCGTGCTGAGCGGCGGCGGCGTCCTCGCGCTGCGGTTCGGCGGCTGGTCCCTCGTGTGGCTGGTGGACATCGAGACCGGCGAGCGTCTGCACGCCCTCCAGGTCGGCGGGACGTCCCTCGGAGCCATGGCCTTCTCGCCCGACGGATCCCGGCTGCTGACGGGCGCCGGCGACGGGAAGGTCCGGGTGTGGGACGTGGCGTCCGGCGCCTGCGTCCACGTGTTCGGCGGGCACCGCGCCGAGGTCGGGGCGCTGGCGGTGAGCCAGGACGGCCGGCTCGCCGCGTCCGGCGACGAGCACGGCGTGGTCCGCGTCTGGGACCTGGCCAGGGGCAGGCGAAGAAACGTCCTCAAGGGCCACGGTGGGATCGTCTTCACGGTCGCCTTCGGGTCCGGCGGCCGGACCCTCCTCGTGGGCGACGGGCAGCGGGTCGTGACGCTGTGGGAGCTCGACGGGGAGCGCCGGCACATCCTCCCCGGCCGGACGCCCGCCGCCATGAGCGCCGACGGCCGCACCGTCGTGTCGTGCGGGCACACGGTCGGGACGCTCTGGACGGCGGACGGAACGACCGGTGAGGGCAGCGGCTACGTCCCCGGCCCGTCCGAGGAGCTCGCGTCGATCGAGGTCGGCGCGGACGGCGGCCTCGCCGCCGCGCTCGGCCCCGGGCACGCACTGCGGGTCTTCGACGTGCGCGCCGGGCGCCTGCTGCACCGCCTGTCGGACTCGGCCACCTGCCTCGCGCCCGCCGCCGGCGGCAGGTTCGCGGTCTCCGGGGAGTCCGACGGGACGCTGCGCGTGTGGGACGTCCCGGCCGGCCGCTGCCTGCACTCCTTCGGCGCGCACACCGCCGCGATCGAATGGGCCGGGCTCAGCGCCGACCTTCGTGTCGCGATCACGCGAACCCGGGACCAGGGAACGCGCGTCTGGGAACTCGACTGGGACTACGCATTCTGAAGGGAACGCATCATGCTCCTCAGCTGTTCGGGGTGGGCCTGCTCGCGCCTCATCTCGGTGTCCAAGGTGCCGGGCGGCAACCCGGTGGCGCGGCAGGACCCCGATGGCTTCGCCGCCGAGTTCATGATCTGCGACTTCTGCGGGAGCAACTTCTGCGACCGGTGCCACGCGTCCCGCTCGCGGCTCCGCGCGCCGCGCTGCGCGTCCTGCGGGGGCAAGCTCGTCCCCGGCGCGCGGCTGGAGCAGATGAGCGGCCGCGCCCGCCCGGCCGCGGCCGAGCACCACGACCGGGGCGTGCGCGACATCGAGTCCGGGCGCCTCGGCGACGCCGTGCGGGAGCTGGACGAGGCCGTCCGCCTCCGCCCCGAGTACACCGCCGCGCACCGCGCGCGCGGCATCGCCCTCTCCGGGACGGGACGGCACGCCGAGGCCCTGGCCGCGTTCGAACGGGCGCTCCAGCTCGATCCGTCCGACGTGGTGTCCCACTTCGAGCGGGCACGGACGCTCCTGGCGGCGGAGCGCGCCGCCGACGCGGTCGCGGCCTACGACCGGGCGATCGCCCTGCGGCCGGACTACCCCGCGCCGCAGATCAACCGGGCGATCATCCTCATGGACGCCGGGCGGGACGCCGAGGCCCTGGCCGCCGTGGACCGCGCCATCACCCTCCTCGCGTCGGGCGGCGCCGTCGGCGCGGGCCGCTACGACCTCGCGAGCGCGCACAGCGTGAAGGGCGCGGCGCTCGTCAAGCTCGGCCGGTACGAGGAGGCCCTGCCCGCCATCGACTACGCCATCGACAACGGCCCGGACTCCTGGAACGACCACTACAACAAGTCGTACGCGCTGGAGCGCCTGGGCCGCATCGCGGAGTCGGAGACGGCTCGCGGCATAGCCGACTCCCTCCGCCGCACCTGAGGGGTGTGGGAGGCGTCCCCGCAAGAGACACCCCTGAGCGGTTCGGCCGCCCGAATCCGCAGGTGGAACGATGGGAGGCCGGACCGCGAGGAAGGGGCGCGCATGGAGATCGGGGACGGGACGCTGGCCGTGGGCGCCGGGCGGCCGGAGGCGGAGAACTTCGCCCCGGCCCTGCCCGGGCCCGTGTTCGCGGCGCACTACCACCTGGCCGGGGAGGCGAGCGGGCCCTACACCTACGGGCGCGAGTCCAACCCGACGTGGACGCTGCTGGAGCGGGCGATCGGCGAGCTGGAGGGCGGGGCGGAGGCCGTCGCGTTCTCCTCGGGGATGGCGGCGGTCGCGGCCGTGCTGCTGTCGCAGGTCCGGTCCGGCGACGTCGTGGTCCTGCCCGACGACTGCTATCACACGACCCGGGCGTTGAGGGAGCGCCTGGAGTCGTACGGGGCGGTGGTCCGCATGGGCCCGACCGCCGGCGACGCCCAGATCGGGCTGCTGGAGGGGGCGCGGCTGGTCTGGCTCGAAACCCCGTCGAACCCGGACCTGGACGTGTGCGACGTCCGGCGGGTCGCCGAGGCCGCGCACCGGGAGGGCGCGCTCGTGGCGGTGGACAACACCCTCGCCACCCCGCTCGGGCAGCGCCCGCTGGACCTCGGGGCCGACTTCTCCGTCGCCAGCGACACCAAGGCGCTGACCGGGCACGGGGACCTGCTGCTCGGGCATGTCGCGACCCGCGACCCGGGCCTGGCGGAAGCGGTCCGGGTCTGGCGCAGGACCGTGGGCGCGATCCCCGGGCCGATGGAGGCGTGGCTTGCGCACCGGTCGCTCGCCACGCTCCAGCTGAGGCTGGACCGGCAGGCGGCCAACGCGCTGGCCGTGGCCGAGGCGCTGCGCGGGCATCCGCACGTGTCCGGGCTCAGGTATCCGGGATTGAAGGACGACCCGTCCCACGCGGTCGCGGCCCGGCAGATGCGCCGGTTCGGCTGCGTCGTGTCGTTCGCGCTGAGGGACGAGGCGGCCGCCGAGCGGTTCCTCGGCTCGCTGCGGCTCGTCATGCAGGCCACCAGCTTCGGCAGCGTGCACAGCTCCGCCGAGCGGCGCGCCCGGTGGGGCGGCGACGCCGTCCCGCCCGGCTTCGTGCGCTTCTCGGCCGGCGTCGAGGACACCGGCGACCTCGTCGCGGACGTCCTGCGGGCGCTGGCGGCGGTCGGGTAGCGCGAAAACCGGGTGATCGGCGCGGGCGGCCGGCGCTACCGTGGCCGCCCATGAACGACGCGCGGGCACTTCTGGAAAGCGGCGACATCGCCGGACTGATCCGGCATCTGCGGTTCAACGCCGAGGCGATGGAGCCGGGCGAGGTCGCGCGGCTGATGGAGGGCGCGGCGGCACTGTCGGGCTTCGACGACATGCGCGAGGCGGCCGCGGCGCTGGCCGCCCGGCAGGAGCCGCAGCAGCTCTACGACTTCGGCTTCGCCTGCGTCGAGCGCGGCGTCGCCTTCCTGGCGATCCCGGCGCTGAGGCGCGCCCTGGAGATGATGCCGGACGAGCCCGTCCTGCTCATGGAGCTCGTGTCGGCGCTGGAACGCGAGAACCGGCACGCCGAGGCCGTCACGGCCCTGGAACCGCGCGTGGACGCGCTGGACCCGTGGCCCGCCCGGTACCTGCTGGCCTACAACGCGCTGTTCTCCGGGGACCTCGACCGCGCGGCCCGCGAGGCGGCGCGGCTGCCCGCGCCGGACGGGGACTGGGCCCCGGCCCGCGACCGGCTCGCGCGGATGCTCGCGCGGGCGCGGGCCGCCGGCCCGCTCGACTCCCGGGACCTGCGGGGCTGGCACTTCGCGCTGGGCGGTGGCGTCCTCGCGACGATCTCGCCGTACGGGTTCGACGAGGGCATGACGGGCCGCTACGCCTACACCTCCGACAGCTTCGCCCTGTGCAGGCGGACCCTCGACCGGCTGCGGCTGGTCCTGGACGCGGCGGGGCGGCGTCCCGCGTCGGTGGGCCTGCTGCCCGACCGGTCGAGCCGCGTCCTGGGGCTGGCGGCGGCACGACTGCTCGGGCTGCCCGCCGAGCCGTTCGACCCGGGCCGCGCCGGCGCGCTCGTGGTCGCCTACGACCTGAACGAGACGGACGCGGACGGCCTGCGGGAGCGGGCCGAGGGGCAGGTGCTGTTCGAGCACGCGTCCTGCTGGACCGACCCGCCCGTGGTGAGCGCCGACGTCGCCGGATTCCTGCACCAGGTCGCGGTGGCGCCCTGGGGCGAGCAGCTGCGGGTCACGCCCGGCGGGGAGACCCAGACCGCCCCGCCCGACGAGCGCCCCGAGGAGGAGCTGGCCGCCGAGATCGTCGCCGCCGAGCCCCTGCCGGACGACGGCGACGACGGCGCGCCGCCGGACCCCGACGAGCGTCTGGCGGGCTTCGTCCGGACGGTCGCCGGCCACTGGCTCACCGGGCCGAGGGACATGGTGCGCTCCCCCGGCCCCGTGCCGAGCAGCCGCTTCGCCTAGGTGTGATGTCCAGGGAGGTTGGTCAGCCGGGTGATCGGTGGCTGGTCTCCGATGGCGGAGTGGGCGCGGTGGTGATTGTAGAAGTGGAGC